>JAYPDB010000099.1:0-4637 GCA_038125045.1 Bacteroidota bacterium
GCCATCTGGTTTACACCCATCATAGAAAACGATATGAAACCGGAGTACGGAGCCTATCATGGATATGCGGCTACCGATTTGTATCGTGTAGATCGTCGCTATGGCTCCAATGAGGAGTATAAAGATCTGATTGATGCTGCTCACGATCGAGGCATGAAAGTCATTATGGATATGATTCACAATCACATTGGGGATCAACACTGGTGGATGAAGGATTTACCCACTCACGATTGGGTCCATAATATTGACGAGTATATGCAAACCAATTATCAAGGCTCTGCAGTAGCCGATCCCTATGCCTCGGAGTACGACAGGACCAAGTTGGTGGACGGTTGGTTTGTACCGGAGATGCCCGATCTTAATCAGGATCAACCTCTGTTGACGGATTATCTTATCGTGAATACCATTTGGTGGATTGAGTATTCCGGCGTGGACGGTATTCGAATGGATACCTACCTCTACCCCGATAAAGAGTACATGGCGGAATGGGTGGAAGCTGTGCTGTCCTCTTATCCGGACTTTAACATTGTTGGTGAAGCCTGGGCAGTTAATCCACCTGCGGCGGCTTACTGGCAGTATGATCTACCTGGACAGGGGGATGGATATGATTCCAAACTTCCCAGCATTACAGATTTCCCATGGTCCTTTGCCGTTCGTGATGGAATGGCCGAAGAATTTGGGTGGGAAAACGGCCTCATGAAAGTGTATTACATGCTTGGGCAAGATCACTTATACGCCGACGCGATGAAAAATGTAATTTTCTTGGACAATCACGATATGTCACGCGTGTATGAACACGTTGGAAAGGATAAAGATGCCTTCAAAATTGCGATAACCCTATTAATGACGCAGCGAGGTATTCCACAAGTATATTATGGCACAGAGTTTATGTTTGGTCACGAATATCGGGGTGGATACGATGAAGCTTGGAGACAAACCCTACCCGGTGGTTGGCCCGATGACCAGCGTACAGTATTTGAGGCTTCGGGTCGTACCGACGAAGAACAAGAAGCCTTTGAATTTATTCGTGGGTTGGCAAATTGGAGAAAGGGGGCGATTGCTACACACGAGGGAACGATGAAGCATTTTATTCCAGAAAACGGAACCTATGTTTACTTTCGACTCCATGAAGAACAAACCGTAATGGTACTGGTAAATACCACAGAGGAAGAAAAACGTTTGGATGCCAAGCGATTTCAGGAAGTATTGGGTTCATTCAAAAGTGCGGAACATGTGTTGAATGGCGACCGTTTTGAACTTGGCAGCGAATTGTTACTACCTCCCAACGAGGCTAGTGTATGGGAGCTAACAAACGAGCTCTAGATGCTAAGTACCCAATAATAACCGTTACGCCCGCAATAAATAAAAAACCTCCGGATAACTCAAAGGTTTCAACCACCCAGCCCATAACGGGTTGGGATACCATTCCTCCTACATAACCAAAACTAGCCACACTCGTGAGAGCAATGGCCCCCTCCCTACCAGCCGCGCTAAATAGCATGGGGAAACTGAGTGAAACGCCCGCTCCGGCGAATATCATACCCATGATAGCCACGAAAAAATTAGGAGCGAATACCGCAAGCATCAAGCCCGTGATGGTCGAGATAGATCCACCTACCAACAGTTTTCTGGCCCCAAAATGTGTTTTCAGACGATCGCCAAAAACACGCATTACTAAGAGTGACCCTGCAAAAACCGTGTATCCTAAGGGTGCCCAATCAGAGCTCGCCTGTATATAGTCTGTAAAAAAGAGGCTCACCCAATTCATAATAGATGTTTCTATGGTGGCCGCTAAAAAGGTAATGATACCCAAGGCTATTAAGCCTCCGTGAGGCCACTGAAATCCTCTGCGCTCTTGAGTCCTTCGGGGGTCATCGGGTAAGTATCGCGCAACAAAAAATAAGACCATTAAAATAAGTCCTGAAACCAAACCAAAATGACTCAAAGCAGACCACGAAAAACGGGTAGTGAGGGTGCCTATTAAAGCCCCCACAACCGTACCCACCCCAAACCAAGAATGTATTTTGGACATGTGCGATTGGCCGGTTTCACTTTCGACTACGGAACCCAAGGCATTGACGGAGATATTAAACCCACTGCTGCACATGCCCACCCCCATCATTAATAATGCTAATCCAATCCAACTTTTCATGAGGGCAATAGGAAACAGAGTAAGGGCTACAAAAGTACCCATAAAAAGAGCAACCCGTTTGGGCCCAAAATAATCTAGAGCCCACGCGATTATGGGCATCATAATAACCGTTCCCATTCCTCTAAATAGAAGCACATACCCTAAGGTAGTGGCCGTGAGCAAGGCGGTATCACGAACGTCCGGAACTCGTGATGCCCAAGTAGCAAAAGCAAGACCCAGGTTAAAGAGCGCAAAACTTACCGCTAAAATAGATTTTCTGTGCGTATCCAAAGGGATGCCAATTGAGTGAATGATTTGTGACTAGCAACATGGTACTAAAGGTGATTGCTCATCGCTCATTGCTCATTGCTTATTGCTCAACCGACTCTACACCATACTCTTCGCGTGTGTAAAATTACGATTAATTATTACCATTTGTACTTTTTAATTAGACGTAGGATGGTATCTTGAAATAGCTTGTTACTTTCCTGTTCCTATGAATTAGACCCCCTGAATCAAATAACCAACATCTTCAACCCGAATAGAATGAAGAAAAATATCTATCTAATAATGGCCTTAAGTCTTAGTCTATCCATTACTAGTCTTTGGGCACAACATAGCCACAGTCACGATGGAACCCACACGCACAGCCATGTTGCCGAACCACCCGCCCATGGGCATAATCATGAGGTAGAGCAGTTGTTCTTTTTTCCGGATCTTGAAAATGCGGTAACCTTAACCTGCGATTTTCACATGCATACCGTCTTTTCGGATGGATCCGTCTGGCCAGATATTCGGGTGCAAGAAGCCTTACGTGAAGGGGTCGATTGTATATCAACCACCGAGCACTTGGAGTATCAACCTCATTCAAAGGATATTCCTCATCCCGATCGAAATCGGGCCTATGAACTGGCGAAATCAGCGGCAGAAGGCAGTGAATTATTGGTAATCGCTGGAACTGAAATCACCCGTCAGATGCCCCCTGGTCATACGAATGCCGTTTTTATTCAGGACGCGAATCCTATTTTAACCGAAAACCCTATGGATGCTTTCGCTGAGGCGGCAAGTCAAGGAGCCTTTATTTTTACCAATCATCCGCAGTGGACTGCCCAGCGTAAAGATGGTATTGCTCGTTATGAACCCATGCACTTGGAACTGATTGAAAAAAATATGCTCCACGGTATAGAAGTGGTCAACGAGCATTCCTATTCGGATGAGGCGCTACAATTAGCCTTAGATCACAATTTAACGCTCATTGGAACCTCAGATGTTCATGGTCTTACCGACTGGATGTATGAAATCCCTCATGGGGGCCATCGCCCGGTAACCTTGGTCTTTGCAGAAGAAAGAAGTCCAGAAGCCATACGTGATGCCTTGTTTAATCAACAAACAGTGGTTTGGTACAACAATTTATTTATTGGTCGCGAAGCGTGGCTAGTTCCCATACTTAAGGCCTCACTTCCCATCCGTGTACTGGGTTATCAAGGGGATACCCAAGTGCTGGAAGTAGAACTTGTGAATGCTACTCATTCGGAGTTTATCCTTCGAAATACCACGGATTATACCTTCCACGAGGATGCCTCTGTAATTACAGTAGAAGCTCAAAGCGTTAAAAAACTACAGATAAAAACCCTTGAGCGTCTTGAAAATGTACGGCTGAGTTTTGAAGTCCTAAATGGTATTCTGGCCCCTAGCTCGCACCCAAGCATCAACTATGATATTGCGATTAGCGACCAAGAATAGCTTGTTAGTTGCTGTTAGACTCTAAACTCTGTAAACGAGTAGCCTCAAATTCATCACCTGGTGTCCAGATTTGTAAGGCATCACTGTTAAGTGCTTTAACAGCTGCTTTGAAAAAAATACGGGTATCCTGTTCGGCCCCCGTTAGATCCCAGTATTCATTTACTTCGTCATTTACACTGTGATAATTAGCCGCACTAAGGCTGTCTATGAGTTCAAGATAGCCTTCTGGTTTACCCAAAAACTCTCGTCCAGGGTTTGGAAATATTGCAGGTATACCCACTTTTGCCATGTTGAAATGATCGGATCGGTAGAAGATTCCATTCTCTGGGGCTGGATCTGGATATACAGGACGACCCGCCATACCCGCTTCGTGAACCACGAGATCAGCCATGCTGTTACGACCCAAACCAATAATCACCAAATCGTTGGTGGGACCGTAGACGTTCATCCCATCTAAATTAATGTTAGCCGTTACCTTTGCGGGTGGAATCGTGGGGTTCTGCGCCCAAAATTCCGAACCGAGTAATCCAACTTCCTCTGCACTCACGATAACTGCCGTTACACTTCGGCGTATTTCGGATTGAATTCCCTTAAAACTTTCCATCATTTCTAATACGGCACTCACTCCCGCCGCATTATCTTCGGCCCCATTATTGATGGCATCCCCATCGATGGGCTGGGTCACTCCCAGGTGATCAAAATGAGCGGTTAAAACAAGGTGCTCATCCTTGAGTTCGGCGTCGCTACCCGGAATGGTCGCCAC
>JAYPDB010000099.1:4737-7997 GCA_038125045.1 Bacteroidota bacterium
GTATGGATAATGATGGCGCCAATCGCTCCCATTTCTTTGGCCTTCTCATATTTATAGGTATACCTGCCATAGTACAAGCGAGCACGACCACCAAAAAGCTCATCATCATACTCTGGGTCATTATTCTTAATGATGACGATTTTACCGCTAACATCAACTTCCTTATAATCATCCCAATCATATTCAGGAGCCTGAATTCCGTATCCCACATATACCATTTCAGCATTTTTGACATCGATATTCAATCCCTGATTCGATGGCCAGGCCACAAAATCATCATAAAAGGTCATATCCATCAATGACGAACCTACCACCCCAGATCGCACCTTCATCGAATGATCATAGGTGGTTTGACCAAGTAGTGGAAAACTCTGAACAAAACTACTGTCTCCAACTCCAGGCTCCGCACCTAGCTCTTGCAATGCATTCACCAAATAATCGACCGACATCTGCTCGCCTTCGGTGCCTGTTCCCCTACCCTGAAAAGCATCGGAAGCCAATACGGTGATGTGCTCCATTAACTCTTCTTTGGTAATCTCTTTTGCTGCTTGATTCACTTCTTTTTCATCTCCCATCATATCACAGGAAAGACCCACTAATGCAAACCCCAATACGGCGTAGGTAATGGTTTTTATCGGGTTGAAGGCGCTAAGAAAGCAATCGCACACATTTTTTATTACGTACATAATATTCTCGATTAGTATTATGATGAATGTTCTACACGCAAAAATGATTAGTTAGTTAGATCAAGTACACGCGAATAGATGCTCAAAATACATTCTATTCTTGTTTTCTCAAATATTATGTGCATGTATGATTCGTTCTATCCCTGAAATTGAATTCTTTTTCCTATGTCTGAACCAGATGTTAAAACCATATTAAAAAGCCAGAAAAGCTTTTTTTCTTCTCATACTACCAAGGCCTACACCTTCCGGATAGATGCCTTATCAAAACTGGAAAAAGCTATCCAACAGTATGAGCCCGAACTCATTAAGGCCTTACATAAAGATTTTAAAAAATCAGCTTACGAATCCTATGGCACAGAAATTGGTTTGATTCTGGCCGAGATTCGCTATGTGAAAAAACGTCTTAAAAAGTGGATGAAAGCCAAACCTGTCCGAGACGTACTTATTAATTTTCCATCTAAAAACTTCAGTATTGCTCAGCCCTATGGAGTAGCCTTGATCATTGGGCCGTGGAATTATCCGGTACAGCTCTGCCTTAATCCTCTGATTGGCGCTATCGCAGCTGGCAATACGTCTATCCTAAAGCCATCGGAATGGGCCCCAGAAGTAGCATCTGTACTTACCAACATGTTGCAAGCGTATTTCTCAGAGGAATATATCGCCATAGTTAATGGTGACGCAGATGTAAGCGCTAAACTGGTCGAGCTGGATGTGGATTATATCTTCTTCACCGGCAGTACCTCTATTGGGAAACTAATTGCAGAATCCGCAGGTAAACGCCTGATACCGACTACTCTTGAGTTAGGGGGAAAAAGCCCCTGTATTGTGGATGGCACATCTGATTTAGAAGTGACCGCCAAACGAATTGTTTGGGGTAAATTTCTAAATGCGGGCCAAACCTGTGTAGCACCCGATTATGTTTTGGTTGAAAAAGGGATTAGGCAGGAATTGATAGAAAAAATGAACACCGTCATTGAGCGTTTTTATGGACCGGATACTGCTGGAAGTGATGACTATCCTCGTATCATTTCAGATAGGCATTTCAGACGCTTGGTTAATCTCCTGAACTCTCAGGATGTAGTTGTAGAAGCTGGTGGGCATCATGACCAAAATGAGCGTTTTCTTTCTCCTACCCTTGTAAGCTTAAAGAACCTAGATACGCCATTGATGCAGGAGGAAATTTTTGGCCCTATCTTGCCCATCATTGGTTATGATACACTTGAGGAATTAGAAAACATGATTGCTCAACATGCACAACCTTTGGCATGCTATGTGTTTACCAAAGACCCGAACATGGAGCAACGGTTCCTATATGAGTTAAGTTTTGGTGGTGGAGCCATCAATGATACTGTAGCTCATCTCGGAAACCCCCATATGCCTTTCGGTGGCATTGGCAGCAGCGGTACCGGCGCTTATCACGGAAAACATAGTTTTGATGCCTTTTCTCACACCAAAAGCATTATGAAAAAATCATTCTTTTTTGATCTACCCATGCGCTACCCACCCTATAAGGGAAAACTAAAATGGCTCAAGAAGATCATATAATGTGATAAAAAAAGGCAGTTATCGTTTGGAATAACTGCCTTTAAAAAAAATGACGCAGTTTTCACACTACATCATTTCGGGTTATGGTATCAATAAAACTTTTTGGACGTTAGAATGTAATAGATCTAACAAAAAATGGTTGCTCGTGTGTTCAGCTAATTTGATGGGATAGCTCGTATGGCTGACTCATGATTAATTTCTATTCTCAGGAAACTAACTGACAACTATTCTTAAGCGTTTGAAATATAATAAATTAATTTAAATTATAGTACAAATTAACACATACATTTTTTCAAAAAGGAGTTGCGGATATGGAAACCAATAAAGCAGAAACACCCAATTGGATTTTTGTTGCCAGCGTCATTTTCATCGGTTGGAATTTAACCGGAGTCGTGTTTTATCTGAATGAGATGTTCATGGGCCCTGAAATGTTCGACACCATGAGTTCCGCTCAGCAAGATTTCTTTACCAGTAGACCGGCATGGGTCACGGGGAGTTATGCCATTGCAGTTTGGGTTGGAACCGCTGCTTCATTTTTGTTGCTTTTACGTAAGAAATGGGCCTTTCACGCTTATGTGCTATCATTGGCGGGCGCTCTTCTCCAAATCACCTACAACCTTTTCATTGGCGACGGCTTAGATGCCTTTGGCCCTTCGGCTCTTATCGTACCCAGCTTGGTAACCATTATTGGTTTTGTAGAAGTTTGGGCATCAAAAAAAGCCACCGATGAAGGGTGGCTTTCATAATTCGGGTTGAAAGAAGCTACTTCAGAAGTAACATCTGTTTGGTGAGAACTTGGTTGCCCATGCGCAGTTGATAGAAGTACACCCCGCTCGACAGGCCTCCTGCTTCAAATACCACAGAGTAATAGCCCGCAGCCATTCGCTCATTTTTCAGGGTCTGCACTTTTTGACCCAGCATATTAAAGACCTCTAATTGCACCTGTGAAGCTTCGGGTATCGAAAACTCTATCTGAGTGCTAGGGTTAAACGGATTGGGATAGTTTTGAGATAGCGCGAACTCGGTTGG
>JAYPDB010000100.1:0-7853 GCA_038125045.1 Bacteroidota bacterium
TTACCCTAGAAAATCGTTTCTTCATTTCAGAAACTGCTCATGTGATCCTGCCCTATCATAAGGTCTTGGATCGTATGAAAGAAAAAAACAAAGGTGATCTGGCCATCGGTACAACCGGTAGAGGGATTGGTCCTGCCTATGTGAGTAAAGTGGCACGCATCGGTATTCGAATGATTGATCTATTAGACACGGAAGTATTGCACGGAAAACTGATTCAAAATATTGAAGACATCAATCGTGCACTTGAAAATATGTACAAAGAACCTGTAATTGATGCACAGGCTCTCATTCAAGAAATGGGAGAAGCTATACAGAAGCTTCGACCCTACATTTGTAATACGACTCATTTACTTCATGAGGCCATAGAGCGAGGTGATAACATTCTGCTTGAAGGCGCTCAAGGCTGTTTACTAGATGTTGATCACGGAACTTATCCCTATGTAACCTCTTCATCTCCCACTTCGGGAGGTGCCTGTACGGGAAGTGGGATTCCTCCTCTTGCCATCTCACAAGCTATGGGTATAACAAAGGCCTACTGCACGCGAGTAGGAAATGGCCCCTTCCCAAGTGAACTTCTAGACGAAACCGGAGAACTGCTCAGAAAAAAAGGCCATGAATTTGGCGCAACAACTGGCAGACCTCGGAGATGCGGATGGTTAGACTTAGTGGCCTTAAAATATGCTTGTCGCATTAACGGGCTTAATGAACTCACCCTAACCAAGATGGATGTTATGGATGGCTTTGAGACCATTAAAGTATGTACATCTTATCGCATAAACGGGGAAGAGACTACCGTATTTCCATTGGCACTAAAAAAACTCGAATCAGTGGAACCAGTCTATACCGAACTACAAGGTTGGGATAAGGATATCTCAGGAATAACCGAATGGGAAGAATTGCCCGAAGCAGCAAAAGAATACATCGCTTTCATTGAGGATTACATTGGGGTTCCATTCAAAATAATTTCAACGGGCCCCAAACGTAGTGAAACCATACTACGCTGGTAACCATATCCTATCTTAAGGCTTAAGTAGTTGTTTTAGAACGGGTGGTTACTGCAAGTGTCTGGCCGGTGCATACTACGATTATAGCACCAACTGCCGTGTATAATGGCCAGGCTAGCTCCAGTGGTTCACCCGGTAATAGATTTTGAACGGGTCCATTGACCATAAATAGGAAACATCCTAATCCAACAAAAAAGCCCGTAAGTGCATCTTTTGTAGTAGCTTTCTTGCTGAGCATACCCAACAAAAAAGCCCCCAACAATCCACCATAGGTATACGAGGCAATTCCTAAGCCTAACTCCACCACTGTTGGTCGTTCACCTGATTGCAGTTGTAATGAAGCAAAAAAGAGAGCCGAAACACTCAGTATTATACCCCACAATAGAGTAATTATTCTCGAGATTTTTAGTTCTTGTACACTACTTAAGATCTTTTTTTGATAGGGTAAATAGATGTCGTAAAGTGTCGTTGATGCAAGTGCATTTAAGGAAGAACTTAAACTACTCATTGCTGCTGCAAATAAAGCCGCAACGATCAAGCCCGAAATACCGGCTGGCATCTGCTCGACAATATATTTAGCAAAAATTTCATCCTGAGTCGAAAGTCCCAATGCCTGTATACTGGCCGCCTCATAAAACGTGTACAGTAATAGGCCAATAAACAGAAACATGGTGAATTGAACAATGACGATTACCCCACTCCCAATTAATGCTTTTTGACCCGATTTCAACGAACCTGTTGCCAGAAGGCGCTGCACCAGTAAATGATCCGTACCATGAGAAGCCAATGAAAAAACAGCTCCCCCTACTAGCGCAATTAAAAAGGTATACGGTTTGGATAAAAACTCTTTCCAATTCCCATTCCACCCCCAATCAAACCATTGGGTTTTTCCTGTTTCTATGACCAATGTCTCGAATCCCGTCCACCCGTTTGGTAAATTCTTCATCAAAAGAATAGCCGCAATGATCGCTCCACCAAGATAGACGCCTAGTTGAACGACATCCATCCAAACAACTGCTTTAATACCACCTAAAAAGGTGTACATCAGGGTGATCAAGGTGATGACTAGTATAGACAATCCATACAACTCAAAATCACCTAATTCTACAAAAGCACCACCCAAACGCAACAATACGGCTAATGGAATAGCCGTTGCAAATAACCGAACACCATCGGCCAAAAGACGAGTCACCATGAAGGTAATACTCGTAGCATTTCTCATAGAAGCACCGAATCTTCGCTCCAAAAAGGTGTAAGCAGTAAACATCTCCCCCTCAAAATATCGGGGAAGAAAAACAAGGGCCACAATAATACGACCCATCAGATACCCAATAGTGATCTGCAAAAAGGTCAAATTACCACCATAAGCCACAGCAGGTATACTTATAAAGGTGAGGGTTGAGGTTTCAGTGGCAACCACGGAAAACAAAACAGCCCACCACGGTAAACCCGTACCACCTAAAAAATAATCCTTCGCATTCTGTTGATTCCCAGAGGCTCGTAAACCAAAATAGGCAACACCCAACAAATACATTAACCAAACCGCATAATCTATGGCGCTAAAACCCATGACTTATACCCACTGTTCTAAAAATGCTACAGCTTTCTTCATAGCTAAGCCTCTATGACTGATGCGGTTTTTTTCCTTGGCATCTAATTCGGCAAAAGTCACACTATATAGATCGGGGATAAAAATAGGATCGTATCCAAAACCACCAGAACCGGACTCCTCTCGCGCTATGCTTCCCGGACAGATTCCTTCAAAAAGCCATTCATTGGTTCCATCAACTAATGCAATAACGGTTCTAAACTGTGCCATTCTCGTATCAACCCCATCTAGTTCTGAAAGTAATTTATCTACATTATCTTGGTAACTAGCATTAGGACCTGCAAAACGAGCCGAATAGACTCCAGGAGCCCCTCCTAAGGCATGTACTTCTAAGCCTGTATCATCGGCAATACTCGCCATACCTGTGGCTAACGCCGTATACCTTGCTTTTTTAAGGGCATTACCTTCCAAAGTCAGCGCATCTTCTTCAACCTCTTCTAGAAAATCAAAATCGAGTGCCGATTGAAGGCTGAGTGCTGTCCCAGATAATAAGCTCTCTAGCTCCTGAATCTTATGTACATTTCGAGAGGCTAAAACTAAAGAGTTCATAGCAAATCCTGCATATCCTTCCACGACAATCTTGGACCATATTGTCCAACTACTTTCGATGCCGCTTTGGTGGCTAATTTTCCAGAAGCAGCCGCACCCATACCATGGGTAATGCCATAGAGATAAGCTCCTGCAAACATATCACCAGCCCCATTAGAGTCTATCGCTTTAACCGGATATGGTTCGATATCTATAAAGGTTTCCCCATCAAAAATCATAGCTCCATTTTTACCCAAAGTAATTACAAAGCGTTTAGCATCCTTTTTTAAAGCTTCTCGTGCTTCCAGTAAATTAGATTTCCCCGTATAGGCTTTGGCCTCATCCTCATTGCAAAACAACAAATCAACGGATGCGCCAATCAAACGCTCAAATTTTGGTCGAAATGCCTGAACAATGGATGGATCCGATAAGGTGATCGAGGTCTTTACCCCGTATTCGTATGCCCATTCGAAACACTTATTCATGGCTTCATATCCATCCTCAGTAGCAACCAAATACCCTTCTACATACACATAATCAGAGGCTTGAATCGCTAGAGGAGAAAGTTCCGATACCGATAAACCAGAAGAAATTCCCAAAAAAGTATTCATGGTTCGGTCCGAATCTTCGGTCACCATGACCAGACATTTCCCTGTTGTTCCCTCTTGTCTTTGCTGTCCATCCAAATTGGTCTCTACTCCAGCCTCAGACATGTCGTGGAGATAGAAATCTCCAAATTCATCACTGGCAACCTTGCAGGAATAGAATGCCTTACCACCTAGTTGACTAATAGCAATCATGGTATTGGCAGCAGATCCACCTGATTTTCGCTCGTACTGATGCTGTTCCATTGCCTGCAATAAACGTTCTTGCGTCTGCTCATCTACAAGGGTCATTAAACCTTTGGCAACCTTCTGTTCCGCAATGAATGCCTCATTCACCTTGCATTCCAAATCTACCAGAGCATTACCAACTCCATATACATTATATTTTTTCATGCCTTATTTCATTTAAAAATTTCTTCCTAAAGGTAAGCAGGTAGGACTTTCATAAAAAATCTTTCCTCTAGATAGCTATATTATCTCATGGCTTTTGACGTAGTACATTCGGTGTTCAAAGAAATTCTATCCAAAAATCATCAAGAACACCCTTATGACCAGATGATTCCGAAACCTTTGGAATCACCTGAGGCACTTTCGGCTTCAACTCCACATAATTCTCGACGCTACACTCCGAGCACCATCTGTATTTTGGTTAAATACCATGATCCCATAAAAAACGCTCCACCCCTCCTGGAACTGGTATTAACACTAAGAAAAGAGAACTTACGTCACGGGGGACAAATAAGTTTTGCTGGAGGAAAAGTTGACCCTGGAGAAGATTCGAAAGTAGCGGTCTTACGCGAGCTAGAAGAAGAGCTTGGAATACCGTCAAAGGACATCACACTGGCCGGTAAACTCCCCGATTTTTATCTACATCATTCAAGGCATCAGATTACTCCACACGTTGGAATAATCCCCTCTTGCCTCCCATTAATCCCCAATCCTGAGGAAGTAGAAGAAATTTTATCCATTCCCATCGAACACTTTACAAAGCAATCAAACCAAAAAGAATCGCTTTGGGAATTGCGTAACCAGCGGTATAAGGTACCCTTTTACGATGTACACAAAACACCACTTTGGGGTGCAACAGCTATAATGTTAGCGGAATGGCTCAAGGTCTATTCGGAATTCACTAATACCTTAAAACGCGAAAATTTATTCTCCTAAATCGGACCTATTCCAATAACCGAGCTGCCCGTCTACCTAATTCAGAACTTAGAGCTACTCCCATTCCACTCAATCCAACCGCATGAATCACATTCCCGTTTAGATTCGCTCTACAAACGGGATTTTTCGTTGAAGTGAATCCCATGATACCCGACCATTGATAGGCTATCTGCTCGGGCGATATCTTCAGAACATCTCGCATGTAATCCTTCAAAAAGTGTGCAATGGTTTCATTGATTCCAAAATGATGAGTTTCTTCTGTAATCCTATCTTTATGCCTCGCTCCACCAAGTAATAAGCGATTCTCTCCTACGCTTCTAAAGTAGATATAGCCTTCCTCGGCATGAAAAGTCCCTCTCCATTTCAACTCGGAAAGTGGTTGCGTCACCCAAACCATTCCTCTACCTGGCTGTACAGTTGAAGGGTCAAACTCAGATGACGATATGGTTGAACTAAACGCATTCGTTGCCACCACTACAGCAGATGCAGTGATCACATCATGAGGCTGACCGGGTTCTAATACTACCTTAACTGAACCAACCTCATCGTCTATCTCAGATACATTGGTCCCCCAAGAAAGGGTAATCGATCGTTCTCTACACTTTTGGGCTAGACTTTGCCATGCTTTCGCGGGTTGAAGGCATCCTTCATTTGGCATAAATATTGCCTGATAATCATTGACTCTGGTAGGAGTATACCACTCTGAACCACCGATTCGCTCTTTCAAAGCTTGCTCACATTCTTTGATATGAGGCTCCACTTTATAATAGGCTTCTTTCGACGTAAAAAGTTCATAACCACCACTGGGTTCAAAACCGATAGCCTCGTCACCCAAGGTTTTTCGTAAGAGTTCAAGGCCGTCCCAGCGACTCTTCATTCGGTCCCAAATTACTTCCTTTTGTTCTAGAACAGCATCTGCCAAGAACTCTCCTATGGTTCCAATACAAGCAAATCCTGCGTTTCTTGTGCTCGCCCCGATCGGTGGATGATACTTGTCTAATACGGCTATCTTAGCGGTTGGATGCATTAAGGACGTATGATAAGCAGCAGATAAACCCGTAAAACCACCCCCTATAACCACAAAGTCATAACTGGCTTTTAAGACATCGGTAGGAAATTCTACATGGAACCGATTCTTCCAGTCCAATTCAGACTCCCAATAAGACCACTCTGCTGAGCTTGGACGTTGGTAAACCAGTGTTCGACTCATGGATGTTTATTCAATCCAAACGCTAAAGCCACCATCATTGGCATGGCTGAAGAAAAAAAGCCAGGATCTACATTGTATTTTGGATGATGCCATACATGCTGTGAATCGGTCGCTTCCGAACCACTGCCTACAAAGTAAAAAGCCCCTGGAAATTCCTGTTGATAAAAGGAGAAATCTTCACCGGCCATAATAGGGCGTTCCATTTCTTCAACCTTCTCAGAACCAAATAACGCCAAAGCGGTTTCTTGTAAAACTTCAGATGAATGATTGTCGTTTATGACCGCAGGATACCCTTTATTTATATCCAGCTCAATTACCGCACGATGTGCTTTTGCTAATCCTTGAAGCAATTCATGCATTCGTTGCTCAATAACTTGAGCCGTTTCTTTAGAAAAGGTTCTAATGGTTCCCCAGAGTCTAACTTCCTCTGGAATGATGTTATGGGCAGAACCCCCTTCAACCCGACCTACTGTAAGTACCGCTTTTTCGGTTGGATCAACATTACGACTTACAATTGTTTGGAGGGAAAGAATGCATTCTGAGGCAATCACAATGGGATCAACTGCTTCGTGCGGTCGGGCCGCATGGCCACCAAGACCCACAATTCGAATGGTAAATTCATCAGGTGCAGCCATCAATTCACCCTTCCTACTAGCAATGATGCCCACATCATGTGATGGTGAGGTATGAAGACCAAAAATATGTTGAATATTCTGCTTTTGTAACCATCCCGTTTCACAAAGTAATCTACCACCCCCAGGAAGAGTTTCTTCACCGGGTTGAAAAACTAAAATCACTCGACCTTCCAATTGATCTACATGCTCCATAAGTACTCGAGCCGTTCCCAGTAAATTTGCGGTATGAGCATCGTGCCCACAACAGTGCGCAACCCCAGGAATGGTGGAGAAAAAATCCTTCTTCGCATCTCCTTCTTCTTGAATAGGAAGAGCATCAATATCTGCTCTTAGGGCAATGGTTCGATCCGAGGGAATATCCCCTTCAATAATACCTATACAACCCGTATCAAGTAAACGCTCTACTCGAATATTCAACTTGCTTAACTCATCTACAATATATTGGGTTGTTTTGTACTCTTGATAACTGAGTTCAGGGTTTTGATGAAGATACTCCCGCTCCTTGATCGCCTGTTCAAGATGGGGGTCACACCATGATTTAATGATATCGGGTGTAAGCATAGCTCTACGGTTAAAAGCGTTTATTGATCGTAAGCGGCATCGTTGATTTTACTGCAACATTACCAGACAAACTTCGTATGTTTAATGAACTCTGAAATGTAGGAAATCTATGCGTTCATTTTCTTGGGAAATATTTTTTACTGGTTTTGCCCTGTTTGTCATTGCCTTAGTGGTGACGAATAGAGACTCTAATGAATCCGATCGATCGGAGTCTGAAGCAAAAAAACTCTCTCATATCTCGGAATGGGCCGATCTAAAAGAGTTGTCTGCTTTAGAGAAATTAGCCAAAATCGAAGAGTACAAACAAAAGCTAGAGCTCGAAGACCCCTCATCAGAAGAGATCAATACCCCTGCAACAGACCTTCAACCAGCCATGAGTATACAGAGAAATCCTGTATCAACTGGAGCGGAAACGATGGATGTAGAAAATAGAACCTCTCTAGAATTTTGGACTGAGTTTTCGCCAGGGTCGTTTCGACTTCAAAAAAATATACCACTAGAGTCCTTTAAAGAGCTCAGTCTTGTACTGCCATTTGG
>JAYPDB010000101.1:0-7845 GCA_038125045.1 Bacteroidota bacterium
ATCCCATCACACCCTCCAAACTCAGCGGATAGTTAACAAATCCTTCCGTATCACTAGGACCCGTGCCCGTAGCTTCAAACATCTCGCGGGTTACCGTGATGCTGGCTATCCGCCCATCAAAATGGGTTTCAATGGTATTTAAAGCACGTCCTAATAAGGCAATTTGCCCGTGGCTTTTATGGGCGTAAAGCGCGTCTATAATTTCGTTGGGTCGAAAACCACCACGTTTCAATAGGTCCGAGGCGGCGGCTAACGTATCGGGTGTTACGCTGTCGAACTGAAACGATCCCGTATCGGTAACCAGTCCCGTATACAAGGCTTTGCATGCGTTGGGGATTAATTGATCAGGATTATGAGCCGTGTACAATCCGTAGACAAGTTCACAGGTCGATGAAGCCGCAGGTACCGATACCGTCTCGGTGAAGACCTCACTTGGAAAAGGGTGATGATCGATCATATACAATGGCTTACCCGAAGACTCAGCATGTTCGGCGACCAAACCAAATCGAGATAGCTGATTACCGTCTACAAAAACCACCGCGTCCACCTTGTCTATCGCATCGATTGGGGGAACTTCAACCCGAAAAAATTTCATGAGCCATCGCAAATTATCCGAGATGCGATCCTGATTATAGGCGACCGCCTCCACACCATTTTGCTCGAGCCATAGGCAAAGTCCGATTTGGGAACCCAAACAATCGCCATCGGGGCGTATATGAGAAAATACCGCTACTTTTTTGTGTGATAATAGGTGTGTGATAAGGTCCTGGTACATGGTCATTAGGATCGAATTCAAATAGGCTGTTGTTCAGTTTTATACAACGATTAAGACTAATATATTAGTATTCTATCCCACATTCTATCGAATAAGCATGCATGCACTAATCATTGGCGGAGGAATCCCACCCAAAAAAGCACTTTTAGAACAAGAAATGGCCAAGGCCCAGCTACATATCGGCGCCGATAGTGGCGGTCATGTGTATTTGGGTTATGGACACAGGCCCGATATTGTGATTGGCGACTTAGACAGCTTTGTCTATACTCGTCATGAGGGGGTTCAGGTGCTAGAAATATCCGATCAAGAAACCAACGATCTCGAAAAATGCTTGGATTATGCGCTCAAACAAGGGGTCATTAGCGTTACTGTGCTGGGTGCTACGGGGAAACGTTTCGATCATACCATTAAAAACCTATCGGTGATGCGGCGTTATTTCTCACATTTCAACGATATTCGATTCAAGGATAATCATGGGGAATTGTTTCTTACCGAATCGCCTTACTCACCCGAGCTTCCCATAGGTACCGGCATTTCTTTTTTACCTGTCGAAGGGGCGGTCACCAATTTCAGTTCAACAGGCGTCAAATATCCGCTGACCAACGGAACCTTAGCCATGGGTGTACAAGATGGAAGTTCTAACGAAATTACCTCAGAAGATGCCATCCTACATTTTGATGGCATTCTTGGTGTTTATATTATCCGATGAGTTCTTGCCAACCCTAAACCGTACCAACCCGAAACAGCTTACAAACCACCCAAACCTTTTTTATGTACCACGAGCACCGAACAAAATTATATCAGCTTTTTTCAGAAACCCATCAAAGCCTCATCTTTCTCTCAGGAGCCAAAGTCATGTATCGCTACAATACCGATTATGAGTTTGCGTTCCGGCAAGAATCCAATTTTTGGTACGTGACCGGGGTGAATGAGCCGGATTGCGCCGCAATATTGGAAATTGACGCGAAAGAATTTCATTTGTTTGTCCCCAAAAGAGATGCCCAATATGCTGTCTGGCATGGCTATGTGAAAAGTTTGGAGCAGTATCGTAAGGAATATAGCCCTGATCACATCCACTATATAGACGATCTCGAACGTGTGTTGCTTGAGCTTCGTCCAACGCATGTTTTTTGTCAAAATACCGATGATGCCAACCTTATTCAGAGTTTGAAAGCCCCTGTGAATACCGACCATGAGGCACTTGTAGATGCCCTGATTGACGCTCGTGTCATAAAAACCGAGGGTGAGCTAAACTGCCTTCGTACAGCGAGTGAGATTAACTCGAAAGCTTACGAAGCCGTCATTCGGCAGTGGAAACCTGGCATGTACGAATACGAAGCCAAAGCGCTATTCAACCAAGTTCAACTCGCACATGGATTGCAACAAGATGCCTATAATGGAATCTATGCCTCGGGTCCTAATGCTGCTATTCTCCACTATGTATCCAATACCAGCCAGACCCAAGATGGGGATTTATTCCTGATTGATGCCGGTTTTGAATATCAAGGTTACGCGTCCGATTTTAGTCGAACGTTCCCGGTGAATGGGCGGTTTTCAGCTGATCAAGCCGCCGTTTATGACGCGGTTTTGGCGGCTCAAAATGAAGTCATTTCGGCAATCAAACCCGGGGTAAAAATGGAAGACTTGCATATGTTGGCTGCCCGCACCATGATGCAAGGATTATTGGATATGGGAGTGGTTAAAAGCCGTTTGGACGAGCTCATGGAAGCCAATATATTTGCCCTATTTTTCCCCCATGGATTGGGGCATTTTCTAGGGCTAGACACCCATGATGTGGGTGGCTATCCAAAAGGAGTGGAGCGTATCGACCGTCCAGGGATTTTTTACCTACGAGCACGACGTGAACTAGAGGTTGGGATGGTCGTAACCATTGAGCCCGGAATTTATTTTGTACCCGCTGTACTCGAGCCCGCCCTAGAGGATGAGTCGAAAAAGGACTTTTTGAACACAGAAAAAATTCAATCCCTTCTTACCTTCGGCGGCGTCCGTATCGAAGACAATATTGTAGTCACCGAAAACGGGCATGAAAATCTAACGCATATTGTGAAAGAACGCCAAAGCATTGAAGACCTTATGAAATCCTAGCTTAAGTCTTCAAATCGTTCGTCTTTTTTGTACCTTTATCCTATGTCTAATTCGTACCGAGCACTTACCCGAAAATACCGCCCACAGAGCTTTGATGATATTGTTTCGCAAGAACACGTAAGCAATACCCTATTAAATGCCGTGGAACAAGACCGGATTGCCCATGCCTATATGTTTTGTGGGCCCAGAGGGGTTGGGAAAACCACCATGGCAAGGGTGCTAGCCAGAGTGATTAATGGAATCGACGACACGGTCGACGGAGAGGCGCTCAACCAAACGCTCAACATCATTGAAATCGATGCCGCGTCCAATAACAAGGTTGAAGATGTTCACCATTTGCGAGAGAGTGTGCGCATACCTCCTCAAAATGGACGGTATAAAATCTTTATTGTAGATGAGGTTCACATGCTCTCTAAGGCCGCATTCAATGCGCTGCTAAAAACCCTCGAAGAGCCTCCCGAGCATGCCATCTTTATCTTTGCAACGACCGAACCTCATAAGGTACTACCAACGATTCTATCACGGGTTCAACGCTTCGATTTCAAACGAATTGCCGTAGATGAAATCGTGACTCGTTTAGAAAAAATCACACGGGATGAAGGAATCACCATTGATCACGAATCCCTTCATGTCATCGCAAAAAAGGCCGATGGCGCCCTACGTGATGCGCTTGGATTACTCGATCAAGCCATTGCCTTTTGTGGGGATGATATTCAACACCATGAATTACTTAAAGCCTTAAATGTAGTTGGGTCTGATCGTCTTTTTGAGTTTATGGGATTCGTTACGCAGCGAAATTCCTCGGGAGGCCTAGAACTTATTCATACTCTCTTGCAGGAGGGGTACGATATTCAAGAATTCCTGGTTGGGCTCGTGGAACATTTACGCAACTTGTATGTTGCCAAACAAAGCCGCAAGATGGACCTCATTGAAGCTTCCGCTGAAACCAAATCTCGGTATCAGAAAGAAGCACAATCCTTGGACGCCACCGATATCATGCGATATCTGTATTTGGTGAGTGAGCATCAAATAAAAATCAAAGAAGTAAGTCAGCCGCGGATCTCTTTCGAATTGATGTTTTTAAAAATGGTTCATCTGGAACCATTAGACGGGTTGAAGAAGCTGATTGCCAAAGTTCAAGTAGGAGGGGTAGACGTTTCCGATGCTGTTGAAGCACCACAAGCTGTCGAAGAAGCCACAGAAACTTCCGATGCGGTAGAGGTGTCTAAGAGCATCGAAGAACCAGAACCTGCCCAAGAATCGGAACCACCCTCTTCAACCCGAAAAGAAAAACCCAGTTTCTTGGACCGTATTGACCTAGGGGCGCCATCTTTAAGCGATCACCAGGACCATACCAAAGAAACGACGCCAAGCACAGAAGCCGAAGTGCCAAATGAGGCGGTGGAAGCCGGTGGAAATGAGCAGGTTCAACCCGAAGAAGATGCCCCCCAGAAGGAGACGGGCAACAACGACCAAAAGCAACTGAGCTTCGATACCATAACAGCGGCCTGGGAAGATTTTGTACAGGGACTCTCGGGCAAGATTCCAAAAATTTTAGAACTTCAGGTCGAACGGGTTCAACCCGTGGATTTGGTGGGCGATGTGCTCAAATTAGAATGCGACAATCCATTGTCCAAGCAAATGCTGGATCAGCAATCTCGGGAATTATGCCTTCATCTCAAGGATCACTTCGGGTATATGTTGCGATTGCACATTGAGGTGATCAATGAACAGGCCGCGCCTAAAAAAGAAAAAAATCCCTACGAATTTTTTAAAGAACTCATCAAAAAAGACCCCATTTTAAAGGATATCGTAGATAAACTAGGTGCCGAACTCGAATACTAAATACGAAAACTATTCATCCATAATGAGGCGTTATGAATAATTTTAATATGGCCGATATGTTCGGCAAAATTCAGGAAATGCAAGAGAAGGTCAAGGAAAGCCAAGCCAAATTAGAACATATTCAGGTACATGCTGAAGTAGGCGGTGGCATGGTTAAAGTGACCGCCAATGGGCAGCGAAAAGTTCTAAAAATTGAGGTTGATGAAAGCTTGGTGGGTGAAAACGATCGTGAAATGCTGGAAGATCTCGTGGTAGCCGGTGTGAACCGAGCCTTAGAAAAAGCTGAGGAAGCCGCGCAAGAAGAAATGCAAAGTGCCTATAAGGGCATGATGCCTGATGGCGGAATACCTGGTTTTGATCTGTCTAAATTTGGACTGTAATCCCCTATAAACGCTTTAATTTAACTAGCCTGTGCCACTTATTTCAGAATACCTAGAACGCGCGATTGAGCAGTTGTCTAAGCTACCGGGAACGGGGCGCAAATCGGCTCAGCGCATGGCCATTCACTTGCTTAAACAAAATGATCAGTACGTTCAAAACCTGGCGCACGCTCTTCTTGACTTGGCCACAAAAGTAAGCCGGTGCTCTACTTGCGGTAGCATTAGTGACTCAGACCCTTGCGCCATTTGTACTTCTCCGAAACGAGCGACCAAAACCCTTTGCGTGGTTGAGGAATTCAACGATGTCTACCTCATCGAACGAACCAATGAGTACCAGGGTCGGTACCATGTGCTTGGAGGAATCATTTCTCCCATGGATAATGTGGGGCCTGATCAGCTTCGAATAAAAGAACTATTGGAGCGCGTGAGGGAAGAATCCATTGAAGAAGTGATTCTGGCCTTAAATCCGGATGCAGAAGGTGAGGCGACTTCGTATTATATTCATAAGTTGTTACAACCCTATGAAGTTGCAGTTACCCGGATTGCCTATGGAATTCCGATGGGTACCGAATTAGAATACATCGATGAGGTCACCTTGAGCCGTGCATTTAATTCGAGAACGACTCTGTAAAGACCCTCCAATAATTACGAACCGATATTGTTTACTAACCAAGAGATATCCTCATGAAAACCATCTTAACATCATTTTTATCTGCTTTTGCACTATGCATTGTCACGGTAAACGCACAATCCAATGGGTCGATAGCCCCCGCTACTCCTTCCGTTCAATCGGCCTACACTGCGGGCTATTGGCAGCAAGAGGTGGATTACACCATGAACATAGTGGTCGATGCTCCCGCGCACCAATTTAGCGGAGAACAGCGACTGGTCTACACCAATCACTCTCCAGATGTTATTGATCGAGTGTTTTACCATCTGTATTTCAACGCGTTTCAGCCGGGTAGTATGATGGATGTGCGATCCAGAACGATTGAAGATCCTGACAACAGAGTTCGAGACCGTATTTTTCACTTAAGCGAAGACGAAATCGGGTATCATCACATAGAACGTCTGACACAGGATGGTGTTGCTCTGGATTTTCAGGTTGAAGGTACCATTTTGGTGGCTCCACTTGCCAAGCCCTTACTGCCAGGCGAGCAGACGGTTTTCGAAATGGTGTTCAACAGTCAAGTACCTTTACAAATTCGACGAAGCGGATGGAATAATGCTGAGGGCGTGGAATTTTCAATGAGCCAATGGTATCCCAAATTATCCGAGTACGACTATCGTGGTTGGAATCCCAACCCGTACATCGGCCGTGAGTTTCACGGGGTATTTGGGCAGTTTGATGTTAAAATTACGATTGATAAAAATTATGTTTTAGGTGGAACTGGAATTCTCCAAAATCCAAACGAGGTTGGTCACGGATATGAGGATGATGGCGTAGTAGTGAAAACAGGTGGCGAAACACTCACCTGGCATTTTGTTGCGGATGATGTTTTGGATTTTTTCTGGGGCGCTGATCCCGATTTCAAGCATGTTAAAACGCAAGTACCCGACGGACCTATGCTCCATTTTCTCTATCAAGATCCGGTCGTAGCGGTTAATAAAAGTTCTGAGGAAAACGAAGAGTACCGGGCTCATTGGGAGGCTCTCCCTGAACTAACGGTTCAGGCCTTTCAATACGCCAATACACATTTTGGACGCTACCCGTATCCGCAATTTACTACGCTTCAAGGAGGAGACGGCGGAATGGAATATCCCATGGGAACATTGATCACGGGAGCAAGAAGTCTCCGAAGTTTGGTTGGGGTTACCGTACATGAAATGTATCATAGCTGGTATCAAAATGTGCTGGCTACCAACGAAGCCCTATATGAGTGGATGGATGAGGGGTTCACCAGTTTTGCGAGCTCTGAAACGATGCAGCACCTATTTCAAACCAATGGAAATCCACATAATGGTTCCTTGAATGGGTATATCCGTCTTGTGGAATCAGGTAAGGAAGAACCCATGGCTACTCATGCCGATCACTATCATACCAATTTTGCCTATGGTCGCGCCGCCTATTCAAAAGGGGCCGTTTATTTAAATCAACTTCGGTACATCATGGGGGAAGAGGCGTTTCGCTCGGGTATGTTACGGTACCATAAGGAATGGCAACTCAAACATCCAACCGACTTGGATTTCATACGACTCATGGAAAAAGAATCCGGCATGATATTAGACTGGTTTCATGAATACTTTGTTCATACCACCAAAACCATTGATTACGCGGTCGCCTCAGTGGAAGTGGATAGTGCTGATGCGGAACAACATGTGATACGGATTGAGCGTATTGGACTCATGCCCATGCCCCTTGATGTCTGGGTAGAATATCAAGACGGAAGCACAGAGGAATTCTACATCCCTATGCGAATTATGCGCGGGGAAAAATCGGCCGAGCATGCCGGTCAACGAACGATTTTGGAAGATTGGCCTTGGGTTGAATTGGAGTACAGCTTCCATGTCCCAAGCCAGGCTAAGGCAATAAAGTCGGTGACGATCGACCCCTCTAACCGACTAGCCGATGTAAATAACAGCAACAACTCAGTCGTACTACTTGCTCCACAAGACTAGATAAACAAATTGCCTTGATCTTGATGGCGCCGCTGGGCTTGTTCTATTTTCGGCGTCTCAGGTCTAGGGCTTTGGTCAATCATCTCGGGCAAAAATCGTTTATCGTACATACGACGTGCA
>JAYPDB010000102.1:0-7786 GCA_038125045.1 Bacteroidota bacterium
CGTATTTTTTTGGTCAGAATCTCCTAGTGGCTAATTATGCAGAATCCGGTTCCTCTCTTCATGACTTTAAGCAAAGCAATCGACTCGATGCCATTCTAGAGCGTATTCAACCCGAAGATATTCTATTGATTGAGTTTGGGCACAATGATCAAAAAAGAAAAGGTGAGGGTATTGGTCCGTGGACCTCCTATTCCCAGTACCTGATAGAGTATGTGGAGAAGGCGCGGGCAAAAGGGGGCATCCCCATTGTGATCACCCCGATTCAGCGGCGGTTTTTTAATGAGGATGGAACGATTCAAAATACCCACGGCGACTATCCAGCGGCGGCTCGAGAAGTGGCGGCGGATCGGGGCGTTCCACTAATC
Organism: Bacteroidota bacterium; assembly: GCA_038125045.1. Taxonomy (GTDB): domain Bacteria; phylum Bacteroidota; class Rhodothermia; order Balneolales; family Balneolaceae; genus UBA1275. The sequence goes on from JAYPDB010000102.1 coordinate 366, forward strand.
GATTTAACCCAGCTCACTACTCAGATGTATGAGGCTTGGGGAGTGGAGGGGTCGAAACGGGCTCTAATGCATTATCCCGAGGGTTCCTATCCTGGGCAGACGAGGGCTCTAACCGATAATACCCATCATAATTCCTTTGGGGCATTTGAAATTGCTCATTGTGTAGTACAGGAACTCTTAGGATGGGATTTAGGTCTTGAAAATGAGCTCATTGAAGGCTATGAGTCGTATGAGGCAAGTGCCCCTGCTAACTTTGAGCAGTGGACCCTACCCCCAAGTCACCGGTACCAGAGTGTACCGGTAGAGACTGCAGGATTTGAATAGCTGAGTGATTCGAATAACGAACGGACACTAGGTCACAAGCTATTTAATCAACAACATCTTCTTGGTCTGACTAAATGAAGGGGTGGTCAGGGTATAGAAGTATACACCACTAGACATACCTGCAGCATCAAAAGAAGCAAAATGATACCCAGCAGATTGTTGACCATTAACTAGCTCCATTACTTTTTGACCTAAACTATTATAAACTTCAAGCGTTACCTGAGTTGCTTCAGGTAGAGCATAAGAAATCTGAGTAGTTGGATTAAAGGGATTAGGATAATTCTGTTCTAATGAAATCTCTGTGGGTTGGAGGGTACCAGATTCCTGATCAGTCGAAGTGGCATCACCTGTGTAACTGATTTTAATTACCAAATGATTAATCCAATCACTGCTTAAATAGAGCGCACCGGTATGGTCACTTACAAGTCCAACTGGTTTGGCCCAGATATTAGCTTGATTGGGTGGATTTGGCCAGAAGCCTGTCATGAAGTCGGCCACTTTAGCCTCTCCACCATCCGAGTTCACAAATAGTGTGGTTACTTTATGGCCTGGATCGGGTCCACGAAAGCCTGAACGGTAAGCAATAAAAGCGGCATTGTGATAATCTTTCGGAAAATTACCATTCGGGTAGAAATGGATATCCATGGGTGCGGAATGCGCATCGAGTTGAGCCACAGGGCGCTTCATTTGTTGTACCCGTGCACTATCTTCAGCAGTGATAGGTGGAACACGCCAATGACCTCTGATTCCGAAATCAATATAACTTTGGTAGCCAAAAGCCAAAGGAAAGCCGTAAAAACCATCCTCTCGAATAATATCTACCCATTCGGGAGGTAAATTATTTTCGGTTTCGGTGTGGCCATTATTCGTAGCCCACAAAGCACCAGTAATGGGGTGAATATCCAGGCCAATCGCATTTCGGACCCCGGTAGCAAATACTTTTCGGTTGGTTCCATCGGCATCAATGGACAATATAGTCGCCCTTTCAGGATCCGACTCCCGACATACATCACAGGATGAACCTACCGATAGAAAAAAGCGATCGTTTAAGGTGTCGGCCGCAATAGTGCGGGTAATATGAGGACTACTAGCAGTTGGTATACTGTCGGCAAAAACCTCCGAGCTTTCATACGCTAGATCTCCATCGTTGTCGGTGAACTTCACAATTTGATGGGCATCAGCCACATACATTGCCCCTTTATAGAAACTCAGACTATTGGCCCAACGAAGTCCTTTTGCAGCTACAATCACGGTATCAGCCACCCCATCACCATTGTAATCGGGAAGAGCAAGGATTTCGCTTGAAGAATTACCTCTTGGCTGATACTCATCCGATCCATTGGCCTTCATATTGGCAACATGAAGCACACCTTGATCGTCAAAAGCCATCATACGCGGACCTCGTAGTCCTTCCACGGCAAAGACACTGGCTCTAAAGCCATCGGGTAGATTAACGGGTAAATTCTCCGGCACCTTACCTTTGAATTTCTCGGGAACATAAAGCGTAGAAGGCTTCAAATCCAAGCTTATTTTCGGGGTCATCTGGATGGTTCCTGGAGGGTAGTCACCAACCTGTGCTCGAAGTTGGGTGATTTGCTGAGTGAGCGATAGCGCTAATACAACTAAGCTAAATCTGATGATTCGTTTCATTATTTTAATTGAAGAACGACTATGGAATGAGGAGGTAATTCGAGGCTCAAACGACCCTTAGCTAATTGAGCTTCGGTATAGGCAGTAGGAGCAACAGCATTGGGATCATCAAAGGTGTTTATGGTATTGAAACCTTCAGCGGTGAGCAATCTTGCCGATCCCTTCACAATAGAAGACACTTCTTTGCCCCTGAAATCCAGAACCACCTGTTCGGAACTCTCCGGATGCGAATTACTGATGGTGAGATTAATTACTCCATTCTTCTCTGAAACCGTCGCCGAAATCGAAGTCACTGGTGCACCGGCGTCACTTCGCTCGGTACCCTCTTCTTCAAACGTCCAAGTGTTGGAGCTTAGATGCATAGGCAGTAAGGTCGCGTCATGATGCACCTTATACATATGAAACACATGATAGGTAGGTGTAAGAATCATTTGTTCACCATCGGTCCGAATCATGGCCTGCAACACATTCACCATCTGAGCAATATTTGCAATACGCACTCGATCGGCATGTGAATTCATGATATCCAACGAAATAGCAGCCACTAAAGCATCTCGCATCGAATTTTGTTGCTCTAAAAAGCCATTATTCGTTCCTTCCAAAGACCAGGTCCAAATACCCCACTCATCAACGGCTAAAGCCACTCGCTTCTCCGGATCATACTTATCCATTCGGGTCGAATGGTTGGTAATCCAGGTATCCATTCGATAGGCCGCATGAATTCCTCCAAAATACCAGTCCAAGCCAAAATCGGTAGAAGGACCTTTATCATTCCATCCATCATCTCCTGCTACGGTATAGTAATGTAGAGAAAGGGCATGCATACGATTACCAATTTCTCTCATTAAGGTTTCTGTCCAATCATATTCATCGTTCTGAAACCCGCTGGCAATTTTATACAATCGATTCCCACTATAATTTTTGGCGTAGGTAGAGAACTGACGATACAAATCCGAATAATACTCCGCGGTCATATGACCACCACAGCCCCAGCTCTCGTTGCCAATGCCAAAAAATCGAATCTTCCAGGGCTCTTCACGACCGTTGGCTCTTCGCATGTCGGCCAGAGTACTTTGACTGTCCGAGGTCATGTACTCGATCCAATCTTGCATTTGGGCGGGGGTTCCACTACCCATGTTTGCCGAAATATAAGGCTCGGCATTTATAAGCTCAGCAAAGCGTAAAAATTCATGTGTCCCAAAACTGTTATCCTCAATCACTTGACCCCAATGGGTATTGATTCTCTTTGGGCGGTCGGCTCGAGGGCCAATTCCATCTTGCCAGTCATATTCATCGGCAAAACACCCACCTGGCCAGCGCACATTGGGCACCTCAAGAGCTTGAAGAGCTTCCAATACATCGGTTCGATAGCCCTCTGTATTTGGGATATCGGAATCTTCACCTACCCAAACCCCTTCATAAATACCCCGACCTAAATGCTCGGCAAATTGACCATAAATATGCTTACTAATTACGGTTTCTCCTAAATCGGCATTCACCGCAACCGTGTTTTGAGCCAACACAAAAGTTGGTAAAACTAAGAAGACAAGGAGTAGAAAACCGGCAGGCTTCACCACTCTCCAATGATTATTTATAAACATGTTCATTTCGTTTGGTGTGTTATTATTTGAGCTGATCTTTGGCCAAGGCCGATACTTGAATAGCGGCTAATCCCCACTGAGCGGCATCGTTGGTGCCTACCCATTTGGCTTCATCAACGGGGTTTAAGACTTCGGGTCCTTCTAACTTTACAGTGGTGAGTAGTTTTTCCATTCGAGGGGCGTTTCCATGCACTCCCCATTCATCACCCAGAAGTTCGCCTACCGCTCGCTTGCCTAGTTCCGAATCGTTCATCATTGCTGCGGCATAGGCTGTGATTCTAGAATGAGACTGCACAAATCCAGGGTCACGATATTTTTCACCCAGTTCAGCCTTATAAACCTCCGGAGGAGCGTTGTAGATTCTGCAATAGTCAAGCCAAGCCTCGGTAAACTCAGGTACATCGATGAGGTCTATGAGTTCCGCGCAAAGTTCAGGCAGTCCAAACATGGTACTCAAGTGCGAAGACCCCGGCACGGGATTATCTGGCTCAGTCAGGGTTTTGGTTTCGACATCAAAGGCAAAGGTACCCGTAAAGAATCCCCATTTCGCCTTTCCGATCGATTTCATAGCCTCTTCAATCCATGATTTAACTTTTGGATCTCCTGTTCGTTCCCATTCGGTGAGCCAGTTGGAAGCGGCTGAGCCAAAATCGGTGCCTACGCCAATGCGTGATTCTTCCACATTAAATGGCTGACCCGGTAATTTTCTCACCGGATTAATGTTGGCCAACTGTCGATCGGCTTCCAATACCTCGCGAAGTACATCTCCCGTTCGCTCATCGGTGGTTAGGAAGTAATGAAAGCGGCGGTTCATATTGGTGCTAATACGTAATTGCTTCGCACTACATCCCCAATGCTGCACATTATGGCGGGTTCCCAGACCTACAAATCTGCCCAGATGATAGATGTCTACATCACGGTTATGCCGGTTCATCGCTTCCGCGAGTCGATAGGCCGTGGAATCACCCGAACGAAGGAAGCTATACCACAGCCACATATCGGTAGACAATTCTGAATTATCCCAAGCATAACCACCAATATCGTAGCGCCAAACATGGCGATCACCATCGTAGGTATGCATAAAATCACCAAAATCCCAGAACCCATACCAATGTCGTTGATCCACCTGCCCAGCATAATACTGAATCGACCAATCCAAGCGATCTTCTAAATCCGAACGTTGTTTGGTCGAGCGATCAGGTAATCCCCACATATTGCTAAAGACGCCAGCTCGAAGAAAATCTTTGGGTTGAACCGAAAGCTGAGGAGGCATATCCACCGCAGCGGAAAACTCTCCAAGATACTCCTTAGAGGGCGTTTGATCACAGGCAATGAGCATGATTTCGGTACTTCTTGCAATTCCTTGAGGGGTTCCAAATCCAGGCTCATAATCCTCATAAGTGATGTTAAGCGCATCTAGTTGCTTCGCATATGGGCTATCGGGTACACTGGGTTCTACCCCATCAACAGCCTCAACCCCTGGCAATGGTCCTTCAATATCCTGGCCCATTCCATCATGATAAAACCGTATATCCATGGGCTCCGACTCTGGCGACCACATCCAAAGGGTGACTTCCGAGGTCTCCGTGGCGGCATGACGGATATCGAGCTGTGTAGGATGAAGTCGCCAAAAATCTCGCATACCAAAGGCTACTCCTCCCGAGGCTCCACCCACATAACCGGCGCCAGACGACCGAAAGCCTTGATCGGCGGGTATCCACGCATGCCCTTCCTTTGTTCGCTTTTCTACTTTAAAGCCATTTGCAGTTAACTGAGAAAGTTTGAAGTCGTTCCATGTAGGAATCCAGTGAATGCGGCTGCTGACTCTGGGGTCCCAAGTACTTGGACTAGGAACTGCCTTGCCCTCGGTTTGGGCTCTTCGAACTTCTTCTCCTGGATCTCTTCGCAAGCCCGTGAGCCCTTGAACAGCCTCGGCCCATAGACCCTTATCCTGACCCGATAATCGGATATGACGATTGTATAATTCATCAAGCATTGGCACCTGAAAACGCACCCCTAAACTCGATATAAAATCCTGATATTCATCGCCATCATAAATAAAGGTATGTACCATGCGGATGGTATCACTGTTGGCATGAAAATAAAGACGTACCGAAAAAGGCAACCATTGCCTTCCATCTTCTTGCTGATGCATACCATCGAGTTTAACTACCGCACGAATGGGTCCGGATTGCTCGACCGTCACATGTGATAAAGTAGATGTAAAGGAGGTCTGAGGGGAGTTTCTTTCAGGGGATTCCTGTTTTGATCCAACCAGATGCCCATTGCTTAGAATGGTTTTTCCATCTCTTTGAACGGACTCAATCACTTGGGAACCTGATTTGGCCAGCTGGCACCTAATTTTTCCCGTATCAATAGATATATGAGTGGCAGATTCGTTTAGCTCAATTTTAATTTCCGGTTCTTTTGAAGCACCTGCATTCGCAACAACTTCATAATGTTTACTCACGCCTTCACTACCAGAAACAGCATGACCCGTCCATTTGATAGAACCATCAGGCCATGTAGCTGTGATCCAAGTTTGAGATGGTACAAGGTCGCCTGAATCATTTATTAGCTGAAAATTAGTCGTTTTTTTGTGAACACCTCTGGGCCAGGGGACTCCGAATGAGGAGCCCAACTGCATACCTGGTGCTTCCTCACCAATCCAACTCGCGATATTAGGCTTATTTGGAACGAGTTTCTTTTTACGTTTCGGCATCTTTTCACCATCAGAAAGTGGCGCTTTGAATAAAGGAAAGGAGGCGGCGGCCATAGCGGTATTTCGAACAAAATCCCGTCTTGAAAACTGTTTTTTCATAGTCCAAATAGATTAAATAATGCGAATAAAGTATCGGATGAACTCTAGGCATGCAAACGATCCTGCCACAGGATTCATCATATAAATAGATAGATCAGAGTTCAAAATCTACTCGTAAGTATTTGTAAATAAAAAAGCCTCAAAAGAAATACTCTTGAGGCTTTAAAAGAGACGATGTATGCAATAGCTTATTTAATCAAGAGCATCTTCTTGGTCTGGCTAAATGAAGGACTGGTGAGGGTATAATATTAAACCCCTACGCTAATCCACGGGCATCAAAGGCAAAAGTGCGAGAGCCTACTCCCTTCAACCCGTTAAATATTTCTCGGATTTTTTGGCCAGTTCTGTTATACACCCCTAATCGAATGTGCTCGCACTGTTGTAGGAGGAATGAAATGTGAGTGGTAAGATTATAAGGATTCGGATAGCACACATTATTTATGGATATTTATCCCTGATACACTTCAAAAACACCTTTCATGTATGGTTCCCATCACTAAGAATTCGTTACGCGTTTGTAGCCTTTTAATTTTGGCCCTCCTCGGATGGCATCTAGTTGATTCCACCCTTGTGTACGCACAAGAAGGCCCAACCATCATTTTGGTTCGCCACGCCGAGAAAATCGATAACAGCCGAGACTCAGAGTTATCGGAATCAGGCAAAAAACGGGCACAAATATTATCAAACATGTTAGCCGAATCGGGAGTGAGTGAAATTTACTCCACCCCCTATATCCGAACCCAATCTACTGTTCAGCCCTTGGCCGAGGCACTTTCCCTAGAAGTTCAGACTTATGATCCTAGAAATCTGGAGGGTTTTGCCTCCGTATTACAGGCAAAAGAAGGTATTATTGTTGTCACTGGACACAGCAACACAACTCCTAGTTTAGTATCCCTACTTACGGGTCAAGAGCTCAGGAAACTTGATGAATCCGACTACCAACAATTCTTTTTAGTCAGTTTTTCAGGAGATAAGGCCCAATTATTTCAGTTTCAATATCCTCCCTTTGAGCAATAATCTTGTAC
>JAYPDB010000103.1:0-7564 GCA_038125045.1 Bacteroidota bacterium
ATTCAGAGGGTCCTTAGTTCGAGCCCAAGAGGGGAGCAACTAATAATGTTAAAACGGTTATGACATTATTGTGTAGTTGTTTTTTTATTTTTGGAATAAATAGATGGTTAAATCTAAGCTTTAATAAGATGCATTTTAAAATAGCTCCTATCGTACTAACATATGCCGTATTAATTCTCTTTTTTGCTGCAGAAAATGAATCTGCATATGCCCAGGAAAATAAGCCGGAAAACGTGGCGGGAATTCCTGTTAACTATGATGATTCAAAAGCCGGTGGTTATGTATTGATTGACCCGTTAACACTGTCTAGTGGTGAAAAGGTGACGGATATTGATACCTGGATGAATGAACGGCGCCCGGAACTTCTGAATCTGTTTTACCAGTTTGAATATGGTTTTACTCCCGAGCCACGATCGGATATGTCATTTGACATATTTGAGAAGGGAACACTTGCGTTAGATGGAAAAGCAATCCGACGACAGCTAACGGTAGCATTTTCTTCGGAAGAGGATGGCCCGGAAATGGACGTCTTGATCTATTTGCCAGCTGATATGCAGGGGCCGGTACCAATTCTTATCTCCCTTGGATTTACTCCAAATTCAAGCCGAGTAGACGATCCTGGTGTTAAACGGGGAACGTATTGGGATAGAGAGTCACTGGAAAAAATTCCTGTTACTGATGACATGCGAAGATGGAGTTTTGATGAACAGCTTCAGCTCTTTTTGTCTAATGGAGTAGGGGTTGCATTGGTATACTATGCTGATATCGAGCCGGATTTTATTGAAGGCATCACGAAGAAAAAAGGTGTCCGGAATCTTTATTTGGAAGACTCACAAACAGAACCCGCACCCAATGAATGGGGAGCAATATCAGCCTGGGCATGGGGGTTAAGCCGTGTCGTGGATTATCTTGAAACTGATGATAATATCGATTCCGATAAAATAGCCGTTACTGGAGCTTCCCGGCTTGGTAAGACGGTACTTTGGGCTGCTGCACGGGATCAGCGTTTTGATTTGGTCATAGCCTGTTGTTCCGGTGCAGGAGGCGCTGCGCTAAACGGACGTGATTATGGGGAATCTATTGCACATTTAACGGCACCATCACGATATCCATATCAGTTTGCCGAGAATTTTCAAATGTTCACAGACTATCCCAAGCACATTCCGGTTGATGGACATTTACTTCTTTCGTTGATCGCACCCCGGCCGGTGTTATTACAAACCGGTGATCAGGATTATTGGTTAGATCCAAGAGGAGAATTTTTAGCAGCAGTTGCGGCAGGACCTGTATTTGAATTATTAGGGGAAAAAGGATTGGAAACAGACGAGTTGCCCCTTGTAGAAACACCAATCTTGAATACTCTCGGATATTACATGCACAAAGGAGGGCATGGAACCGTTCCTTCTGACTGGGATATTTATGTGGAATTCATGAAAAGGCATTTCCATCTGAACGATTAATCATCCGAGCTACTAGTTATCAAGCTCGAAGCGAAGATAGTCGTACATTACCCCATCATTCAGCATGCCTGCCGGAACGGTAAGAGTCATTGAATTCCGTCCTTCTCTCAATAGCGAAGTACTGAAAGTTAATTCTCTCTGGTGCCATATTCCCTGTTTGCCATGCCGGGCAATAGCACCATCTTTGATGAGGTTTTCAACCGCTCCGGCTGACCGACCATTAACAGATATTTCAATTTTATCAGCACCGTTACCCGAAATCGCTACTCGAAGGGTGGCATTACCTTTCGGCGCAGAAGGCATATCAAAATTTATAATGTAGGGAGTGGCCCGCCCTTCAAAAGGTACCCCCCGGTAAGGTGAAGGTTCAGCATCCAGGCTGATGTTATGAGGCACATGCTGGAAAAACCAGTCTTTGCTATAATCACTTTCACCAATAGTGAAGTTCACATCATCAGGAAACAGTTCAGCGTATCTGATAGGTGTTTCAGGATTATTGTATTCATCCCCCATAAAGAACTCAGAGGAATTTCTGTTAGGGATACCGATTTCCCATATCTGTTCTCCATTTCGTATTGGAGTCCAGATTAAGCTTCCTAAATCCAGAGTCTCGCCTTCATTTACAACAACATCCGTTTTTAAATACTCTCCAAGTATACCATCCGAAAAGGCATAAAGGGAATATTGTCCAGGCCGCACTTTGTTAATTTCAAAGCTTCCATCTGTACTTCCTTCAGTCCAGAACTGATAGTACTTTGCATCACGTTGCCAGTTAACATTCAGATTATCTCGTTCAGGATAAACTGCCTCATATTCAGGTGGTGTTAATCCAACCGAAAGATTTGAAAAAGTGCTTTCAGATAGAGGATCAACAATTACGAGCTTGCCGGTAACAGTTGCTCTTTCTTCAGAAGAGGGGTAATCCACTCCATCAACCCATGAATAAGGCCATTTCTCATCTTCAACTACCGCTTGTTCTTTAGCATTTGCAAACATTTCCTCAGGAGTATTCCCTGAATTAGCATAAATCAAAAACGGGCCAATTACTTTTTCCCAGTCTTCTCCTTTATTAACTGTTAAGGTTGCTCCACCATAGTGACTACTTTTCCAGTAATTCAATACTGTTGGAGAAGCAACGGGATTAGTGTCACGGTGTCCCAGAAACTCAACTTTAGTTGGGCCGCCACTCATGTATTCCATAGAGGGGTTAATTAAAAATAACCCAACGTTCTCGGTAGTACTTGACCACCCGAATGCACGGTTTTCAGATTGCAAAACAGTGAGCACATATTTATCCACGAATCTTTTTTCTACTGGGTAATAAATGTCCTGTTTTTCAGAAATGCTCATCCAGTCGAAGAAATCATTAAGCTTGGCTGCAAATCGGGCTTCTCCTAATACTGTTAGATCATACTCCGGTTTATGAGTAAATACGGAATAGGTGTAAACACCTGCTTCACCTTTTCCCAGGTTATAACGGATTTCAATGTCAGACATAAACTGACCATTTCCGTCTGAGCCGGGACCTGTTCCCATTTTACGGCCATTCGAAATACCCTTGATTGAAACTTCAGCTCTTTCCCCTCCATTAGCATCAGGATGTATAGTTATAGAAGGGATAGCAGACTGGGTATCCCTGGGGCCCATAGCATCATGAGACCAAAAACCGTATTGGTGGTCGGTCATTCCTCTGTTAAGTCCCCAAAGGTTTTCACCGGGTGGATCCCGTTGTAAATCAGGCTCTCCTTTTGAAGTTAACAAGGTTCCAAGCATCTCTTTGTCCTTATATACAAAGGAAACTAAATCTCCGGAAGTTTTTGCAATCATAGCAGTAACGATGCCATTATCAAGAGTGTAGGTTTGGGCATCTTCGGTCAAGGTTACCAGTTGTTCATTAGTTGAGCAAGAGACAAAAGCAAAGTTCATCACTATAAGGAAATAGAGCAGTTTCATAGCAACACCTTCTGTTGTTACTTTCATGTTTAGGGTGGTACAGAGATAAGTACCTATTTCTATAGAGATAGGTACTTATGGTTGCTACTCAATATATCCTATTTATGCATCATTTTGGTAAAGGTATTCGTACCAATGCCAAGAATAAAATTCTAGGTAGCGCAGGCTTCGAATAGAAGATGAGATCCATTCTATCTCTTGATAGAAAGGAGGACCAATCATTCTTGAAAACAATAAAGAATAATTACCTAAGTCATGGTGAGGGCAATAGCGCTGATCATCTATTACTAGGTGATGAATTATTGTTTACTAAGATAGCTTACTTTGACTCAGGGGCAGAGAGGGCCCCTAAAAGGACTAAGCTTGATATCCTCTTGGAAGATCATCATGAAGTACTAATCGAAGTACAGAATGGTAATCTATCCTACAAAGACGCTATTGAACTGCTCAATGATCTTGGTTTATCTGTTTCAAATGGTACCATAGGTAGAGCATTGAAACGTCTAGAACAGCAGCAGTAAGCTAATTAAGTTCACTCACTCCATCTATTTACCTAGGTAATGGTGTGGAGTGAGTGGCTTTCTTCAATGATACAATAGGGTAATCCGAGTGTTTAGGGTGTTGTAAAGTAGTTAGAAACTATCTAGTAACTAATTATAAATTGAATTATATATACTTTTTATTAACCTTACTCTGTTGATCATTTTTAAATCATCCCAATAGCAATGAAATCATACATCTCATTAATAACAATTCTTATAGCTATCTGTTTAGGTCTTTTTTCTGATTCAAATAAAGCGTTTGCACAGAATTCTAAAATAATTGTTGCTAAAGATGACGCAGGTGATTATGTCACAATCCAAGAAGGGATCGACAATGCTGCTGATGGAGATACAATTATCGTATACCCAGGGACTTATCAGGAACATGTAATTTCAACAAAAAAAATAACTCTACTTTCTGCAAAAACTACATTTCAAGACATAAGTGAAGAAACTATAGTGGATGGTACTGGAAATGGAAGACCTTTAACATTTCAAAATGGTGGTTATTTGGATGGTTTTAAAATTGTAAATGGCTACGCATATGATTCTGGTGCTATTTCTAATGAATCTACAGATACATTGACAATAATTAATTCATCTTTTGAATCTAACATTGCTATAAACGATGGTCATGTAATAAAATTAAATTCTCCGGTTATCATTAAGAAATCTACTTTTATATCAAATGGTAATAATGGGGGTTCCGTAATTTATTCTGATGTAGATGTTTACTTGGAATCCGTTGAATTCTATCAAAATTTCAGTGACATCGATTTAGGTGTCTGGGGAGGTGGTTATTTGACAATACTTAATTCAATCTTCAATTCATTAGATATACCGATAAATGCAAATAATATTGATAACATAATAATTGAAAATTCTCTTATTAAAACTCTAGCTAATGGCCATGGGATTATGGTGTATTCAAATAATTTCAAGGTTAATAATTCAACACTTATTAATGGAAGTGAGGGTGTTATTTTTATCGATGGAGAAGAAGGTACTTACGTAATAAATAATAGTATAGTCTATGGAGATCGAGGTATCTTTACAGGTTATGGTTTTAATAATATAATCATGAACAATACTATATTGTCTGGTGATTTCATATATGATAATGAAGGTGCAAAGTTTACAACTACACTTGATACAAATGATGTCAGAATTAATACAAATCCATTATTCTTAGATTTAGAAAGCGAAGATTTTAGGTTATCTGACTATTCAATTGGGTTAGGATTTGGGGATCCTAATTCAAAAAGTAGCCTTGATATATTAGGAAATCCAAGACCAAACCCAGCAGGGTCCAATCCAGATATTGGTGCGTTTGAACACCCTTTAGGTGCGCCAGCGCCAGCGCCAGCGCCAATTATAGACAGCCTATTATCTAACAATGGTTCTGTTAGCATTTTTTGGACTGGTAATGAATTCGCAAATTCATATAATATATATCGTTCTGAAGATGAAGGGATTACTTTTAGTATGTTGGTCGATAGTTTAGGTTCAAGTTCGTCATATACTGATTTTTCTGTGATTAACGGAGCTTTTTATGAATATGCTATTACTTCAAACAGTCCAGGAGGTGAAAGCGAATATTCTAATACGGTTATTGGTCATCCAAAACCTCAGATTTATTATGTATCTCAAGACGGAAATAAAGACTTCATTTCCATACAAAATGCTGTTGATAATGCAATAAGTGGTGACACTATTTTAATTGCCCCTGGAGAATATGAAACAGCACTTTTTATTGATAAGAAAAGCCTACATCTAGTTTCAGAATCAGGATATGACTCAACAATAATCAAATTGCCCGAAGATGCTGAAAATTTGATTCAATTTGATGGGGGATTTGACTGGGAAAATGGACCATATGAGTTAACGTTAAATGGTATTTCGCTTATCGGTGGAAATTTGAATTCAAAGAGAGGTACTGCAATTCGAACTCAAAGAAATGCTTCTACAGAGTTGACTAATTCAGCAGTTAAATATTTTAGCATTGCAATGTCCACTTATTATGGGAAATACAATATTTTAAGCTCAATTTTTTATGCTAATAGACACTTCTCCATGAATGATGTTGGTTATGATGATCAGATTATTAATGTCATAAACACAACTATCGTAAACACTGACGCTAATATTACTAATACACATCCGGGTGGTATTACACATCATTTTTATAATTCAATTATAGCTAATGAAAATGAGAACCCATTAGAGGGAACACCATATAATGGAAGTAGAGTATTATTATCTAATGTAGTTTCCAATTTTACATATAGCTCTGCTTTGTCTGGTTCAAAAGTTTTAAAAATGAATGCAGATGAGTTGTTATTTGAGTCGATTAATGAAGAGAGTTTCTATCTGAGTAGATTCTCTAAAGGAATTGGACTAGGAACACCAATCGATTCAATTCAAACCGATATTCTTGGAAACCATAGACCAAACCCAGCAGGGTCCAATCCAGATATTGGTGCGTTTGAACATCCTTTAGCTGTTCCTGTTGATTTACCAGCTCCTAGTGAAATAACCGCTTCAGATAACGAGTTCTCAATTGAATTTACTTGGACCTATAATGACACTCTAGCACCAATAATAGATCATTTTGAAATTTATAAGGGAGATTCACTAGGAAGTATCAGTTTGCTTGATACGACTTCAGTTTACACTTTTACAGATACTGATGTAGTACCAGGAAATGACTACTCTTACATGATCAGAATGGTGTCAAGTGATGAAAGATTTAGCCTCTACACAGATACCTTAACCATCACTATCAAAGATCAAGCTCCTTCAACCCCAAAGAGTTTTGCAGGTAAATTGACAGGAGTTAAAGAGATTACCTTAATGTGGGAGCCCAATACAGAACCAGATATACAATTTTACGAGCTTTCAAAACGATTTGGTGGTGAAGCATTTTCTGTTTTAGACTCCTTGACCGAGGTTAGCTATATTGATTCTATCGGCTTAGATGAATTAACGCACTATTCGTATAGTTTAAGCGCTGTTGACAATGGTGGGAATAAATCGGAACCAATATATATGAGTCAACGCACTGGTGATGAAACAATTCCGTCGGTTCCAAATGGGTTAGTAGCAGAGTCATCTCCAGGGCAAGTCCTTTTATCCTGGACTGCAAATAATGAAGCTGACTTATGGAAATATCTTATTTACAGAGGATCCGATTCTACCCAGGTTGTATTAATTGATAGTCTTGATAGCAACGAAAATACCTTTTCTGATCAATCGGTTGTGAATGCTAAAACATACTACTACAGAATCTCTGCGTTAGACTCCGTAAATGGAAACCCGGAGGTAAGCTTTGATCCAGCACTTGAAAGTGAATTATCAAGTTCTGTTAAAGCGCTCCCTCCAGATTTGGAAGGACCTGGTAAACCTGAAATTATTTCAAGTAGTAGCTTCAACAAGACAGTTAATTTTAGTTGGAGTCCATTAGATGCTGGTGATCTAGATTTTTATCATATCTATAGAGGTATTAATGAGTCTTCTTTAAATATTATTGATAGTGTATACACAACCAGTTACTCCGATTTAGCAGTATCTAATGGCATAACGTATTACTATGCAGTAACAGGAATAGAC
>JAYPDB010000104.1:0-4325 GCA_038125045.1 Bacteroidota bacterium
TAATTGTAGGATTGTACTGTTGTGATAGAAAGATGTATTCTTAGGTGCATAAGATTAATTTAAAAGGATACTACAATGGGGCGTATTACAGGTGTAATGTTGTTTTTAGGGGTGATGCTCAGTGGCTGTGAAGCTACATCAGAACCATCTGTTGCATCGAATGAATTGCAAGTTCAATCAGGGCATATCGTTCATCATGTGTTTTTCTGGTTGAAAAATCCCGATTCCGAGTCGGATAAACAACAATTGATCGAGGGGTTGAATACACTCAGAGCAATAGATGAAGTTAACCTTTTAATGGTTGGAACTCCGGCTTCCACCTTAGAGCGAGAGGTGGTTGACAATAGTTTTGATGTCTCGGAATTGATGATCTTTGACAGTGTACAAGCTCAGGATGCCTATCAAGTTCATCCCATACATGCCGAGTTTATTGATAAGTACAGCCATCTTTGGGAGCGCGTCGTTGTGTACGACATTGTCGTGGAATAGCCGAGTGTTTACGGTGTTAATAGTAAATCAAACCACTCATAACTGTACATAGCTGCTTAATTCAAACTTGGGAGAAAAGTTAAGAAAATTGTTAGTTTGGATTTAATCCTTTTTTGGTGAATTCTTTTTAATCTTACGTATGTTAAATTTTTGTTATTTAGTTAATCATATAAAAAAGCATCATTAATTTTATTTAAATAATGTTGGTATTAAATTTTCAGCGTTTCAAATTTTCATTATTACTAATAATTATTGTTTTTATACAAAGTAATAGCAACAAAATTTTTAGTCAGCAAATCACCCCTATTCTATTTGAAAGTATTCCATTAGAGAATAAATCTAAACTAACTGATTTAAGTAATGTCATAGGCTTTGTAGACATTAATCAGAAAGTTTTAAACGATTTGTCTCTAACCAATACGAATACTTTCCAATTGATCATTGATAATCAACCTATTGTCTTTGATTTACACAAAATAATCGAATATCAAAATGGTGTTTTTTCATTACTTGCTAGAAGAACCAATGAAGATTTGGTCAGTTTAATTCTTACCATAAATAAAAATAAGTTTAATGGGTCAATATATAGCTTTGATGGAGAAAAGAACCTCAAAATCAGGCATCTCCCAGAGATGAATGAGAATCTAGTTTACTATGAAGAAGACTTAAAAGATATTCATGAAGGAGAACCTCTAAAAATTCCAACCAGAAAAGATAAAATTGATCATTCTAAGAAAGGAATGGATCTTGCTGATCCCAGTGATACTACTACAGTTGATATAGATGTATTAGTAGTTTACACAGAAGCTGCTGAAACTTGGGCGAATACAAATCATGGTGGTATTGATAATGTTATAGCGCAGAATTTTGCCTATTCACAATCTGCTGCAGATAACAGTGAAATTTATATGAATTTCAACGTAGTGCACTCTGAAAAAATTGACTATGCAGAATCAGCGGCAGGTACTGATTTAGATAGAATTACCCTGTTAAATGACGGATATATGGATGAAGTCCATGCACTAAGAAACGAACATGCAGCTGACATAGTGATGTATTTCAGCTATGGTTTTGATACGGGTGGATTGGCATGGATTTTAGAAGATTCTCTTGGTAGACCTGAATATGGTTTTGGATTAGTTCGTATCAATTACGCTTATGAGTCTGCTACAGTTCATGAAATGGCCCATACAATGGGAAGCATGCATAGTAGAACACAAGCTATTCAACCTGCTCCAGAATACGGTGCCTTATTTGAGTATTCAACTGGGTGGAGATGGGATGGAGATGAGAATAAAAGCTATTTTTCCATTATGTCATATAAAGAGAACTCTGATGTAAGAGTGCCACTATTCTCAAATCCTAATGTTGAATATGCAGGAGCTCCATCAGGTAGTTATACTGGCGTAGGAGCTCCATCAGATAATGCCAGGAGTCTTAATCAAATAAGATATGTCATAGCAAATTACAGAAATGAAAGATTCGATGGAGATTTTTATCTATCTAATAACGGAATTACAATAAAGTGCCCCACTGTATATGTTGGAGGTACTCAAATGATTAATGGTGTTACTTATACCAAAAGATCTGCTGACCAAATAACTCCTGAAAATGCTGCCACAACCTGTACAAGTGGAATTACAGATTTTAGCTATTTGTTTTTTAATTCTTCAAGCTTTAATGCTGACATAAGCCATTGGGACCTATCTGAGGCCACCAATACTTATGGCATGTTTTATAATGCTACTTCTTTTAATCAAGATGTTTCTGTATGGGATGTTTCGAGAGTTAAAGATTTTGGATACATGTTCGGTGGCCAAACTAATATGGCATTCAATAGTGATATATCCTCTTGGAATACTTCATTTGCTACCAATATGGAAGGTATGCTACAGTTGAGTGTTGATTTTAACTATGACATTGGAAGTTGGGATGTATCAAATGTAACAAATATGAATTATATGCTGTATGGTACAACCAATTTCAACCAAGATCTAAGTGGTTGGTGTGTTGAAAAGATTCCTACCAAACCAACAAGTTTTAGTGTTAATAGTGGGTTGAGCGCAAATAATATACCCTTATGGGGTACATGTGCTAATGCACCTATTAGAATAGTTTTATCATCACCTACCAATAACTCTGAGACTGATGGTAAAAATGTATTATTGGATTGGGAAGCCGCTGAATCTGTTACTTCTTATGCAGTTCAAGTTTCACAGGACAATTTTCAAACTTTTGTTGTCGACGAGATTGTAAATGATCATGAGTATTTTGTAGGGTTAGAATCTAATCAAACATATAGCTGGAGAGTAGCAGCTGTTGTAGACCAAGTTGTTGGCAACTGGAGTAGTACTTGGTCATTTCAAACCCCAGAATCTAGAATTGGTTACGTGAGTCAAAAACCAATTACATTATCTGATTATTCAGGTTTAGTTACAGATTCTATTGAAATTTATTTCAGCATTCATGATCTATCAACTACTGACAGCTTATATTCATTTGAATTGGAGCTTGATTTCACAGATATAAAGCTCATAGAGTATAATTCAATTTCTACAAAAGACATATCGAGTCTTTTGATTGAGAGTCACTTTGAAAATGAAAAAGTAAGAATAGTAGGTATTTCTACGTCACCAATTATTGATGGAGATACACTCATCACTTTTCATTTGACAGCAAAAAAAACTGGTCAGATGCAGTTTAAACCAGCTTACGTTCAGCTTAATAATTCAATAATGAACAACATCACAGCATCAAATATGTTAATTACACAATTAGCGTACGGTGATGTAGATGATGATGGTGATGTCGATTCGTTTGATGCTGCTAGTGTGTTAAATTACTCAGTTGGTACGAATCTGTTGTCTGCTATCGATCCAGAGAATTGGGAGAGCGACCGCTTTGCTAAAGCTGATGTGGATGGTGATGGGTTAATCTTGGCAGTAGATGCCACTCATATTCTTCGTTACGTAGCTGGTTCTATTGATAGTTTACCTGCACAGTCTAGTAGAGAAAACTCTATTGAAGTAGAATGGAAAGATGATATGCTTCATTTTTTTACTCCAGATAGTATCGATGGATTTAATTTGACTATACCATCTAGCAAAGCCTATAACCTATCAGCTGTTAATTTAAATTGGGAAACAGGAATAACTGCTTTAAATACCAACACTAATTATCAGTTAGGGATTGCATCCACAAAAAGTGCGCAAGGTTCCTTTTTACAGATACCAATAGTGCAAACTGAAGAGGAATCAAAAACCATTGAACTGGTGATGTATGCCAATAATCAAAAAATTGTGAGGCTAGTCGAGCTCCCAGGTGCTGTGATAAGTGAATTAGATGATGAGTTGCCAAAAGAGATTCTTTTGGAGCAAAACTATCCAAACCCCTTCAACCCGTCTACTCAGATTCAGTACGCCCTACCCATGGAGACTTATGTAACATTAGAGGTGTTTAATAATGTTGGGCAAAAAGTTATGGAATTGGTTAATGGGAAACAGTCAGCAGGATATCATACTACTACCTTTGATGCTTCTGGATTATCGAGTGGTGTATATTTATATAAGCTAACCACTCCTTCGTTTATACAGACCAAGAAGATGTTATTGATTAAATAGTACTAAATATGAAATGGATTTTACCTCTACTATGTTTACTTATTTATTTACCTAGTAAAGCTCAATCGATAGATGATTATCCAGAAGATTTGATACAGCAGGTCAATTCACCAATAGGTGAGTTAACCGTTAAATTAAAAAGGAGGTCATTTCGAAGTCAATACTTTGAAGTACTTGTTCACAAGAATGGTAATTATGAATCAATAACTCCTGGAG
>JAYPDB010000104.1:4335-7532 GCA_038125045.1 Bacteroidota bacterium
AAGCTACATAGGTACTATAGAGGGTAGAAAAGATGGTTTTGCTGTTGGGTACAAAAGCTTTGATGGATCGGTCAAAACGGTTTTATTTTTAGGTAGAGGAGTTACCTGGTATTTTTTGGATGGTAATTTAACGAGAACATATGGTCAGTTGGATTATGCTGATGTAGAATACATTTGGCCACATTCAATGACGATGACAAGCAGTCTTACAACTGATACTACGGAAGTTTTTGGCATGGGTTATGATGTAGCTACTAATGCATTTGAAAATATTTACAATGAAAGTGTAGATGAAGTTTTTGAGGCTGTGGAGTTCACCAATTTACTTTTAGCTGCAACTTATATTCAAAATGCGCTCTTAGAACCATCCATAACAAGAGTAATCATACGAACCGATAATACTTCGCCATTCTATAACTTAACGAATAACCGCCTTGCCGAGGTTTCTGATCATTGGATAAGTGAACAATCAGACGCTATGGCCTATACTTATAAAGTGTCATATGGAATGCATGAACATCCAATTGGTGGAGTAGCATGGAGTCCTGGAACATTCTCTGTAAACACTATAAATGATGAAAGAGTGTTTAATACTTTTTATGTGGTTACACGACATGAAATGGGTCACAATTGGTGGATGGATGATTATGATGGTGGTTATTATGAACCTAGTCTTAATAGAACACTATCTCCTGAAGGTAAGACTATCATGAATGGTAACAGATATGCAAGGTTTAGCGGACCTGAGACCCATGATATTTTCATGTATCGGCAAAGAGATTTGAACGGTACTCGTGACTTTCATCTACAAGGGGGTGATTATAGTTTAGAATCAAATATTTATAGTTTTACTGATTTACCACCTTATGCTTCACTTGATTTAGAGACAATTATCGAGGGATATTCCTATTATATAGATGTTTTAGGCAACGATTTTGATGCAAATGGGCATCAATTAAGTTTACTTGATTTTGACAACTTTACGAAGGAAGGTGGAAAAATTGAGATCTCTGATTCAGTGAGTCTTGAAGGTAAACCACTGCTTATCTATACCCCTCCAGGATCATTTAATGAAACTTTTGATCAATTTTTTTACACTATAATAGATGAGTCAGGATTTACTAATGAGGGGACAGTTTTAATTAATGTACTTAATAATGACGAGCCTTGGACATTCACACATGTAGATATTGATAATGCTTATATGGCACGTTCAAGATCTAATGAATTCGATACTGACCACACCAGGATGAAATTTTATGAGGATGATTCATGGGCTGAATGGAATATTCAAGTTCCAAATGCTGGGAGTTTTGAGTTTAGTCTAACATATAGTTCTACAGCTAGTACAACTCAAAATTTAAGTCTCCAAATAAATGATGGAGATGAATTTTATATTGATATTAAATCTACTCAAGAAGAAAAGAATTATACGAATAGTGAAACCATTAAAGTCGATTTAAAAAAAGGTTTCAACAAGCTAAAGCTTAGTGGAAATTCTACGAATATCGGTGGTAAATTATCCATTAAAAGTTTCACTATTTCGTCAGACATCATTATTGATGTGCCAAATGAAGCCCCATATTTTATCGATGAAATAATTCAATCAGAAGTTGCTTCAGTAGATCTACTTTACAATAAAAATGAATTTCTGACTTTGTACTCTAATGACCCAAACTCAGGTGATATTCTTAGCTATAAAAAACTTTCTGGGCCTAGTTGGCTAAACATAGAACTAGATGGATCTTTGACTGGAATCCCTTCAAAAGTAGATAAAGGATTAAATAAATTTGAAGTGATAGTTCAAGATCAACTGAGCTTATCAGATACGACATATTTACACATTGAGGTTATTGAAATCTTAAAGTCTACTATTTATGAGGCTGAAGATGCTAATTATGAAAAAGTTACATTTAAAAATAACAATAGTGGTTTTAGCGGTAGTGGATACCTTGATTTTGATTCCGGGGTTTCTGGGGGATATATTGAATGGAATGTCTTTAGCTCTGGGAATAGTAAAGTATTCATTTCATTTGTATATGCTAATAATAGTACAGACAGACCACTCAATGTTTCATTAAACGATCATATTGTTATGAATAGTTTTTCTTTCCCTAATACGGGAAGTTGGAATAATTATTACTCAACTTCAAAAATAGAACTGAAATTAAATAAGGGTCAAAATAAAATAAGAGTAGAAGATAGTGGTTCAAATGGCTCGAATATAGATTATTTATTTATAGAATTTTTGGATCTGGTTGATGGAGTTAATTTTGGTGATGTAGATGATGATGGTGATGTCGATTCGTTTGATGCTGCAGCTGTGTTAAACTACTCGGTTGGTACAAATCTGTTGTCCGCTATTGACCCAGAGGAATGGGATAGTGAACGTTTTACTAAAGCTGATGTTGATAAAGACGATTTAATCTTAGCCGTTGATGCCACTCATATTCTTCGTTATGTAGTTGGTGCTATCGATAGTTTACCGGTGCAATCCAAAACGGGCAATTCTATTGATGTAGAATGGAAAGATGACAAGTTATATTTCTCTTCAACAGATCAATTAGATGCATTTAATCTCATTTTTCGTAGTAGTGCGAACTATGACATAGACTCCATTGATTTAGATTGGGAAACAGGTATCACTGCCTTAAATACTACTTCTGACTATGAACTGGGAATTGCATCCATAAAGAGTGTTCAAGGTACTTTCCTGGAAGTTCCGTTGGTACGGAGAAGTGAAGATTCAGAGACTGTTGAACTGGTGATGTATGCCAATAATCAAAAAATTGTGAGGCTAGTCGAGCTCCCAGGTGCTGTGACAAATGAATCAGGTGATGAGTTGCCAAAGGAGATTGTTTTGGAGCAAAACTATCCAAACCCCTTCAACCCATCTACCCAGATTCATTATGCCTTACCTGAGGCAACTCATGTAACCCTTGAAGTGTTTAACAGCGTAGGTCAAAAGGTGATGGAACTGGTGAATGGGCAACAATCCGCAGGCTATCACACGGCTACCTTTGATGCATCAGGATTATCAAGTGGGGTGTACCTTTACAAGCTGACAACTCCTTCGTTTACCCAGACTAAGAAGATGCTTTTGATTAAGTAGATTAGATAATGTTAAGAAAAACCATCGACTGTATCGTTTTTGAATCTGATTAGATAACTCTTAACAGTTTCATAATCTTGGATTT
>JAYPDB010000105.1:0-6352 GCA_038125045.1 Bacteroidota bacterium
TCTGGCATGATGTACATGCGCACCATTATAGAGTCTAAATTCAGTAACCGGGATATTTAAATATTGATTGTTGGCCAACCCTATATGCTCTTCAATGATAGTAGCCTTCGAGAACATCTCACCAACAAATAATACCCTAGGTGTTGCATAGTATGCGTACTCTTGATCGGTAAACACATTTAATATGTGTATAGGTTGTTCAATCTCCACTTCTTTAGGCACGTAAATAAAAGTACCATCGGTGAAGCTTAAGTCATTTAAAGGTACAAAGACATCGTCATTGTAGTTGGTAATGTTCCCTAAATATTCGATTACTTTTGGATGTTCAAGATGGTTGCTAATCGTATCAACCAAGACTCCTTTAGGTAATCCAACTACAGATGAATGTTCTTGACTAAAATGTCCATTAATGAACACTAATCGAGATTTTTCGGCTTCCGGTAAATGATAATCATCCAGATTTACATCTAGACTAATATCATCTTTAAATGAGGGTTTAAAATATCCCGATGTGATTGATTTAAGATCTGTAAATCGCCACTCCTCATCCTTTTTTGATGGAAATACTCTAGTTTCAAGGGATTGCCTAGCTTCAGCCCGAAGAGATTTAAAGCTATTGATCTCACCTATACTAGCGTCAACAAAATGTAATAATGTTTGTTTATCTTCTACATTAACCATTCAAGAATCTCCTTTAGGCTAGTTCTTTTTGCATTTGGTCGTAACCATTTGCTTCTAATTCTTCTGCAAGTGATATATCCCCTGATTTGACAATTTTTCCGTTCATCATAACATGCACAACATCAGGTTTTATATAATTTAGGAGTCTCTGATAATGAGTAATCATCACGATTGCGTTGTTCTGATTAGCAATCTTATTCACACCATCAGATACAATTTTAAGAGCATCAATATCCAAGCCTGAGTCTGTTTCATCCAAGAATGAAAGACGCGGGTTTAGAACTGCCATCTGAAAAATTTCATTTTTCTTCTTTTCACCACCCGAAAACCCGGTATTGATTGAACGGTTTAAGAATTCGTCCTTCATTTCGATTACATCGAGTTTTGATACAAGGTAATCTTCAAATTCTAATGGGTCTAATTCAGGGCGCTCATTTGCTCTTGCAATGGTATTATACGCCTCACGCAGTAGGGTTTTATTGGTAATACCGGGTACTTCAACGGGATATTGAAAAGCTAAAAATAATCCTAAGTGAGCACGTTCATCGGCGTCCATTTCAGTGATATCTTCACCCTCAAATAGAATACTACCCTCAGTTACTTCATATTCTGGATGACCGGATACTACTTTTGAAAGGGTACTTTTACCACTTCCATTGGGTCCCATGATGGCATGAATTTCACCTTTATTTACTGTTAGGTTAACACCCTTTAAAATTTCTAATTCTTCGCCTTCAACAACGGCATGTAGGTTTTTAATTTCTAACACGTTCTTATTCTTTTTGATTGATGTTTGAGTACGGGTAGTATTATCCTACACTACCTTCTAATTTGATGTCTAATAGTTTGTTGGCCTCTACAGCAAATTCTAGTGGCAGCTCTTTCAACACATCCTTAACAAAACCATTAATGATCATTGAAATCGCATCTTGTTCACTAATTCCGCGTTGCATGAGATAAAAAATTTGTTCTTCTCCAACTCGGGATGTTGTCGCTTCGTGTTCGACACTACTACTGGCATTTTCACTGGAAATATAAGGGAAGGTATGTGCACCGCATGTCTGCCCTATCAGCATAGAATCACATACCGAATAATTCTTAGAGCCCGTAGCTTTTTTCCCGATTTTAACTTCACCTCTATAACTGTTGTTAGACTCACCGGCCGAAATCCCTTTCGAGATAATGGTACTTCTGGTATTCTTACCAAGATGAATCATTTTCGTTCCAGTATCGGCTTGTTGTTTTTTGGTAGTAACCGCTACCGAATAAAACTCACCAATTGAGTGGTCCCCTTGAAGGATTACCGAAGGATACTTTAAGGTTACAGCTGATCCCGTTTCTAATTGGGTCCAAGAAATTTTGCTGTGTGCACCTTTACAAATTCCTCTTTTAGTCACGAAATTGTAAATACCGCCCTTACCCTCTTCGTCACCAGAGTACCAGTTTTGTATGGTAGAATATTTAATATCTGCTCTGTCTAAAGCAATAAGTTCAACAACTGCCGCATGGAGTTGATTTTCGTCATACATGGGGGCTGTACAACCTTCCAAATAACTCACGCTCGCCCCTTCTTCTGCTACAATTAATGTGCGTTCGAATTGACCTGATTCCATATTGTTAATCCTGAAATAAGTCGAAAGCTCCATAGGGCATTTTGTATTCTTGGGTATGTAACAAAATGAACCATCAGAGAAGACTGCAGAATTTAGAGCCGAATAGAAATTATCTCGGGCGGGTACGACGGAACCAATATACTTTTTAACCAACTCTGGGTGTTCCTTTATGGCTTCCGACATAGAACAAAAAATAACTCCAGCCTCTGCTAATTTCTCTTTGAATGAAGTAAAAATGGATACACTATCGAAGACCGCATCTACGGCTACACCTGCTAACATCTTTTGCTCTTCCAAGGGTATACCTAACTTTTCGTAGGTTTCACGTATGTTCGGGTCAACATCATCTAAACTGTCTAGGCTTGGTCGCTTTTTAGGAGCAGAATAATACAGTAAATTCTCAAAGTCTGGTTTTTTGTATGTGGCATTGAACCATTCTGGTTCTTCCATTTCTTTCCAGGCTCTGTAGGATTTCAAGCGAAAATCAAGCATCCATTCCGGCTCTTCTTTTCTTTGAGATAACTCTTTGATAATCTCTTCGTTGAGTCCTTTAGGAAAATCTTCGTATTCCACTTCGGTGGTGAAACCATACTTATACTCTTCACCAATCATGGACTCTAAGGCCTTCGTCTCTTCACTCATTCTAAGGGTGTTTTGATGTTAGTATTTACTCTGCTAAACTTAAGCAAACGCGCTACCGTTCAATGTTTGAGCGCGTATTTAGAACAATTCTAAAGATAGTGAATTAGACATATACTTTTCAGAAATACTTACAGTAGATTTTACAACACATCGAAATCTCTTTACTCGCTGAGATTAGGAATAGTTACTTCAAGTAAAGTAGAATTCATAGTAGGAACCATACTTAGCTCTTTTTGAGAGGCGGGTATTAAGATGGTTTCTCCTCTGGTAATATTCCGCAACTCAGGAATTCCGTTAACATTCAAATCCCCATCGACACACATAAGGACGGTACACGATTCGGAAGTGAATCGAAGTGTTGTAGGCTCATTCAATCGAATTCTTTTCGTTATGAAATAATCAGAGTGCCCTATTATGCATTCAGAAGCATGAACATCATAGCTGGTGAGATAGGACTCAGGAAGACTAAAATCAATGGCATCCAAGGCCAAATCATTATGTAGTTCTCTGGTTTTCCCATCGGAATCCACTCGGTTAAAATCATGAATACGATAGGTTACATCAGAACTTTGTTGTATTTCGGCAATCAATAAACCTTTGCCTATGGTGTGAATTCTGCCAGCCGGTATATAAAGAACATCATCCTTTTTCACGGATTCCCTATTTAGAACTTCAAGTAAGGTGTCATTATCTACATGACGTTGATATTCTTGTGCGGTGATGCTTTTATTGAATCCAACAATCAAAGATGCATCATCATCGGCGTCCACAATGTACCACATCTCTGTTTTTCCTAGGCTATTATGACGCTCCAGTGCTAATTCATCGTTAGGATGAACTTGTATGGATAAATCTTCTTGAGCATCAATAAATTTAAACAACAAAGGAAAACTCGTACCATAGGTATCAAAAACGAAATCCCCTACCAATTCCTGTTTAAATTCAGCAATTAGCTCGGGTAAAGAGGCGCCAGCTAGATGGCCATTCGCCAAAATAGAGTGATTTTTAGGAACCGCGGAAAGCTCCCAAGATTCGCCATCTAAGTGACTATTAGAAACTTTCCCAAGAATTCGCGATAATTTTATACCTCCCCACAATTTTTCTTTAATAATGGGGGTGAATTTTAAAGGATATAATTTATTCATTTTGATTGAGAGAGTAGAATTCCTAAGTAAGAGGTATGGATAATATCCTGAGCCGAACATCCTCTAGAGAGGTCAAGCATTGGTTTTTTTAGTCCTTGTAAAATAGGCCCCATGGCCATTGCACCAGCTAATCTTTGAACCAGTTTGTAACCTATATTACCCGATTCTAAGTTTGGAAAAACAAAAACATTAGCATCACCTGCAACTGAACTATCTGGTGCTTTCCGTTTCGCAACCGCTTCATCCCAAGCCGCATCAAATTGCAACTCCCCATCTATCGGATAGGTATTATAACGTTTCCTATAATACGATAAGGCATCCCTAACCTTAGTAACCCGCTCATGCTCTGCACTTCCTCGGGTTGAAAATGATAAGAGGGCTATCTTTGCGGGTAAGCCTGTCAATGATTCAAATGTTTTGGCAGCATCATAAGCTATATTTGCAAGTTGAGTATCCGTTGGTTCTGGAATTACGGCGCAATCTGCAAAACTGACAAGTATTTGGTCCTCAAGTTCCATGATAAAACTACTCGATATGGTTTCAGATTCATCGTGAAGGCCTATGGAATGTATAGCAGCTCTAATAACATCCCCGGTCGTTGCTATAGAACCCGCTACACAGGTATCAACGAAACCTAAAGCCAAATAACATGCACCAAAATAAAGCGGGTCATTAAGGGCGTTTTTAACCATTTCCATGGTCCAACCTTTAGACTTCCTCATAGTAAATAGATGCTCTGTGAGTTGAGGCAAATAGGGGTCGGATTTAGGATGCAGCCAATGCACATTAGGATGGTGAATTGATGGCTTAACATGATCATTTACCACCAAAAATACCTCTGCTATATTATTTGTCGCTAAGTATTCTGCAGCATATAAGACCCGCTCATCTGAGGACCTGGGAAACAAAATACGACTATTGGTTTGAGCGGCCTGATTCTGTAGTTGTTGTGTAAAATTCATAACTCAAACTCCAATAGATTCCCACTTACCAGACAGTATCATGATTACCAAAAAATAGTACGTTTTGCGGTTCATTGTGCAACCTTCGTGCTGTATAATCTACATTTCTTTGAAGGTGATTTGATATTCTATTCGTAGACAAAAAGCCTTTTTTAAATGCATCTGCTAAATAATAGCTAAAAATACTATGATATTTTTGTGCAATACCTTGTTTGGTATATAATCGAGACTGACTTCTTCCATCCGACGAAAAAAGTAATGCAAAGCTTAGATCGGTACCTACTAAACGGTCATTTAATTCTACGATAGATTCATAGTATTGTTCAGCTGACCCACTGTTGTTATCAAAGTTGATGTCTGCTATGAATAGCAATCGATCAAAACCTGAAGATAAAACACTATCTATCACTGAATGGAAGGTGAAATAGGAGTTCTTTTCTTCTAATAAATAAATTAGGTTATTTGATTTATCCAATGAAACATAACCATTTACATAGAATATTAATTGGTTTTCTGACAATGGATTTTTTTCAAATGATGACCAAATACTATGCATTTGGTCTGCCTTATTTTGGTTAATCACTCTGCTAAGATCATCATAATTTAAACCTAAGGTATTGATGAAATATTCTTCAATTAGTTTGGTATCACGTTCGGAATAACGTTTATTTTGAAGCCCATCACCATAAAATTCATTGGATATAAGTAAAGCACTACTAGGCACCGCTCTATTGTCTTGAAAACTTGGCAAATCTCTCTCCACATCAACATTTCCAAAAGGAATGTTAGGCAAGGTTACAATGGATAACTCATCAATGTAATTAGTGGGTCTCCAAATAGGCCGAGCATCACTTTTCGATAGGTATGTTTCCGTTATTCCATACTGAACCTTATACCAATCTTCCAACTCTCCCAAATAGAGTAACTCACTTCCTTTTGCCAAGTCAGTGAGAATAGAATTACTGGTATTATCAGGCACTTGCCTTAAAGGACTGATGTTGGATTCCACAACTACAAAACGCTCAAAAACATCACTAACCGCTAACGGAAACACATAGGTACTATCATTAAAATCAAGTTCAATCCGTATGTCTTGTTGCTCATCAAAGCTGAAATTATTCGGATTGAGTTCTTCTAGAAGATTGATATGATAAGTCATACCATCGAAGCTGACTTCATTTCGAATCGCTAAGGCCTCATTGTTACGATAGATGGTGTAAGCGGGATTGATCACCGGACGAGATGTTGCGAGTAAGGTATCAGTGAGTTGAATACTCCCTGTCTTCTTTAACAAACGCTCTTCACCAGT
>JAYPDB010000105.1:6362-7522 GCA_038125045.1 Bacteroidota bacterium
ATCCCCACTCAATCCTAAAACAAAACTAACACTCGCTGCCCCTAACAACATGTACTGTTCAAGATTAGTAGTCGTTAAGTTACGAGAACTTAGATACGCCAAATAGGCACCCGACGACCCCAAGAGCACGCTGATTAGGGAAGGACGGTACCGCTGAAGGTAGCGACCTGTTTTTATTTTAAGGGCATATTCATAGGTATTGGTATCCCACACTTGAAATCCAACCACAGGTTTTTCAGGTGTTGGTCGTTCAGATACCCTCAAAAATTGATCATTAGCTACTAATTCAAATTCGGTCCGATCAATGGATGCCTCATCTTCAATAATCCATTTAGAACTACTGCAACCAACAGTAAGAAGTAAGAACAACAACAGTATCTTAGGTAATCTTATGCCCATGGAGTTTGTTTAGAAGCAATAGCTATTTTAGCAGCATCAATGGCAATCACTAACTCTTCATTGGTTGGAACCACATAGATCTCCACTTTTGATTGTTCACTATGTATCGGTCCAAAACCTTCTATCTCATTATTTTTTTTCTGGTCAATTTCGAGGCCCAAATATTCCAAATCTTGAACTATCTTAGTTCGAATGGTAGGTGAGTTTTCACCAATCCCACCCGTAAATATCAAGGCATCAGCCCCATTCAAAGCTGCCATATACGATCCAATATATTTCTTGGCTCTATAACAAAATACATCAACAGCTTCGTTACATCGACGATCCCCTTGTTCTGCCTCGGCTAATAAATCTCTCATATCCCCTGCATAACCGCTGAGGCCTAACAATCCGCTATGCTTGCTTAGCAGGGCATGCACATTGGCCAGCGATAATTCTTCTTTTTCAATCAGAAAAAAGAGAATCGAAGGGTCTATATCGCCACTTCTAGTACCCATAACAAGCCCTTCTAGTGGAGTAAAGCCCATGGAGGTATCATAGGATTTTCCATCCTTTATAGCCGTAATGGAGCCCCCGTTTCCAAGATGACAACTTATGAGTTTAGAACCATCCTTTTTCTTATTCAACCTGTTAAAATATTCCCTACTAACAAAATAATGTGATGTGCCATGGAAACCGTAACGCCTTATTTTGTATCTGCGATACAGGCGATTTGGTATCGCGTATAAGTAGGCGTGTTGCGGAATAGAATGGTGAAAGGC
>JAYPDB010000106.1:0-7311 GCA_038125045.1 Bacteroidota bacterium
TACGATATGAAAACAAAACTTTTTGGCCTGGTCTTATTATTAATAACTATAGAACACCGAGTTATTTTACTACACAGATTCAAAATAATGGGTCTATTGGGCTGATATCAGATGAACGAGGCTGGTCGGCTGGTATCCCTTTGTTTTATCGATTTAATGATTTATCGCGCACTACGTTTATTCAATTCACACCTACAATAAAAGTCAATAAACAAAGGTATTTGAATGAAACAGGTGATGTTTTATCACAGTACATAAACCAAATGAAACTGGATTTCAATGTACGTTTTAATTTCAGGGTACAACAATTATATAGGGATATTCAACCAAGAAAAGGATTGATTACCAAAATTTTTAGCACTAGAGGGTTAAGTGATGCATCAGGTGAATTTAAAATTGATAATAACCAATTTTCATATTCTTTAAATAAACGATATGGTATGTATGTTGAACAAAAAGTATATCTACCTATTTGGAAAAAGAAAAATATTTCAACTCTTTTTGAAGGTGCTTTGTTACATCAAAGCGATCAACTAGCATACAGTACTAATGTGATTAGAAAAGAAGGTTATTTAAGTCCAATTTTTCCTCAAAGTGCTTTTTTAGGGCGATTTTCTACAGAAACTTTAATTCCTTTAGTTTATTTAGATCAAGGTTTATTTACTATACCAACAAGTTTACAAACCATATACTTAAAGCTCTTTGCTCATAGAGTATACAACCTAGATATTGAAGGTGCTACCAGTTACCCAACTAGAAGTAGTGTTGGTACAACATTAAATATGTTATTTAGTGTATCTAATATCCAACTTTCATTTGGTCTAGGTTGGATATATGATGTT
This sequence comes from Bacteroidota bacterium, assembly GCA_038125045.1. Lineage (GTDB taxonomy): Bacteria > Bacteroidota > Rhodothermia > Balneolales > Balneolaceae > UBA1275. The sequence continues at coordinate 843 of JAYPDB010000106.1, forward strand.
ACTGAAGGAAAAAGTGATTTCTTAATAGGTTCTTTTTAATCGAACCTAAAATATGAGTGTTTTCTCCTAATTCTCTTGATGCATCACATACTTCCTCTACACTATCGGCATCTACTACACAAATTAAACCAATACCTAAATTAAATGTAGCTCTCATATCATCTTCCGGTACATTACCTAAGTGTTGAATTAATGAATAAATAGGTGGTCTTTCCCATGAATCCCAGTTTATTGATAGTTGTAAGTCACCGGGTAATATTCTTTTTGTATTTCCTACAATACCACCACCAGTGATGTGTGAAAAACCATGCACACCCGTAATCTTTTTTAAAGACTGAATTAAACTAAGATATGATTTATGAACTTTTAATAATTCTTCTGATATAGTACAAGACAACTCATCTACAAACTCATCTACTTCATAATGATTAAAAAGGACTTTTCTTGCAAGTGAGTATCCATTTGTGTGAAGACCTGTACTTTCAAAACCTATCAAAACATCGCCATCCTGAATAGAACTTCCATTAATAATCTGATCTTCATCCACAATACCAACAATCGTACCCGCAAGATCAAATTCACCTGGTTTATAAATATCCGGCATTTCTGCGGTCTCACCACCAATTAAAGCTACATTATTTTCTTTACATGCTTGTGCGAAACCTTTAATAACATCTACCCCTACATTTTTTTCCAATTTACCAGTAGAAAAATAATCTAGAAAAAATAATGGGGTCGCTCCACATACTGCGATATCATTAATACAATGATTTACTAAATCCTGCCCAACTGTAGTGTATTTTTTGGCTTTATAAGCAACGATTAATTTAGTACCTACACCGTCTACTGAGCTAACAAAGACTGGGTTTTTAAAGGATGATAATTGCGGTTTGAAGAAGCCACCAAACCCGCCGATATTAGTTAATACTTCTACACCATGAGTTTCTTTAACTAAATCTTTGATGGAGTCTACAAGTTCTTCACCAGCTTTTATATCTACACCGGAGTCTTTGTATGTAAATGAAGATTTTTTCATGCTTAGTTAATTATCCATAATTCACATACAAATATACCATCTTTGTTCTATTAGTTTAGATTCAAATAAGCTTATTTTTCCACAGTGGTTTTATAGATATAATAAAATTTAAATAATTAGTAATACGTAGTAGGTACTGTTGAAAAGTGGATAATTAATTTATTCATATCCATTTAACGTACTGTGATAGTATGTTATTAATTATGTGGATAATGTCATGTAATAAAAACTACTTCTTGCTTAAATAAGTCCGATTTTTAAAAACTATATTCAAAACCATAGAGTTATAAACTTTCACACCTATTTTATACATACTAGATGGCTTAAAAAATTCACAAAAAAACTTATTCATTTAGAACGTTGATAACATCTTTCTTTTGTGGAAAGTCGTGGATAAGATTTTGAAGATTATTTTATCCCCTTTTTTTCACATAGATATCCACACTTAAATCCACATGTAATTTACTTATGAAATTAGTCATTCAGCGCGTTAATCAAGCAAATGTCCAGATAGATAACACTGTAATTGGTTCTATTAATCATGGTTTGGTTGTGCTCGTAGGTTTTCATGGAGAAGACACCTATAACACCATAGAATGGGTAGCAAATAAAATATTACAATTAAGAATTTTTACGGATAAAGAAGGAAAAATGAATGAATCAGTTATTGATATACAAGGGGAGATACTTGTTGTTTCACAATTCACACTTTATGGTATGGTTAAAAAAGGGACACGCCCTAGTTTTATTGAGGCTGCAAAACCAGAGCAGGCAGAAGGTTTATATAATTACTTTTTAGATTATTTAAAGAAACAGTCTCAAGTACCTATCGAATCCGGTAAATTTGGTGGGGATATGAAGGTGAGTTTAATTAATGATGGGCCAGTAACCATTATCATTGAAAAGTAGGTCGTGTGAAGAAAAAAGTTCAACTTATTTTAGGAAGTGGTGGGGCAAGAGGTATTGCTCATATACCTATTATTGAGGGTTTGTTAAAGGATAATATCGAAATATCTAGGGTTATTGGTTGCTCAATGGGAGCTGTGATTGGAGGTATTTATGCTGCTGGTCACTTAGATGAAAATAAAAAATGGTTATTAGGTTTAGATCGAAATGAAGTATTTGATTTAATGGATTTTACCTTGACCAAAGAGGGTTATATTAAAGGGGAGAAAACATTTAATAAACACCGAGAAATGACGGGAGAGTTATGTATTGAGGATTTTAATATCCCTTTTACAGCAGTGGCTGTAGATATTGTGACCGGTAAAGAAGTTTATTTTACAAAAGGTGATTTGTATAACGCTCTACGAGCGACTGTAGCCATTCCAGGATTTATTATCCCTCATAAGACAGGTAAACATGTATTAATTGACGGCGGGGTCACTAATCCACTACCATTAAATTTAGCTTCAAAAGAAAAAAACTCAATTGTAATTGGAGTTGATTTAAGCGGTCCATCAAATAAAAGATTAGAAATAAAGAAAACCAATAAAGGGGATAAAAAACCCCTGCCTCATTGGTTTGAACAAATTATTCCTTCATACCTTCAACATGAAGACGATTCCGATGAGCAAGATCGCGAAACCCTATCGTTATTAAAGTTGATGGAAACCACCTTTACGCTTTCTCAAAACAAGGTTAATGAATTAACCATAGTTCATTATCCACCAGGTGTACTTATAAGGATGCCAAGATCAATGGCTCAAACCTTAGATTTTTTTAGAGCAAAAGAGATCTATGCTCTTGGGAAACAGGCTTATGAATGCAACAGGAACGCTATACTAGAGAAGTTATAACTCTTAAATAGCGCTGATTGAGTCTTTAATTCTATTAAAAACATCATCAACCGAACCCGTGCCATTTATTTCAACAACAAAACCCTTTTCTTGGTAGTAATCTAACACGGGCTTCGTTTCGTTATTGTAAACTTCTAGACGATGCTTAATACCTTCCTCAGTATCATCACTTCTACCCTGACCTCGAGATAAAATACGGTTGATTAACTCATGATTATCCACGGTAAGAGACAATAAAAGATCTACTTTTTGGCCTCGTTCGGATAACATAGCATCAAAAGCAATCGATTGAGCTACGGTTCTTGGGAAGCCATCAAACACACAACCGTTGGTATATATATCTTTTTCTGTTTCTTCTTTTACTAGAGCAACTACGATATCATCAGAGACCAATTCTCCAGACGCAAGTATAGAAGAAACTTTTACCCCTAACGGTGTTTTGTTCTGTATAGCAGATCGAAACATGTTACCTGTTGATAGGTGAGCTAATGAATAGTGATTTATTATTCGATCGGCTTGTGTACCCTTTCCTGCACCAGGAGGGCCAAATAAAATGATATTCATGAGTGAGTTATCTATGAATGTAAAAAAAGGGAATTTCAACCCGAAAAGAATTGAAATTCCCTAGTAGCATAAAGTCTATTTTTTAGACTCTTTTTCTTTAATACGTGCTGCTTTACCACGTAATTCACGAAGATAGAAGAGTTTAGAACGTCTAACCTTACCTCTTTTCTTAACTTCTATTTTTGCAATAAAAGGTGAATTAAAAGGGAAAATACGTTCAACCCCTACACTACCGCTCATTTTACGAACGGTGAATGTACGATTTGGTCCGTTTCCACGCTCCGATAATACAACGCCTTCGTATTGCTGGATACGCTCTTTTTCACCTTCCCGAACTCGGTAGTGAACATTAACAGTATCACCAGCAGTAAACGCTGGAATATCCTCGTTAATGAGGCTTTGTTCTACTAGTTTTAGTTTGTCCATAATAGTATCAATGGTAATTAATCACAGGCTTTAGGCCTGAGTGTAAGTTAATAATCTTTTTTGTCGTCTTTTAACAAATCTTTTCGCCGGTCTTTTGTCCGCGTATAAGCCTGTTCATCTTGCCACGCTTTAATTTTTTTGAAATCACCTGAGCGCAATACTTCAGGAACACCCCAACCATTAAAGGTAGCGGGCCTGGTGTAAACAGGGGCTTCAAGAAGGTCGTCTTGAAAAGAATCGCTTAGCGCGCTACCGGCATCACCGATAGCCCCAGGTAGTAAACGAACAATAGCGTCTACGATCATCATTGCGGGTAATTCTCCTCCCGACAATACCACATCCCCAATGCTGTACTCTTGGGTGATGATGTGTTCTCGAATGCGATGGTCGATACCTTTATAATGTCCACAAAGAATGATGATGTTTTTTTTAAGGCTTAGATGGTTGGCTTCTTTTTGAGTGAAGGCTTTTCCATCGGGCGCAGTAAAAATGATTTCATCATAACGGCGAGATTTACACAACAAAGAAATACAGTCAAAAATAGGCTGGGGGGTTAACACCATTCCAGGATCACCGCCATAGGGGTAATCGTCTACTTTTTTATGTTTGTCTTTGGTATAGTCTCTAAGGTCATGAACATATACTTCAACCAGGTTTTTATCTTTAGCCCGCTGTACAATACTGTGGTCTAAAGGGCCTGATAGAAGACTAGGAACGGCTGATATGAGATCGAATCGAATCATTCTTCGATTAGATTTTCAAGATTAGAAACAACAATTTGGTGCGAATTGGTATCTACTGATGCTAGATAGGGTTCTACCAGCGGTATCAACAAACTACCTTTTGTTGTGGCCACCTGAATAAGAGGCTGAACACTAGGAATATTGTGTGGTTGAACAGAACCAATTACGCGGCCTTGCATATCTAATACCTTGTAATCAACATAGTTTTCAGTAGTGGGTTCAGAGGGTTTTATTAAGGAATCATAAAAACCTTTGTCTATATACAAACGATGATTTTTTAAGGTCTCAGCAGTCGACCGGCTATTATATTGATCAAAAATAACAAAGAACGTTTGTGAGTTTTTTTTCTTTTCAACCCGAAAAGAACTCACACGAACAGGATAAAAGTCACCGCGAATGTTTTTAAAGAAAACCACTGGGTTTTCTTGTTCTAGTACCACCAGCGGATGATCAATATCCCAAATAAGCTTTAGTTCCCCATCCAGCCCGTGCACACGGTCTATATAACCTATTGTTACAAAAGACGGGTGGGTATCAGTTGCCATGAATGAATTAGCTTATGCTTCCTTTTTTGCTTCCCAAGCGGCCAAAACGGTTTTACGCTCTTCATCGGAAGTAATGAATCCTTCTAGCTCTTCTACAGAATGAGCAGCGATGTGATCAACAGCTTCTTTCGCCGTCATATCTTTAGAGCTGGCGCTTGTTGCTTCTGGGGCTTCTCCGGACTCTTCAACAGATTCTGCTTCTACTTCAGGTGCCTCATCTGACGCAGCCTCAGCCCCCTCTTCAGTAGGTGCTTCTTCGCTATCATCAGTATCTTCAGTTGTTTCTTCTGTGGTATCCTCTTCAGTAGCGCTGCTTTCCTCAACGGTCTCGACAGACGCCTCTTCCGATGTAACCTCTTCTTCCGGCGCTACATCGCTTGCCTCCTCGGCAACTTCTGTTTCTGCTGCGGCTTCTTGAGCCATCTCGGCAGCCGCCTGAGATGCTTTTTGCTCGGTCTGCTTTTTAACTTCCTTTTCTTCGGCTAAAAGGCTTGCGCGAACTTGCTCTTTTCGAGTAGTTTCGGTTTCTTTTTTAGCCGCTCTGTTAGCGCTCCACTCTGCTAAAGCAGCTTCAATTTCAGCTTCGCTTTTGCCCCACATTTGTAGGTGGCGCTTATATAGATACCCTTCGTTGCGAAGAATTTTTTGTACCGCATCGGTAGGCTTGGCGCCGTTATCTAACCAATAGCTAATACGCTCTTCGTTAAGTACGGTTTCTTTTTTTTCAGTTACTCCATCGAAGCGGCCAACCTGCTCAATAATTCGCCCATCGCGGGGTGAACGGCTATCGGCAACAACAATGTGGTAAATAGGGCGACGAATACGCCCCTTTCGTTGTAGTCTAATTTTAATCAATGATTTATCCTCAGTTGAGTTTTTGTTTAATGCTTTTTATCGCCCAAAGGGCATGTTTTTAAGTCCTTGAAGCGCACGTCCGGCTTTACCCATTTTGGACATGGTTTTCATCATTTTCTTCATCTGATCGAACTGTTTAATGAGGTCGTTTATTTCACGAACAGTTCTACCGGAACCCTGGGCAATTCTTCTTCGGCGAGAGCCATTTAGAATTTCGGGATTCCGCCGCTCCTCCGGCGTCATAGAATAGATAATAGACTCAACGGGCTTAAAAGCATCATCATTGATTTCTGCATTTTCTATTGCTTTGCTGGCGCCGGGGATCATTTTGACGAGATCTCCTAGATCTCCCATCTTTTTTACTTTTTGAATTTGATCGAGAAAATCTTCCAAATCGAATTTGTCGGATCGGATTTTCTTTTGAAGCTTTTGAGCTTCCTGTTCATCAAATTCCCGTTGAGCGCGCTCTACTAATGAAACGACGTCTCCCATGCCCAAAAT
>JAYPDB010000107.1:0-3091 GCA_038125045.1 Bacteroidota bacterium
CCCAACAATATGCCTATTGCTAAAAAACAGCCTTTATTGAACCATTTAGCCCACTTATTCATGGAAAATTGAGATCTATTTTGTCTTAAATCTACCGTGTGTATATCGGTGGTATCCTTCAAAACCTTAGTTTAATGAGACTTTTCCGAAAAATACTTTTCAGATAGTTAAGAGATACTTTTAATGATACTCTAAGTTTCGCAAATTTCGAAATTTATCTTAGTCTGGATAGCCTGGTAAGGAACCAGGCTACAGTGTTGTTTTCCATAAAGAAAGCCCTCATCGTTCATCTGTTTTAAGATGTCAAATGAGGGCGAATAAAGAGTCTGAAACGGGTAGTTTCAACCCGAATGGAAACTGACCTTAGTCAATAAACAATCAAACCGAAAAGAAACGGTCTACATTAATGAGGCAACTTCTCTCGAATAATGCCATAGGTCATGGTACCTAGGAAGGCGAAGAACATAGGCACCAGCATCATCCAGTAACCGTCACCTACTAGGGCGTACATAGGGCCGGGGCACGCGCCCACTAAGGCCCAACCGAGACCAAAGATGGAACCACCAATAATGTAGCGTTTGGGGGTCATGTCCTTATCGGCGACCGAAATGGGAGCGCCGCTGAGATCTTTTAACTGGAATCGCTTGATAAGCTGTAACGAAATCATTCCCACTAGAACGGCCAATCCAATAATTCCGTACATATGAATAGAATCGAAGTGGAACATCTCTTGAATACGAAACCAAGAAACGACTTCCGATTTAACGGCTACAAAACCAAAAAATATACCGGGTAGTAAATATTTCATGTCGATTACCTTCTTAGTTTAAAATTAGGGGGAGAATGAAGTAGGTCATCAACAGACCTCCTGCGAAAAAGCCGACAACGGCGATGAGCGAGGGAAGCTGTAAATTCGACAAGCCAGAAATGGCGTGACCGGACGTACAACCACCACCGTAGCGAGCTCCAAACCCGATGAAGAAACCACCGACAACCATGATCGCAACACCTGCGGGAGTTGCTAGAAAGCTTAGGTTGAAGATCTCGGCGGGAATCAGGCCGCTGAAATTGGTGATGCCCCATTCGCCTAGAGCCAATTTGGTTTGCTCAGAAATAGCGGTCGCATAGCCTTCGGGTGTGGTTAAGGACGCCAAATAGCCCCCGATAACGATGCCCAATACAAAGACTAAGTTCCAACGCTGGGCTTTCCAATCGTAGGAAAAGAAGGAAAATTTACCCTTGGGTAGAACAGCGGCGCACATATGACGGTAAGCTGATGATATCCCAAATTGTCGATTGTCCAATAATAGGAGTAGTGGGACCATAAGCCCAATGAGTGGCCCGGCTACATACCAAGGCATAGGTTGCTGTAAAAACTCTAACATGACATTATTATTTATTCGTTAATAGCTCTAGTAATCAATGATTTTCTAGTGCATAGGTAGATTAGTCCGAAAAGATGAATACTATATGAAGATTTCCTACCACTAGCTCTTACATACAAAATACGGAGCTTTTCACACATTATATCAACCCCACATGGTATAACAACTATGATTTCTTTAAAAAAGCGCTTTTATTGTATGTAAAGCTTTATTATTTAAGTAAAGATGCTTAAATAAAAGTGCATTGGATGCTCGGAAAGAGCGCATGGTTCATGCTCCACTGTTTCTCCCTGCCCAACTAACCAGATAATTACATATTCGGATCCTATGGAAACACAAATTCTCATCATTGGTGGTGGTACTGCGGGAATTATGTCGGCCAGTCAATTACTCGCGCATAGTTCTTCCATCAACGTCACCGTTCTAGAACCCAAAGACACCCATTACTATCAACCCGCTTGGACGCTGGTAGGAGCTGGCACCTATGATTACAAGCAAACGGCGAAACCGATGTCTGAGGTAATGCCTAAGGGAGTGAACTGGGTCAAAGATTATGCCGTTAGTTTTGATCCTGAAAATAATCAGGTTCACACCGAAAAAAGTGGTGCACTATCCTATGACTATTTAATCGTGGCGCCAGGCTTGGTCATGGAGCCTTCTATGATTGAAGGTCTTTCAGAAGCCTTAGACAAGGGGCAGGTGTGTTCTAATTACACGAATCCTGAGCACACGTGGGAGTTACTACAAAAATTCAAGGGGGGAAATGCCATCTTTACGCAGCCCACGACGCCCATCAAATGTGGTGGAGCTCCTCAAAAGATTGCCTATCTAGCGGCCGATTACATTCGTAAGCATGGACTTCAAAACAAAAGTAATGTGGTGTTCGCAACCCCAGGTTCGGTCATTTTTGGTGTGCCAGAGATCAAAAAAACCCTCATGGAGGTAATAGATCAGTACGGAATGCATTTCAAACCGTTTTTTGCTCCGGTGAAAATTGATGGCGATAATAAGGTGGCGCATTTCAAATACATGGCCCCCGAAGGTGATATGCCTGCTTTTGAAGAGGGTAATGCACTGGGTATTAAAGTCATTGGCGAGAAGTTAATCGAAATGCCTTTCGACTTCTTGCATTTAGCGCCGCCACAAGCGGCTCCTAAGTTTATCCGGGAATCTCCCTTAGCCAATGCGGGAGGCTGGTTGGATGTAGACCATCATTCTCTTCAGCATAATTCCTATTCCAATATTTTTGGACTCGGAGATGTTGCCGCGCTTCCAACCGCAAAAACAGGGGCTGCCATTCGTAAACAAGTGCCTATCGTATTGGATAACATCAAGCGAATGATGGCAAATAAAGAAGCGGACAATACATCCTACAACGGGTATTCGTCCTGTCCTTTGGTCACAGGCTATGGCAAGATGGTGCTGGCCGAGTTTGATTATGACAATAATTTCACGCCAGATCCTAAATTGAAGCAAATGCTGGTCTTTGACTCTTCCAAAGAGCATTGGCGACTGTGGATGCTGAAAAAATATATGTTACCGTATCTGTATTGGAATAAAATGCTGAAAGGTAAAAACGTATAGTTTTAGGATACCCGAACCATACGGGCCGCCCAGATGCGAACATCATCGAGCATCATATAAATTGAGGGCAGCACGACCAGGGTAATGACCGTTGAAAAGCTGAGCCCACCAACAATGGCGCG
>JAYPDB010000107.1:3191-7205 GCA_038125045.1 Bacteroidota bacterium
TGATTTCTTGTTTTTCTTTACAATTTGAGCCATTACATTCTATCTATGATTTAAACGTCCAGTTGTCTGCGGCTTTCTCCAAATACGACGTAGAGATTCCCTGACTTAAACACCCAAGCTAGTACGATAAGGCACACACTATGTTTCAGTTCCCATATCATTTAATTCAACTCCCTTTAAACCCTGTCATTCGAGCCTTGAAAGGTAGTTTGACCCTGCTCTTTATGGCTTGGCTTCCGATGAGCACATGGGCTCAACAAGCTACCGAATCTTCGGTTTGGCTCGACGACACGGCCTATGAAGGCACCCATGACCCACAAATCACCCCCTCCCGAATTCTCCCTGCCGAGTCGGCATCGGTGACCGAGCATACCGTAACCATTAAAGGAAAAAAGGTGCCTTATCGAGCCACCGCTGGAACTCAGCCCGTATGGGACGATCATGGCGTGGTTCAAGCAGCGTTGTTTTACACCTTTTACGAACGCACCGATGTGGAGTCTACCGAGCGCAGACCCTTGGTCATTTCCTTTAATGGGGGGCCGGGCTCGGCTTCGGTATGGATGCACTTGGCGTACACTGGGCCCAAGGTTCTGAACATCGATGAGGAAGGCTACCCCATTCAACCCTACGGATTTCAAGACAACCCCTACTCCATCTTAGACGTGGCCGACATAGTTTTCGTGAATCCTGTAAATACTGGCTATTCTCGAATTCTACACCCCGAGGCCGATCGCAAGCAATTTTTTGGCGTGAATCAGGATATCGAATATCTCGGCGAATGGATCAACACCTTCGTGAGCCGGGTCGATCGTTGGGCCTCTCCTAAATACCTCATTGGTGAAAGTTACGGGACTACGCGGGTATCAGGCTTGGCCAATGAGCTTCAAAATTCGCATTGGATGTACATTAATGGCGTCATCTTGGTGTCCCCAACTGGCTTAGGCATCGACCGCTCCGGTCCGGTAAATCAGGCCAATCGCCTGCCCTACTATACCGCCGCGGCGTGGTATCACGAGCAGCTTCCAGAGGATCTTCAGTCTTTGGATTTACTTGATGCACTCGAAGCCTCTGAAGAATTTACCCAAAACGAACTGATTCCCATTCTCGCGAAAGGAGCCTGGATGAGTGCCGATGAAAAAAATCATGCCATAGAGCAATTCGCCCGTTTTTCTGGTCTGTCTGAAGAGGTTATTCGCCAGCATAACCTAGATGTACCCACCTCCTTTTTCTGGAAAGACCTGCTGCGACAGGAAGGGCATACCGTTGGGCGATTGGACTCCCGATACAAAGGCCTTGATCGCTCCGACGCCGGAACACGTCCCGATTTTAACTCCGAGCTTACCTCATGGCTGCATTCGTTTACACCTTCTATTAACATGTATTTCAAACAGAACCTCAACTACGATACCGATGTAAAATACAACATGTTTGGCCCAGTGAGCCCTTGGGATCGAAGTGGCGACCGCACGGGCGAACAATTACGTGGAGCCATGGCTCAAAATCCCTATCTGCATGTGTTGATACAAAGTGGCTATTACGATGGCGCCACCACCTATTATGATGCGAAATACACCATGTGGCACCTTGACCCATCAGGCAAAATGAAAGACCGCCTCGAATTCAAAGGCTATCGAAGCGGACACATGATGTATCTGCGCCGAGAGGATCTTAAAAACGCCAATGATGACATTCGCAGCTTTATCCAAAAAAGTCTCGCACCCGCGGGAACCCCTGCTAAATACTAGAGTCTGAAACATGCGATTCCTTTCTTCCATTATCCTTCTTTTTGTTCTTTTTCGGGTTGAAGCAAGCGCTCAAGCCCCCTCCGCTCCCGAGCCCTACTATCCGGGCAATTGGGGAGAATGGGACCTGCTGAACCCAGAAGCCGCAGGCTTTGATCCCATAAAATTACAAGAGGCCATCGATTATGCCATTTCCATGGAAAGTGAGAATCCTCGGAATATGGAAATCAATCACTATGGTACCTTTGGGAGGGAACCTTTTGGCGATGGAATAGGGCCCTTTAAAAGCCGGGGCGAAATGACCGGAATCGTGGTGAAAAACGGGTACATCGTAGCCGAGTGGGGAGAACCTTTTCGAGTCGATATGACCCACAGTGTAACCAAAAGTTTCTTAAGCACTACCGTTGGCTTGGCCTGGGATGCCGGTCTCATTAGAGATGTGCAGGATCCCGTGGCTCCCTATATGGCACCCATATTAGTCATAGATGATGTGTACAACAGAGATAAAGGAGCGGAGGTGGGTGAAGCTCATTTTCTAGAACCCTTTCGTTCGGATCATAACGCCCAAATTACCTGGGAGCACCTTCTTCAACAAACCTCCGATTGGGAGGGCACCCTCTTTGGAAAACCCGACTGGGCCGATCGCCCCTCTGGAGAGCGTAGCGAATGGATTACTCGTGAGCGTCATACACCGGGAAGTGTTTGGGAATACAACGATGTGCGAGTAAACCTCTTGGCTTTAGCCGCTTTAAATGTGTGGAGGCAGCCACTTCCACAGGTACTCAAAGAACAAGTAATGGACAAAATAGGCGCCTCTCCCACTTGGCGTTGGCATGGCTATGAAAACTCATGGGTGCTCATTGATGGAAAACAAATGCAAAGTGTGAGTGGTGGGGGCCACTGGGGTGGCGGGATGTTTATTAGTGCCCGAGATCAGGCGCGCTTTGGGCTATTAACCTTACGGAACGGCGAGTGGAAAGGCGAACAAATTATCTCCGAAGATTGGATTACTATGTCCAGAAAACCCACCAGCGCTCGAGAAAACTATGGGTATATGAACTACTTTCTAAATCCCGGACAAGAAGCCATGCCCGCAGCACCTGAAACCGCTTTTTGGCATTTAGGAGCGGGTAACAACATGGTGTATGTTGATCCTGAAAACGATTTGGTAATTGTTGCTCGCTGGATTCAGGGCAGCGCTATGAATGGCTTGGTGGAACGCGTGATTGGGGCGATTGAAAAGTAATCTTAGTCGTTTCTAGCCTTTAGCCTGAACCAGCCAAAAATAAAGCCCGTCACCTGTAGGGACGGGCTCTCTACTTCAAACCTATTATCACTGCTTAATTTGATGAGCAGCATAGGCTGTATAAACAGATACTTTTCTCTTTTATTACTACTTCAAATTTTATATTGTGCTTAAACAATATACAGTAAAAGAGTTCATAAGTAAAAGCGGTGCAATGCTTTTACCAATTTGTAGAATCGAAGGCTAAGAAATCATGCAACATAAAACACAAATAGATAAGTTGTTTGGTCCTCTGATTAGAGGGATTGCATTTTGTTGGTTTATTGTATTCGGCATCAATTGCACATCCGAAGATTCGTCTACACCTGTAAATGATAGACCAAATACGGCTCAATGGTCCATCATCGACTCCATTGATTACTCAGCAATGAACGCGGATTTGGTCACGGGCAAACCCACTATGGATGTGGGGGTTTATCTTCCGTCCAATTTAGATCCCGAGTTTAAAAAAGTAACTTTGGATCGCCTGTTAACAGGACTAAAAGCCGCTAAAGAAATTTATGCACCTGCTGGAGTACAAGTTAATGTATTATGGATTAAAACAGGTGAGATTAACCCTTCCTTTTTATCCATTCAAGCAAACGAAGTTCCTGGTATTCCAAATACTGGCTACATCAACCTGTATAAACACAGTCAGCGACATCCAGCTCAGTTGACAGAACACGCCTCCCAAGCGCTTGAACATATTATTGAAGTAGAGGAAAACAGTCACCGTACTCTCTATTTTGTGGTATTTCAAGATGTATTTTATCCCTTCCTTATGGTATCTGAGGGTCGAAATTGGACTATGAAAACCGTCCGAACAGGCGGACTTTCCTTTCCTTCTTACTCTTATCCTGGCACTATTCCTAAGCCTTATAGAGGAGTTATCAGTCTATCCAATCTAGAGCGTCCCGATCGCCAAAGACGCACCATTGCCCATGAAATAGGTCATAAGGTGATGAATGTGAGCCATGAGTATATGGA
>JAYPDB010000108.1:0-7156 GCA_038125045.1 Bacteroidota bacterium
GTATGTATGTATGCGGACCAACTGTTTATGGTGATGCCCATTTGGGGCATGCTAAGAGTTATGTAGCGTTTGATATCGTACTCAGGTACCTGAGATATCTTGGATATCAGGTACGCTATGTTCAAAACATAACAGATGTTGGGCACTTGGTGGGCGACGGTGATGAAGGTGAAGATAAGATTTCTGTAAAAGCTCGATTAGAACAAGTCGACCCTATGCAGATTGCAGAGAGTTATACCTACACTTATTTCAGGGATATGGATGCCCTCAATGTGCTTAGACCCGATATCTCACCTAGAGCAACGGGGCACATTCCAGAACAGATCCAAATGATTCAGGAGCTCATCGACCGAAAACATGCTTATGAGATTAATGGGAACGTTTATTTTGATGTGAGCTCGGCACCAGAGTACGGAAAACTTAGCGGTAGAAATCTTGAGGATGCCGCATCGGGTACACGAATAGAATCGGCATCAGATAAAAGGCATCCTGCAGACTTCGCGCTTTGGAAGCGCGCCAATGATGGACATTTAATGAAATGGTCCTCTCCTTGGGGGGTTGGCTATCCAGGATGGCACATCGAATGTTCCGCCATGAGTATCAAGTACCTTGGTAAGGAATTCGACATTCATGGTGGAGGTCTCGAAAATCAATTCCCTCATCACGAATGTGAAATTGCACAATCCGAGTGTGCTACAGGTCATTCATTCGCCAAATATTGGTTGCATAACAATATGGTAACCCTGGATGGGCAGAAAATGGGCAAATCTTTAGGTAATGCCATTACTTTAGAAGAATTTTATACTGGAAATCATCCACTCCTCAACCGAGCATGGCAAGCAAAAGTCATACGTTTCTTTTTGCTGCAAAGCCATTACCGTAGCACCACCGATTTCTCAGAGAAAGCTTTAGAAGCTGCAGAGACAGGATGTAATAAACTGATGAGTTTGGTGAATTTTATTCTGCAGTTAGACTCCTCTACCATAGATACAAGTGGAATGATGACTCCAAGTCTTCCAGCTATTAAAGAGGATTTTGAATCCGCAATGAATGATGATTTCAACACAGCTCAAGCCATTGCATCACTTTTTGATCATGTAAAGAAACTCAAAAAAGATCTCCAAAATCATCAATTTCCATCAGATATTGACGTACTTCAACAATGGTTAGAACAAGTATTTGAAGAAATTCTTGGACTTAAATTAGGTAAAGAAGAAAACGATCCCAATCATTCTACAGAACTATCAAAAGAGTTGATTGAGATTTTATTAGACCTAAGAAGTCAAGCTAGACTTCAGAAGGATTTCAAACTCTCAGATGCCATAAGAGATCGTTTACAAGATATTGGTATCGTTTTAGAAGATAGTCATCAAGGTACTCGTTATACCCTACCAAAGTAATGTGGTTTACAAAACTCTCCAGTTCACTATTGGTTGGACTCATTAGATTATATCAGGGTATTCTCTCACCCTATTTGGGCAGAAGTTGTAGATATAACCCTACTTGTTCGCAATATACCCTTGAAGCCATTCAACTTTGGGGTCCTATAAAAGGGTTATGGATGGGATTAAAACGAATCTCGAGATGCCATCCATGGGGTAATCATGGATATGATCCCGTACCTAAACCTAAATTAAAGGAACAAAAACGTAGCTCATCGCAGAATTAACGAAACAATCTTCAAAAGAAATAGACGCTCCGCACTAGGTACAAGTTTTAGTGTTAAAGCTGCTTATGATTAAGGTGCTCAAAAAAGAACCCGAAGTTAGTTAAGCTGATAAGAGATAATCTCCTTATTTTACCTTCGATTGCTCTAGTAGCACTATTCACTTAATTCAAACGAATAATAGACTCCTCTCCAATGAACGAAATTCAATTCAAAAAGAGAATATCCATAGAACAGGTTGAAGAAGCTCATGATTTGGCTCCAAAATTTGATCAAAACGGTCTTATGCCAGTGGTTACCACGGATTATACATCCGGTGAGTTACTCATGCATGGTTATATGAATGAAGAAGCCTTAAAAAAAACCATATCACTTGGTGAGGCTGTTTATTATAGCCGAAGTAGAAAAACACTTTGGCATAAAGGTGCAACCTCAGGATTAACTCAAATCGTAAAAGAAATGCGGATTGATGACGATCAAGATTGCATTTGGTTACGGGTAGAGGTGCAAGGTAATGGTGCTAGTTGTCATGTTGGTTACCGATCCTGTTTCTATAGAAGCGTTCCTACCAAAGAAGCTTTTCATGAACAAGATGGGCAACTTGCCTACGAAGAAGATGAGAAGGTATTTGACCCGAAAGATGTCTATGGTGATGCGCCTAATCCAACTATTTTATAAGATCAATTGTGCGCATCTAACCAGTGAGCACCCATACCCCAATCGACCTTCAACGGTACTAACAATTCAGCAGCCGATTCCATTTTTTCAATGATGGTAGTACATAAGGATAGTTCCTCATGATGAATTTCAAAAATGAGTTCATCATGTACTTGAAGTAGCATTCGTGACTTAACACCTTCCTCAACCATCCATTTATCAATCGAAATCATTGCAGATTTAATGATATCGGCGGCGGTCCCTTGTATGGGCATATTGATGGCTGCTCGTTCTGCAAAGCTTCTTAAATTCCAATTTGCCGATTCAATATCGGGTAAGTAACGCCTCCTGCCTAATAAGGTAGATACATACCCATGCTCTTTTACAAAACTTTTTGATTCCTCAATATAGTTCAAGATCATAGGAAAACGATCAAAATAAGCTTCGATCATTTGTTTAGCCTCTGCATTCGAAATTCCTAAATTTTGAGCGAGTCCAAAGGCACTCAAGCCATATGGAATTCCAAAATTCACTTCTTTTGCCTTTCTTCTATGATCAGAAGTGACGTCACTGATCTTTTCTAAACCAAAAATTTCCATGGCTGTTCGAGCATGAATATCCTCCCCACTTTTAAAGGCCTTGATCATGTGCTCATCATTAGAAATATGAGCGATAACTCTCAGTTCTATTTGCGAGTAATCCGCAGACATAATCTGGAAGCCCTGTTCAGGGATAAAGGCCTTTCTTATCTCACGACTCCTTGCAGTGCGTATTGGAATATTTTGAAGATTTGGATTTGATGACGCCAACCGACCGGTAGCTGCAACGCACTGATTGTAATCCGTATGAAGACGCTTAGTATGTTCAACCAGTAATGATGGTAGCGCATCCGCATAGGTAGATTTTAGCTTACTTAATGATCGATACTCAAGGATCAAATTAGGGACTTGATGGTGAAGCGCAAGTTTTGAGAGTACGGCCTCATTGGTAGAATATTTCCCCGTCTTGGTCTTCTTACCAGCTGGTAACCCTAATTTTTCAAACAATATGGTTCCTAACTGTGCAGGTGACTGAATGTTGAACCGCTCACCTGCTAATTCAAAAATCTGAGCTTCGAGGGTGTCCATATCCGTTAACAGGGCGTCTGAAAATTCAGATAAAAGATGGGTATCTATGGCTACTCCTTTCTGTTCCATTCGAGCAAGTACTCGACTCAAAGGAAAATCCAAACGTTGCGCTACCTCAGTTAATTGGTCCGCTTCTAGTTTCTGGCTTAAATGTTGGTATAATTGATACGTGATATCCGCATCTTCACATGCATAAGGTACCAATTCCTCTAGGGGAACATCTGCCATTGATTTTTGACCTTTTGTAGTCCCAATGAGATCGGTTATTGGAATTGGGGTATAATTCAGATACTTGGGGGATAAATCATCCATCTTCAACCTTTGAGAAGAATCCACCAAATAGGCAGCAATCATGGTGTCAAAAACTTCACCTGATAAACCTATGCCATGCTGAGATAATACCAGGTAATCAAATTTATAATTGTGTGCTACCACATTGAGATTCCTTTGTTCTAATATGTTCTTCAAGACGGTATGCATTCCCTCAGAATAAGGCACATATACCGCAAATCCAGGCTTTTGACAAAAGGCAACCCCTAACAGTTTTGCTGTCAGTGGATCTGGACGATCTGTTTCGGTATCAATGACTATGGCTTGCTCGAAATCGACGCTATCCATAAAGCCCAAGAAATCCTCTCGAGTATTCAATAACCGGTATTCTTGGCGGGTAGAATCGTATCGTTGCAATTCATTCGCTGAGGAGAATAAATCGAGATAATCTTCTGTAGTCGCATCCGGGCTCACCTGAGGTTGAGTCCCATCTTCTTTATTTTCGTCCTTCACGCTTGATTCACCAACCTGCGTAAGCTTTCCTTCATACTTTCGGGTTAAACTTCGAAAACCCATTCGTTTGAAAAATTCAGATAATTCAGCAGAATGCGCCTCATGCCATTCTAGACTTTGCCAATCAGGCGTATTTGGCACATCGGTTTTAATGGTCACCATCTTTAAGGCATGACGAGCTTCATCGGCATACTCAATCAAACTCTCTCTTTGCCTTTTTGCTGAGATGTTGGCGGCCTCTTCCAATAGTTTGGCTAAAGACCCATACTGTTCAATCAATTTGGGGCCCCCTTTTTTACCAATACCCGGAACCCCGGGTATATTATCAGAGGCGTCTCCTAAGATTGCGAGCACATCAATTACCTGATTGGGATATACCCCAAAATAATCCTTCACCCCTTCTATATCGATACAATCAAATCCCCCTGATTGGTTATTTGGCTTGAGCATACGTACATGTTCATTCACCAATTGCATAAAATCTTTGTCGGGAGTCACCATGAAAACTTCCGCATCCTCTTCATTAACCGAATAGGCTAAGGTTCCTATGATATCATCTGCCTCATATCCATCTTGCTCAAGACTTGGGATATTCCATGCCTGTAGCATTTCTTTGATTAGAGGAATACCTACTCGTAACTCATCGGGTTGAGGTGGCCGCTGGGCCTTGTAACGATCATCCCAATCATGTCGGAAGGTAGGTGCATGGGTATCCCAAGCCACGGCCAGGTGTGTAGGTTGATGCTCTTCTATCAACTTATCAAGGGTATTGGCAAATCCCATGATAGGCCCAGTAGCAATCCCCTCTGCGTTGGTCAGTTGGGCTCGGATAAATGCGAAATGGGCCCTGTAAGCCAAAGCCATTCCGTCAATCAAAAAAACTTTATTACTCATACGATCATTACGCGTCTAGATTTGATTGAAAAGTAATCAATTCTGAATGCAAATGACGGCAATCTCTAAAGCTAACCCTAAATCAGCTAAAGTAATCGATTATGGCTTCTTTGGTAATACCAAAATGTTCATAAAGTTCTTCATAAGGTGCGGACTCTCCAAAAGTATCCACACCTATGGCTTTACCTTCTAAGCCCAAATACCGCTGCCATCCAAAGGTAGAACCTGCTTCTATAGATACCCTCTTAGTGATCTCTGCAGGTAAAACCTGTTGTTTATATTCTTCGGGTTGAAGGTTAAAAAGCTCCCAACTAGGCATACTAACCACCTGTACACCAATGCCTTTTTCAGCCAAAGAAGATTGAGCTTGCATGGCCAATTGCACCTCAGATCCAGTGGCTATCACAATACCATCTAGCGTAGCCAATGGTGATGCTGATATTACATACGCACCTTTCGATACCAAAGATGCAGGATTGGATTCTGTTCTTGGATAGGTTGGGAGATTCTGGCGAGTAAGTACCAATACACTAGGACCTGTAGTATGCTCTAATGCCGTTCTCCAAGCCTGAGATACTTCATTAGCATCGGCAGGTCGTAAAACCAAAACATTAGGCATAGCGCGTAAACTAGCCAGATGTTCGATGGGTTGGTGAGTAGGTCCGTCTTCACCAAGACCAATACTGTCGTGAGTCATCACAAAAATGGACGGTAATTTCATCAAAGCAGCTAATCGAAGTGCTGGCCTCAGATAATCGGTAAACACAAAAAAGGTTGCTCCAAAAGCATGAACTCCCCCGTGCAACATCATCCCATTAACAGCAGCAGCCATCCCAAATTCACGAACACCAAAATGAATCGTACGTCCTTTTGGATTTTTTACAGTAAACGAACCATCGCCTTCTATATCAGTTTTGGTACTTGGCCCTAAATCTGCCGAACCTCCTAATAGATTTGGTATGGAGTCTTTGATGGCATTAATTACCTTACCAGAACTTGCTCGGGTAGCCATTCCCTTTTTGTCGGCATCGAATGTAGGTAAGCAAGCATCCAGGTTTTTGAGATAATCTCGATTCATCCATGAGTGGATTTGCTCATATTTTTCTGGATTGTCATTTTTCAAGGCTTCTATTTTTGCTTCCCAATCCAATTGTATAATGGCCCCATCCTTTGCACGAAGATTAAAAAGCTCATACACGGCGGGGGACACTTCAAAGCTACTATTCGGGTCGAACCCATATACTTCTTTGGTAAGACGAACTTCTTCCTCTCCTAGTGGAGCACCATGAGATGATTCTTTACCCTCCTTGTTTGGTGATCCAAAACCTATTTTGGTTCGACAAATAATGAGTGATGGCTTACGTGTATTCTGTTGAGCACTTACTATAGCTCCTGCTATCTCCCCATGACTATGACCATCAATTTCCATTACTTGCCATCCATACGCCAAAAAACGCTCGATTACATTTTCGGTAAAAGCTAAATCTGTATTTCCTTCAATTGAAATAGAATTAGCATCATAAAAATAAATCAACTTACCAAGCTTAAGATGACCCGCTAAAGAAGCCGCTTCATGAGAAACCCCCTCCATAAGATCACCATCACTCACAATTGCATAGGTAAAGTGATCAATCAATGTTTCCTGTTCATCATTAAATTGGGCCGCGACATGTCGTTCTGCCATAGCCATTCCCACACCTGTTGCAAAGCCTTGACCTAAGGGTCCCGTTGTCATTTCAACCCCAGGCGTCATTCCAAATTCAGGGTGACCCGGTGTTTTACTTCCCATCTGTCGAAAAGACTTTAAATCCTCTAAACTTAGGTCATACCCTGAAAGGTGAAGCAGACTGTACAACAACATAGAACCATGACCTGCCGATAAAACAAATCGATCCCGATCAAACCAATGGGGATCTTTGGGATTGTGCTTTAAATATCTGGTCCATAGTACAGTAGCTACATCTGCCATACCCATGGGCATGCCTGGATGACCTGAATTGGCTTTTTGTACAGCATCCATAGATAGCGT
>JAYPDB010000109.1:0-6991 GCA_038125045.1 Bacteroidota bacterium
ATGGCGAAAGTGAAGAAGGTGACAAAGAGTAAAAAAATTAACGCCGCTGGCGGAGTGCTCTTTCGAAGGAATGGGGCTCTCAATCATGCGAATTCTTTAGGTATTCCTCACGATATTGAGGTCGTGTTAATCGAAAGAAATGGTCTCTGGGATATACCCAAAGGGAAGGTAGAAAAGAAAGAGGGAATAGCTGCCGCGGCCGTCAGAGAAGTAGAGGAAGAGATAGGGGTGAACGCCCTACTTCTCACTCATTTTATTACCACTACCGAACACACGTATCATCAAAAAGCTAAAGAGTACTTCAAAACAACCTATTGGTACGGGATGGTTTTGCCTGTTTATATGAATACAAGTAATCATCCATCTTTTGTATCTAAGGATGAATTCACAGCACAATTAGAAGAAGGAATTACTCGGGTTGAATGGGTGCCCTTGGATGAGGCTATCTCTAGAGTAGCCTTTGACAATTTGAAAGCGGTATTGTGCACCTTAAGGGATCAATTGAATCTTAGGTTGTAGGCGCATCTAAATGAAACCTCTTAGGCTATCGAGGCTCTCGATTCTTAAATAATGATTCAAAATAATGTGCAAAAAAAAGCCCGTCATAAGACGGGCTTCAATAAAAACAAACGTGTTGTCGTTCAATAATTAGTTTTGAAGTCGGAATACAATAGGTAAACTGTACTGTACTCGTACGGGTCGCCCACGTTGCATACCTGGAGTAAATCGGGCGCTTTGTACAGCTTTCAATGCTTCTTCATCGCAACCACCACCAATTCCACGAATCACTCGAGGATTTTCAACTCGACCTTGCTCATTCACAATGAACTGTACGGTCACTCGACCTTCGATACCTGCTCTTCGTGCCATTTCTGGATAAGATACTTTTCTTTGTAGAGCGGCAAGACCACCACGTAATTGTGGCATTTGCTCTACCACAACAAAGAAGTCATCTTCAGGTTCATCCTCTTTTGGGGGAGGTGGGGGTGGTAAATCTAGTGGGCCGTCCAAATCAAGTTCCGCATCCAAGTCGATGATTTCGTCCTCAATAATTTCATCGTTAGGTACTTCCACGGGGACCGGTGGTCTTGGTGGAGGTGGAGGAGTCTCAATTTGTTTGGTTTGAATTACTTCTTCCATCACCACTTCTTCTTGTTCTTCAATTGGGGGTGGAGCAGGAGGTTCACTATATAAATTGATGCGTACCAGACCGATTACGGATAGTAAAGCGACGATAAGACCTACTTGCAAATAGATATTGTAACTACGTCTTAAGTCGGCTTTTGCTTGTTTTCTATCAGTTGTCATGATGAATGCCGATGTTGAGTTTAATTTGAATCAAAAAGAAAGGAATTTTTTACGTGCGTCGCAAGCCTAATATGTAAAATTTACGCCCTCTTTTTTGTCTTTAATGCGTAACAATAATAAATACACGAAAAGCCCTATGAGGGTTCCAAGGGCATCAAAAACAACGTCCATCCATTCCGGACTTCGATTGGTGGGCAAGATGCCTTGAAGTATTTCAATAGCTATTCCAAATAGGATTGGTGCTACCACCAATAATTTTAGAGGTGCTCGTCGATCGTTGTAAGCTCTCCAGCAAATCCCAGTTCCCAAGGTCCAAGCCATAAATGCCAGTAAATGCATCAATTTGTCATAACTAAAAACCTCGTAGTCTGAAAGACTAGAACCTGGAATCAAGGTGCCAATAAGAATAGAAGAGGTGAATAAGGCGTAGAATCCGCCTATGATATGCCTGTGTTTTTGAATGATGTGAACAAAATCAATTTTCATGATACCATATAATTTAAAAAAGGTCCTCGGGTTCGAGTGTTTTTCCGGCTGAAAATATGGGGTAGGCCTTGTCCCAAAGAGATGTTAAACCCAAAATGATTCCAAAGTCTATATGTGAACTATTCAATACATGAGCCGCTACAGCTCCTGAAAGTACATCTCCAAAGCCCATTCGATTAAAAACCTGCGTGTCGTAGCTGGTCCAGTAATTATATCCATCGGGCGTACTCACAATCGAAGGTCTTCCCTTACTAATGATCCAAATACCATACTCTGTGGCAAGCCGATGGCTCATGTCTGCTCTCCATCGTTCGCTTCTGTTTTCCTGCTGCTTAGAATGTTCATATGTCGACTCAGAACCTCCTAACTCAGCGGCTAGTTTTTTGAATTCACCCCAATGAGGACTTAGAATAAGCCTTTGATGATTGGGCCGTTGTGCCAGCATAGATGTATTCACCATACCAACAGCATCCGCATCTAAAAGTACATCACCTTGAAAGTTGGTTACCAGCTCATTTACCAGATACGATTGTTCTTCTCCCTGTCCTAATCCAGGTCCGATGACGCAACATCCCGGTTTCTCTTGCACGAGTTCGAGAATGCTTGAAACATGGTTACGTTTAAATAGGCGGTCTGAGTCCGTGCCCACACTCTTTTTAACCAATTCCGGAAGATGATAATCATACGTGGGTATCAAACCTTTGGGGCAAATGATGACTACGGCTCCGGCCCCTTGCGCCCAAGCACTTTTAGCCGCATAGATGCTCGCTCCCGTCATGCCCTCTGTGCCACTTATAACATAGACCACGCCATGCTTGTATTTGTGACTTCTCTCAGGCTTTAATGGGTTCCAGAGGTGTTTCACATCGCGTATCCATTCCTCATCAATAACAAAATCTTTAGAGGTTTTAAGGCTGGATGGTATGGGAAGGGGACAGGGAACGATTCGACCTGCACATTCTGGTCCATGAGCCAATAAAAGGCCGGGTTTCAAGGCACCATAACAAAAGCAATAGTCGGCCTGGAATGCCTCGCCCAAAATCTCTCCTGTATCGGCATTTAGTCCCGATGGAAGGTCAAGTGCATATCGGGTTGAAACTATCCCATGTCCTTTTCGTTGCTTTTTGGCCACTTGGTTCATGAGTTCTATAATGGATAGATAGAGGCCGGAAAGCGGTGCATTCAACCCGACTCCAAAAAGCCCGTCGATCCAAAAGTCGGCGCTCTCTAGAAGTTCTTCCAGCACGGGCAGTGTTTTTTCGTCCACGACTCGAATAGTACCACCTATGGATAACCAGCGCTGAGCGTTTACTTGGGCATCGGAACTCATCATTTGTATGGAAGAGGTAGCACAAACCTCAATATCCATACCCTGTTCCTTTAAGAGGCGGGCAATTACCAGTGCATCCCCTCCATTATTTCCCTTCCCTACTATCAATACACCACTATTCCCTCTCACCTGATCTCTAGCAATCCAGTCGGCGGCCCGATTTCCTGCAAGCTCCATGAGTGTGTCACCACTCATGCCTAAAGCTTTCATTGTTTTTCGGTCTAAGTCCCGTGATTCATGAGCTCCATACAACCCAAAGGGATGTAATTCTGAAAACCAGGGATGTTCGCTAGCCGAAGACATAGTGGTTAGTATGCTCGAGCAAAAAGTACTTTTTTCTTGGAATCATTTCCGGTTACCATACATTTCCCAGGGGTTGATTCACCCATAGGAATGCATCGAATGGTGGCTTTGGTTTCATTTTTAATACGCTCTTCGGTTTCTGGAGTGCCATCCCAATGCGCATAAATAAATCCACCTTTTTCTTCCAATACCTGTTTGAATTCATCATAGCTTTCAACCTCTGTGGTCAGCTCATCCCGACGTTGCAGGGCTCGCTGAAAGAGGTCTTTTTGAATGGTCTCTAATAACTCAGAGATGGTATCGGCGATCCCTTCACGATCGGTTATGTTCTTTTCAAAGGTATCTCGGCGTGCAAGTTCCACCTTGTTATTTTGAACGTCACGAGGTCCAATTGCGATTCGAAGAGGAATCCCTCTGGCTTCGTGCTCTGCGAACTTAAATCCAGGCTTATAGGTGTCACGAGTATCCATATGAGCTCTAATGCCCTTTGCCTTCAGTTCGGCCAAGAGGGTATGACCATATTCAAATACGGCTTCTTGCTCTTCATCACTTCGGTAGATGGGGACAATAACAACTTGTTTAGGAGCTAATTTTGGAGGAATTACCAAGCCATTATCGTCGGAATGCGTCATTATTAAACCCCCGATCAATCGGGTTGAAACACCCCAGCTCGTGGCCCAAACAAGCTTGTGTTCACCATCTTTATCTTGGAAGGTCACATCAAATGCTTTTGCAAAATTCTGACCTAAAAAGTGAGAGGTTCCCGCTTGCAGTGCTTTGCCATCTTGCATGAGCGCCTCTATACAATAGGTATCTTCGGCACCCGCAAAACGTTCAGATGCTGTTTTTACTCCGGTGATAACGGGCATGGCCATATAGTCCTCGGCAAAGCTTCGATAGACTTCAAGCATCTGTAGCGTTTCGTCTACTGCTTCCTCTCGAGTAGCATGAGCAGTATGGCCTTCTTGCCATAAAAATTCCATGGTTCTAAGGAATAGCCTCGTTCTCATTTCCCAACGCACGACATTGGCCCACTGATTGACCAATATGGGCAGGTCCCGATACGATTGGATCCAATTTCGGTAGGTATCCCAGATAATGGTTTCTGAGGTAGGTCGAACGATAAGTTCTTCTTCTAAGCGTGAGTCGGGGTCTACTTCGACTCCTCCCTCTACACTTTTTAATCGGCTGTGGGTAACAACGGCACATTCTTTAGCAAAACCCTCGACATGCTGGGCCTCTTTGGACAAAAATGATTTGGGTATAAACAGGGGAAAATAGGCGTTTTCATGCCCGGTTTCCTTGAACATTTCATCCAATGCATTCCGCATATTTTCCCATAGTGCCATCCCTGTAGGTTTGATAACCATACTTCCTCTCACAGGGGAATGTTCGGCAAGTTGTGCTTCTTTTACGACATCCAAATACCATTGGGAATAGTCTTCGGATCGTTTGGTGATTTTCTGAGCCATAATCGTCGTTGTTAGATGTATTTTGTAAAGGTAACAAACTAAGCCAAGGAATGTGATAACGGATTAGAAAAAACTTTATGTAAATGCTAGGAAAGCCTTATATTTACTTTCTCTTTTGGCGTGGTAGCTCAGATGGTTAGAGCGCACGACTCATAATCGTGAGGTCGGCGGTTCAATTCCGCCCCACGCTACATCTCATAAGCAGTGGCATCATTAGTATGTAGCTGCTTTTTTTGTGGTCCACAGCTTAGGCTCTTTCTTATTATTTGTAACCACTCATCGGAGTGTTGAAATCTGTTCAAAAAAGGGCAGCATAAGAGCATAAAAAAAGCCGCTCCCAATTCAATGGAAAGCGGCTAATATCATCTACAGACGGCTATTACCCCATTTGCAATTTAAACATAGGATTTGCTTTACGATTGCTCAATAATATTAAATACGTAATTTATCTACGTATAAATACGTAGCCATTTCAGCTAGGCTAAGGTAAGTGTGCATACCCTACAACTCTTTAGGGAGTAGGTAGTTAAATGGGAAATCGTGTCTTAACCGCTAAAATTGCTCCAAATTGCCTTTATTTTCTATGGCAAAACGTACCAAGCTGGCCGTGTTCTTTAGATTCAACTTTTTGAGTAAGTTCGTGCGGTGCTTGTCCACGGTACGCGGAGATATAAATAATTGATGTGCGATCTCGGTGCTGGTATGACCTTCGATTAGCAAGTGTAATACTTCACGTTCTCGACGCGTTATACTTTTTTTATTTTTTCGGTAGGAGGTAAGTTTTCTGTATTCTCGCGTCATCATTTTGGAGTAAATCTTACCTAAATAGGTTTCACCTTCAGCAACTTTCGTAGCAGCATCTACCAATTCAATACGGTGCGCACTTTTCATAAGCAGGCCCTGTGCGCCTGAATCTAAAAAGTTATTAAGCGTTTCTTCAGAACTATCTTCGGCTAATAATAAGATTTTAGCTTGGGGGCGCTGTTCAATGATTTTATTCGCAAGGTGAATGCCAGATATTTCTGGCATGTTAAAGGACAGTACACATAATTCGGGTTGAACGTGTTCAAAGGCCGTCAAAACCAGTGCACCATTATCGGTATCGGTGACGATATCGAAACCTTCTTCATGCAGTATCGAACTTAAGCCATGACGGAAAATTTCGTTCCCGTCGGCAACGATTGTTTTGATGGATTCCATGGAGACCTCCCCAGGCACTATGGATGGATAGCTTCAACCCGAAAAGAGAAGAAGCACTCAATGATTTACAGGATAATTTGAAGCACTAAAATAATCAAAATACTTTTATCTCAAAAATAGTTTACTAAAGGTTTGTTTTCATTGACCTAATCCCTATTTGAAAACTCTATTTATTGGGAGTGCCAAGCAATTTTAACTTCTTATGGGATATTCGTTCTCATTATGCGTAATTTGATGTTCTCATGTAAGTTACCATGATATCACATGGTATAATCACTCAATTACTGTTAGTTATAAGGATTTATGAAAACATTACAACGCAGTCATACCTGCGGAGAGTTAACGGCTGCTCACATCGGTGAACAGGTTACTTTAAATGGTTGGGTAGGCCCTCGTCGTGACCTCGGAGGATTAATTTTTATTGATTTACGGGATCGTTACGGGGTCACTCAAATCGTATTTACGGAAACAGATGTCGATTTACACGAAAAAGCGGAGCAATTACGAGCCGAATACGTTATTGGCATTAAGGGTACCGTTATCGCCAGAGGGGATGAAAATGTGAATCCTAAGTTAGTTACAGGTGAAATTGAGATTGAGGTAAATGAATTAACTATTTATTCGGAAGCCGATACTCCTCCATTCGAAATTAAAGATGGAATTAGCACCAATGATGAGGTTCGACTTAAATACCGTTATCTGGACTTGCGAAGACCGGAAGTTCAGGAAAAGCTTTTTTTGCGGTCAAAAACCTATCAGATCATTCGGAATTTTTATCATGATCTGCAATTTGTTGAGGTTGAAACCCCGGTATTAATGAAAAGTACACCCGAAGGCGCCAGAGATTACTTGGTGCCCAGTCGCGTAAATCCGGGTAAATTCTTTGCGCTTC
>JAYPDB010000110.1:0-1215 GCA_038125045.1 Bacteroidota bacterium
AAATAAAAGTGAAATCCATATTGGATTATATTATTGTATAAACATTAATAATTTTATATTATATAAATAATCAGTTATAAGACATCAATTTTATATTTACTAAAGAATAAATGGATATTAAATTTGTAAAACGGTCAGTTGTTAAATCTTCTAAGAAGAGATCTTCTAAATTTAAACCACTTTTGGAGGCTATTGAAAAGTTAAAGCCAGGTGGGCAAGCTATTGAAGTTCCATATACCAATGATAAGGCAGTAAATTCAATGAGAACAGCTGTTTATCAATTTTGCAGGCAAAAAGATTATACGGTAAAAAGCAGAAGAGATAGTACGAGTAAAAAAATCTATTTTTATAGAGATAAATAAATAATTTAGCGAGTACTCCATTCAAGATATTTATTTCTAATATTTTGAATATGTACTTCTAACTCCTGTTCCTTCCAATGTGCTGTTGATATAGGCGGATGGACAAACGCTGTGATATTACCTGATTTTGTGAATATCGATCCGCCTCTACTGAGTGTAGCATTTCCATCGAAATAGATGGGTACTATGGGGTAGTTTAGATCCATAGCCATTCTAAAAGCCCCTTTTTTAAAGGTGCCTATGGGCATTTCATGTTTACGGGTTCCCTCGGGGGCAATAAATACCGAATAATTGTGTTTTAATACGTTCCGATAACTTTTTTGGAGCGTCTGTACGGCTTTCTCACGGTTTTGCCGTTGAATAAAAATTTGCCCGGTTAAACGGCCCAAAAAAAAGAAAAAGGGGAAATATTGTAATTCCCATTTAGCTACAAACCGAACTTTTTTTATCCCCAATGCCAGTATGGTGAGGATATCAAGAGTACTCGCATGATTTACAATATAGATTGCGGGATGATCTAATCGACCGTTTTCAACCGATGTTATGGTGAATCTAATCCCCAAAACATACAGGATGAATCGAGCGACCGGTGGGGCCATTTCCTCGATGAACCAGTTACTTAGCCGCCCTAAACTTATGATGAGTAGCAGGCTAACAATGGGTATGAGTAGGGTAAAGATGATGATGAAAAGTAACATGCCCACCATGCTACGTACAAAATCATACCATCGAAGCTCGGGTTGCTTAACGTCCATTATTCTCTAAAAGCATCCATCACATGGATTAGTTTTTGTTCCTTGGGATAATACTCAATTAAATCGAAGCGAACGCTTCGATGTCCTAAATTTTTTTT
>JAYPDB010000110.1:1315-3896 GCA_038125045.1 Bacteroidota bacterium
AGAACCCGTTAGAGTCTCAGCTAAAAGCGTATCGTAGCTATAAGACTCACAAAAACCAGAGTACTTACTTTTTTTCTGAGGAGGGCTTTAATAAATCACTTACACGTTCTTTGGCTTCTACAAAGCGAACCAATTGTTTTAAGAGATTCAGATTTTTCTGGTTGATGAATGGAAGAAGGGCGTCGGTAAATCGTTCAAACATCACCAAGAAGTCATCGTAATTTTGAATTCTTTCTTTAAAAGCTAGGCTGGCCTCATCCATTTCCTGTTCATCACCCAGTAGATTCATGCAGCTGGCCAACTGGTCTCTAATGGGCGCGATTTCTCGTTGCTGACGTTCTTTAATAATTGTATTTACGATTTTCCACACGTCGGTTTCCGCTGAGTAATAGTCTTTTCTATCTCCCTCAAAGTTGACCTTATGTATCAGCTCCCAGTCCAACAATCGACGTAAATTCATGTTTGCATTGCCCCGACTGATATCCAAGATATCCATAATTTCATCGGTGTGAAGGGCTTGAGTCTCGGCGTAGAGGAGGGCATGGATTTGAGACATGGTCTTGTTAATGCCCCAAGCCGAGGCCATATCACCCCAAATTTGAACAAATTCGTCTCGGGCCGACAAATAGGATGCAGAGTGTTTGGGAGTTACATCAGACACAGCCTAAAACCTTACTCTTTAGAAGTGGATTCGGTTTTTGGGGTACTTTCACTAGGAGTGCCTTTTTTGTCTTTATAATCCGTTACATACCAGCCATCACCTTTGTATACGACTCCACCTCCACCAGTGATGATACGTTTTACCTTTTGACCGGTGGTAGGGCAGATATCCAAGGCTGATTCACTAATTTTTTGCTGTATGTCGAAGGTAGTCCCGTCTTCTCTTTTATAGCTATAGGTCGGCATAATTCAAAACTATAATGAATGATTAGAGGTTTAGGTTGAGTGTGATTTCATTGCCACCTCTAAGAATGGTAATGGTAGTCTTTTGACCAACGGAAAGGGAATTTAAAGCGCCCATATATCCGTAAATGTCTTCAAACCGAATCTCACCTAATCCGATAATGACATCACCGGATTGCAAACCCGCAGAATGAGCTGGTTGGCCTGGATTGGTGCCCGTAATGCGCATGCCCACACCATCGTACCCGTAATCAGGCAACACTCCTAGGGTAGGTCCATTAAGCTGCATACTTTGTCGCTGTTCGCCGGGAGCTTCAACGAAGGGGAGATCGGCTTTTGATAGATCGCCAAGGGCGTCGATCATGCGAGCGACATGAGAAACCACCAAAGCCTGACCTTCTTCTTCTATGTATTCGGCATCATCGGAAGGTCGGTGATAGTCGGAATGCGTATCGGTGAAATAATGCAATACGGGAATATTTTTGTAGTAGAAACTGGTGTGGTCACTCGCGCCCGTACCATCATCGACCAAATCCAAGTCCAAGGAATCGGTGTTTACCGCCTCCGCTAGTTCCGGCCACTTTGGGGTGGTACCCACTCCAAAAATAAGCAGTTTATCATTGGTGAGACGTCCAATCATATCCATGTTGATCATCGCTTTTGCATTGGATAAATCAACGGTGGGCTCTTCCACAAAATGTGCCGAACCCAGTAGCCCCATTTCCTCGCCGGAAAAAGCTAAAAACAATAGATTATCTTTGGGTGGTTGGTTAGAAAAGTAATGCGCCAACTCAAGTAAACCCGTGGTTCCCGAGGCATTGTCATCGGCTCCGTTATGAATGCGAGGGGTGTCGCCACGGTACAATGAGCCAAATTCTCCATAGCCCAAGTGATCGTAATGAGCCCCAATAACTATGAATTCGTCACCTCCCGAGCTACCTTCTAGCGAAGCCACCACATTCTGAGCTGTACGACGCTCACCCTCTGCATCATCACTGGCATGTGGGTTATTAAGTCGTGCTGTATTTATGCTAAAGGCTTGTAGAAAGGTATTATCATCGCCTTTGGGGGTTAAGCCATAGGATTCAAAAGCCTGGATAATATAATCCGCAGCAATTGCCTCATAGGCCGTACCGGCTTCACGGCCTTGTAGGGAATCAGAAGCCAAAAAATCAATATGCGCCTGTATATCCCCCGACGTGATGGCCGGATCGAAGCTTTGATTATTTCGGGTTGAAGGGCTGGTACACTGACTCCAGATAAAGCCCGTTCCCATTAATAGTAGCCAGAAAAATGAGGTGCGTTGCATGTTTGATTGATTAAAAGCTTGAAATTGCACTGAGTGTAAATATACGAAATGTATCGGTTATTGATGAGGTTTTCATCTAAGTGTGGGCCCATTTTCAAATCACACTTGATAAAGCATTTCGAATCGTCTTATCTTTATTTCGCGGTTAGGGGTGTCCTTAGTAAACCACTTTGGACTGAGATTATACCCTTGAACCTGAACCGGATCATACCGGCGGAGGAAAACCTGTTCACATCTTGACTTGTTAGCCTCCTCCATAAACAGTAAAAAATGGAGGAATCATGCATTCTATTCTCGTAAATAGACAACGTACCTGTCTATTAAAAAAAACTAATAACTACTTTCAACTACCTTTAAAAGCCATTTTTG
>JAYPDB010000110.1:3996-6988 GCA_038125045.1 Bacteroidota bacterium
TAGAACGTCTAAGCCCATCGGTGCTCACCTATAGCGAATCGGGAACACAAATGGCCAACTATGGAGGAATGCGCCTTAGAGGGATTTCACAGGAACGTATTAACATGACCTTGAATGGAATTCCACTCAACGACATGATTGATCAAGGGGTGTTCTTCTCTAATTTTACCGATTTAGGTGCAAATTTCGAGTCGGTTCAAATCCAAAGAGGAGTGGGAACCGCACCTAATGGCTTGGCATCCTATGCGGGGAGTGTAAATTTTGAGTCCGTCCGATTGAAAGATCGCAAACAAGGCGGGGAACTCAATCTGGGCGTTGGCTCCTATAATACCTACCGATTACATGGAAATGTGTCTACGGGATTGGTCGACAACCGTTGGTCAATGTATGGTAGTTACAGTTCGCTTAGATCCGATGGGTATAAAGATAATACCTCAACATCTGCCTATTCGTTCTTTTTATCGGGAGCCTATTTTGGAGAAAAGCATCTCTTTAAATTCAACGCCTTTGATGCTAATTCCAAAAATGGATTGGGCTATTTAGCGACGGCGCTCTCGGACCTAGAAACCAACCCTCGTATCAACTACTTGAATCCGAATGATACCGATGATTTTGGGCAGCGGTTGTTTCAACTACAACACAGTGTCAACCTAACTGCAGAGACCTCCCTGCAGAGCTCGTTATATTATGGGTCGGCCGGAGGTGATTATTTTTATAGTTACGACGATGGTAGTGGGGGTTTAGCCCAAATCAATTACCCGCTCTACAATGATCAATATGGTCTCATGACCACCCTTTACTATGAAACAGACGATTGGAAATTAAGCAGCGGTCTTCATGCCTATCGCTTCGATCGGATTAATGAAGAATCCGTAACCCCAAATTTCACCGAACCCTATTATCAGGAATCTTCCACCAAACAAGAGCTGAGTTGGTTTGGAAGTGCTACGTGGCAGCTAGAGCAGCTCCGCCTTCAAGCAGACCTACAGCTTCGCTCCACCTCACTTAGGGTGAGTCCGGACTATAGTTTCATGGAAATGCCCTCTGAAGGGGACCTAAGCTATGACTGGAATTTCTTCAACCCTAGATTAGGGGTTTACTGGGAGCATACTACTTCGTTGAGTAGTTATGTATCTATGGGACGAATGGGGCGTGAGCCTACCAAGATTGATATTTTTGGAGGGTTTAGTCTAACAGCCGATAATTTTGAATCTGCCACAAATACCCAATTTGGGCCAGAGTACGTAAATAATATAGAAAGCGGAATACGCTGGAATCGCTCACAAGTTTCGCTATCTGGGAATCTGTTTTATATGGATATTGTCGATGAAATCGCACCCATTGGAGAAGTCTTGGCATTTGGAGTTCAAAAGCGTGAGAACATCGTCTCCAGTAGTCGATATGGTTTAGAAGTCGAATGGCTTGCCATTCTTAAACCCATGGCCTCTGGCTTTGAAGGTGGTGATGAGCGAAACGGTTCAACCCGAAGAAAAAAGGGAATGGGCTTGAGTTGGGAGGGGAATCTAACGTGGATGAAAGGAAATATCACCTCCTTTTCGACTCCAGATGGCACGACCTATACGGACAGAAATCCGATATTTTCTCCGGAATGGATGGTTAATCAGGCCTTAATGCTATATGTATCCACTCAGTGGAGCCTGCGGGTAGAGGGACGCTATGTGAGTGAGTCCTTTATGGAGTTGATGAACAATCCAGTATTTACGGTTCCATCGTACCGTGTGATGAATGCGCAGTTGATGTGGAAGGGATCGCGAATGGATATTCGATTCGATGTCTATAATCTGCTGGATGTCCCATATTATTCCCTTGGTAATCCCGTTGACATCGATTTTGATGGCACGAATGATGAGCCTGGTTACTTGGTGAATGCGGGTCGAAGCTTTCTTATTAGTACTCGTTTTACCTTTTAAAACCACCAGAAATTAGCGAATCAGCAGCATTGGTTGACTTAACACGGTGTTGCTGCTTCCGCTTCTGGATAAACCCTCGGCTTCTAAACGCAGCCAATAGCTCCCACTGGCAAGGTGATTAGCCGTAAAATCTACCTGGTGATCACCGGAAGCGTATAGGGTTCTTGGCCAAGAATGCACGATTTGGCCCATGGTATTATACACCCGAAGGCGGATCCACTGAGGCTCAGAAACTCGAAAGCGAATCAGAGTGCGAGGATTAAAGGGATTCGGATAATTCCCTAATAACTCAACGCTTAAGGGTTTCATATCGGCATCCAGATACTCTTCTGTAGATACGGCTTCGCCATTCAAAGCCCCAGGGGTGGGGGAATTCAGCACAGAAAAGCCTAGCGAGGCATTATTGGCTGGCCGGCCAAAACTTTGATCGAGGCCCAAAGCAGGAAAGCGCACCGAGTCGATGGGAATCCACCTTAGTACATCTTTGTAAAAGAGCCCTATTTCCTCACCGTTTTTACTTAAGGCAAATGAACTGTGAAGAGGCCCCTCTTCAGGATCATTATCGGTCCATACTAACAAATACGATTCAGTAGCAATGCTGGTATCTGGTAGGGCCCACTTGCCAGGGTTTTGCAGGTCATCGGTGAGATAATAATTGGAAAGCTGCACCGTAGAAGTCCCAGGATTATAGAGTTCTACCCAATCTTCAAATGCGCCAGACTCGTCACTCAAAGTGGTTTCGTTATCGGCCATGAGCTCATTGATTAGAACCCGTTGTGTGGGTTTGCTCACTTCAAGGGTGATGGTAGCTGAAGGGTCTCGTGGGAATCGTTTTGCCGCACCATCGTGCGAGCGAGCGCGGAGATAATAGTTAAGCTCATTACCCGCCCAGGGTAAGTGAACAGTAGCTTCCGCCCATTGAGGTTCCGCAAAACTAGGCGATGGAGTGGTCGCGTTCAAAAGACCGGGAAGCTGTGAGCGAGGGTTTAACTCGAACTCCTCAACGTAATTCCCAATGTGTACTCCCAAAATCACTTCCCATGGATCATCATCAATCCATT
>JAYPDB010000111.1:0-2894 GCA_038125045.1 Bacteroidota bacterium
ACTACAGGAGTTGAGTTTTGAAGAGCTGAACGGAACACTTCTACGCCCGTTTCACCCGTACGCTCTTCGATGAGTTCAAATGCCTGATATACAATTTTACGCGCTACACTTTTTTTACCGTCGCGCATTAAGTTGTTTACAAAGCGAGTAATTAGCTTGTCGTCAAATATCGGATCGGGTTGTACATCCCGTTTTTCTGCTTTTCTTCTACGCATAATGTTTCAAACTAAACTTAGGATTTCGCTTTAGGTCTCTTGGTTCCGTACAAGCTTCGGCTTTGAGTACGCCCTTCTACTCCGGCGGTATCTAAAGTACCACGGATGATATGATAACGCACACCTGGAAGATCTTTTACACGACCTCCACGGATAAGCACAATAGAATGCTCTTGTAAGTTGTGGCCTTCACCCGGGATGTAGGCGGTAACTTCAATACCATTGGTTAGTCTAACCCTTGCTACTTTTCGTAGAGCAGAGTTAGGTTTCTTTGGAGTAGTTGTGTACACACGCGTACATACTCCACGCTTTTGAGGACAGCTTTGCATAGCAGGAGCTGTGGTCTTGCGTTTGTTGGTTTTTCTACCTTTTCTAATAAGTTGTTGTATCGTTGGCACTGTTCAAATAATTTTGGTTAAGGCCAGTGATGGAATAGTCCATCAATTCGAGAGCTTGACAATATACGACAAGAAAAATTAGAAGTTCAACATAGAAACCATCCAAATATGGGATCTTTTTAAAAAAAGACGATATTCCGAGGATTGATGTGAAAAAACTTCGCAATACATCCTCATTTTACGTAATACCGATATATAACTGTATATCACTTGAATCTAACAGCATTACCCGGATTAAGTCATAAAAAAGCAGAAGCCCTAGCTCTAGAGGGTATCCAATCGGTGTATGATTTACTTTTTTTCTTTCCACGCCGTTATTTGGATCGAAGCAATGTGATGCCTATTGCTCATCTTCGAGGGCAAGGCGAAGAAGTTACGGTAGCAGGTACGGTTCAATCCGTAGAAGAACAGGGTTTTAGAGCCAAAAAACGATTGGAGATTGTAGTCAAAGATGAAACCGGTGGCATGAAAGCTGTATGGTTTAAAGGGGCTCATTATCTCAAAAAACGTTTTAAACCCGGCCAAAAACTTGCCTTATTTGGGGTTGCCAAACAGTATGGCAGGCATATTTCTATGGCTCACCCAAAAACCGATGTCTTGAGTTCGGAGAGCGACCTGTCCAATTTCTCTAAGATAGTGGCCATCTATCCTAGCGGCAAACACTTTCACCAGGCGCGTATTTTTAATTCACACATACAAACATGGATTACCCATATTCTCTCGGTTGAAAAGCTAATGGAGTTTTTGCCGGACGACTTACTTACGCGTTTCGATCTACCCACTAGGGATCGGGCCATACGTGATATCCATATGCCCGATACTCACTTAGCTCACAAAAGAGCGTTAAAACGTTTTAAATTTGAAGAACTGTTTTTGTTTCAACTCAGTATGGAGCGAATACATAATCAGAGAAGTTCTTCCCATCAAGGTCCTCTGTTACTAGAAACCAAACCTCGAACCCATAGATATTTTACCCATAATCTCCCATTTGAGCTAACGGAAGGGCAAATTAAAGCACTGGCTGACATCAAAGTAGACATTCAATCCGGCAAACAAATGAATCGATTGATTCAAGGGGATGTAGGAGCGGGTAAAACTGTTGTGGCTATGGGTGCGCTGCTCATGGCAGTAGATAATGGGTATCAAGGAGCACTGGTAGCTCCCACCGAGATTTTAGCCGAACAACACTTTCAAAGCCTTCAGGAATCCTTTGAAGGACTCGATGTGAATGTGTGCTTACTGGTAGGGGGGCAAAAAGTGGGTCTACGCAGAGATGTACTTACGGCTTTGGAAGGAGGACAGTGTGATATCGCAGTTGGAACGCATGCGGTCATTCAAAAAGACGTCAAATTTCATCGCCTTGGGATGGTTGTAATCGATGAACAACACCGCTTTGGAGTACAACAAAGGGCAGAACTACTCAATAAGGCGGACCATCCCCATATGTTGGTGATGAGTGCCACCCCCATTCCACGCTCTTTAGCCATGTCCTTATACGCCGACTTAGACATATCGATCATTAAGGGACTTCCTAAAGGACGAAAGCCCATTCGCACCGCAATTCGATCCGAAAAACGTCGCGAAGATGTATACCGTTTTGTGGAAACGGAGTTAAGCAGCGGCGGGCAAGTATACATTATCTACCCGTTGATCGAGGAGTCGGAAGTATTGGACCTGAAGGATGCCACTGCTGGCTTTGAAAAAATCAAAGAGCGATTTCCTTCTTTTCGGGTTGAACTGTTGCATGGCCGAATTTCTTCCGAGGACAAAGACCGCATCATGAAGGACTTTGCAGAGGGTAAGGTTGATATCTTGGTAAGCACTACGGTCATCGAAGTTGGCGTTAATGTTCCCAATGCATCCATCATGATCATTGAACATGCCGAGCGTTTTGGACTCTCGCAATTGCATCAGCTAAGAGGTCGCATTGGACGGGGCAGCCGACAGAGTTACTGTATATTAATGCCCGATCATGCCATTAGTGAATCCGGTGCTATTCGACTTAAAACCATGGAAAAGACCAACGATGGATTTGAAATTGCAGAAGTCGATCTAAAACTGCGAGGTCCTGGTGATTTTTTAGGAACCAAACAGAGTGGGTTACCCGAATTTAAGTATGCCGATATTCTACAAGATCAGGACATACTACAAGAGGCTAAACATGAAGTCCGCCGTATTCTTTCAGAAGATCCAAACCTTTTGAATGCCCATCATGCAGCACTTAAAGAATTTTTCAGCCCCTACCATGAGCGTAAAAAAAAGTTCTATGGCTTAGCATAAG
>JAYPDB010000111.1:2994-6903 GCA_038125045.1 Bacteroidota bacterium
CACCATTAATTACTGATTCTGCTGCTTTTTCTCTTCTCTTTTTCGCTCGTTGTGATCCAAAAATCTTTTGCGGATTCTCAAACTCTCAGGGGTTACCTCCAACCACTCATCAGATGCCAAAAACTCAATATACTCCTCCAGGCTCATTTTCTTAGATTGAGATATTTTCACAGCATCCGCGGTCTGGGTTGCTCGATGGTTCGTTAGATTTTTCTTTTTCACCACATTCACTACCATATCGTCGGCACGGTTATTCACCCCAACCACCATTCCCATGTACACAGGGTTTCCTGCCTCCACAAAAAATTGCCCTCGATCTTGTATACCTTCCAGGGCATAGTTCGTGGTCTCACCTTTTTCAAGAGCAATAAGAGCTCCTCTACTACGACCTGGTATTTCTCCCGCAAAAGGCTCATAGGTATCAAACTGTTGGTGCATAATCCCCGTCCCACGAGTCTCGGTAAGTAGTTCCCCTCGGAATCCAATAAGCCCACGAGAGGGCACTCTAAATTCGATACGGTTGTTCTCTCCTTCCTGGCTCATACTCTGCATGATACCCTTACGCTTCTGAAGGTTATCGATGACTCGATTCGAGTAATCGGTGTGCACATCCACCAGCACTTCTTCTACTGGCTCATGTAATATGCCCTCCATATCCTGCATAAGAACCTCTGGGCGAGACACGGCAAACTCATAACCTTCCCTACGCATAGTCTCTATCAGTATCGCCATTTGAAGCTCCCCTCGACCCGACACCTTAAACACATCAGGACTATCCGTAAACTCCACTTTCATCGCTACATTGGTACGAACTTCCCGCTCTAAACGATCCTTTAACTGATTCGAGGTCACATAACTACCCTCCAATCCAGCAAAAGGTGAGTTATTCACGCGAAAATACATCGCTATGGTAGGTTTGTCTAAGTCAATGTACTCTAGTGGCGTAAGATTACTAGAATCGGTTAGGGTATCACCTATATGCACCCCCTCATAACCTGCAATCGCCGCAATATCACCGGCCACCGCTTGCTCTACGGGCTCTCTCTTCAACCCGCTAAAAGAAAATAACTTGGTGGCGCGGCCCTTACTTTTGACCTCCCCTTTTCCATTCACAAGGGAGAGATCCTGATTCACTTTCACCACACCTTGTTCGATACGACCCACGGCAATACGGCCTACATAATCGTTCCAATCGATGCTACTGATGAGCATTTTAAAGGGTTGATCTAAGGGCTGTTCAGGAGCAGGGACGTGAGACACAATGGTGTCCATAAGACTCGAGAGATCGGTACCCATCGCATCTAAATCCGTACCTGCAATCCCTTCCTTGGCTATGGCATACAAAACGGGGAACTCCAACTGTTCATCGGTGGCATCGAGCATCACAAAAAGATCAAAAATCTCATTCAGCACCGCATCGGGGCGCGCATCTTTACGATCGATTTTGTTGATTAATACAATAGGCTTATACCCTAGACTCAATGATTTACGCAGCACAAACTTAGTCTGCGGTAAAGGACCTTCAGCGGCATCGACCAGGAGTATTACCCCATTCACCATTTTTAAAATTCGCTCAACCTCACCTCCGAAATCGGCGTGACCAGGGGTATCGACAATATTGATTTTGGTGTCTTTCCAAGAAACGGCGGTATTTTTTGACGAAATAGTAATCCCACGTTCTTTTTCCAGATCACCGGAATCCATTACACGATCGTCCACTTCTTGATGGGCCTGAAAAGTGCCACATTGCTTTAAAATTTGATCGACTAAAGTAGTTTTGCCATGGTCTACGTGAGCAATAATGGCGATATTTCGAAGGTCTTGTTGCATGGATATGAAATAAGTTAACAGTACCGAACCATGCACGAATCCATTCGAATCCGTAGTTCATAGGTTAAATACTGAAAATTGAACAGCCTATAAGATACGAAGAATCCGGTTATTAAAGAGGAAGATTGTCATGTTTTTTTCTAGGCACCGAATCCACTTTATGGGCACTCATTTTAAACGCATGAATCAACTTATCCCTGGTCTCCGATGGTAGGATTACATCGTCTATAAACCCTCTCGAGGCCGCTTTGTAGGGATGCGCAAATTCCTCGGCGTATTGCGCCTCAAGCTCGGCCTGTTTGGCTGCTGGATCATCAGCGGCGGCTATTTCCTGTCGAAATATGATTTCTACTGCCCCTTTGGTCCCCATAACCGCAATTTCAGCCGTTGGCCAGGCCACGTTATAATCGGCTCGAATGTGTTTGGAATTCATCACATCATACGCGCCTCCATAGGCTTTCCGAGTGATGACCGTACACTTAGGAACCGTAGCTTCGCACAGAGCATACAACAATTTTGCGCCGTGTTTGATGATTCCTCCCCACTCTTGGTCGGTACCCGGCAAGAATCCGGGCACATCTACCAAAACCAGCAATGGAATATTGAAAGCATCACAGAATCGCACAAAACGTGCCGCTTTCAGTGAAGACTCAATACAAAGAACTCCTGCCAAGGCCAGTGGTTGATTCGCCACTACACCAATGGTTGCACCATCTAATCGAGCAAAGCCTGTAATCATATTCTCCGCATACTCGGGTTGAACTTCATAAAAGCTCTCCCCATCGACCACGCCCTCAATCACCTCTTTCATATCGTAAGGCTTATTCGGGTTTTCCGGAACCAGCGTATTCAAGGCTTCCGCCTTCGCCGCGTCAGGTTTTTTCACGGGTTGAACCGGGGGCTTTTCCTCGCAGTTCGATGGCAAATAACTCATAAGTCTTCGAATGTCACGTAGACATATGGCATCATTTGGAGTAGAAAAATGAGCCACTCCTGACTTTTGGGTGTGGGTAGCTGCCCCACCGAGTTCCTCGGAACTTACCTCTTCATGAGTAACTGTTTTGACCACATTAGGACCGGTAACAAACATATAGCTACTGTCCTGAACCATATAGATAAAATCCGTAAGAGCAGGTGAGTACACCGCACCACCGGCGCAAGGCCCCATAATGGCTGAAATCTGAGGAATAACCCCCGAAGCCATACTATTGCGCCAAAAGACTTCGGCATATCCACCAAGCGAAGAAACACCCTCCTGAATTCGAGCCCCTCCTGAATCATTCAACCCGATAATAGGATGTCCGTTTTTCATGGCCAAATCCATGATTTTACAAATTTTCTCGGCATGCGTCTCCGAAAGCGAACCACCAAAAACCGTGAAATCCTGACTGTATACATACACAGGTCGCCCATCGATGGTACCCGATCCCGTGATTACACCATCGCCTAAAATTTTTTGTTCATCCAGACCAAAAGCCGACGAACGATGGGTTACAAAGGCATCAATTTCCTTAAAACTATCCGTATCTAGCAGCAGATGAACCCGCTCCCTAGCCGTTAGCTTACCCTTATCGTGTTGACGCTTAATCCGTTCCTCACCGCCCCCCTTTTTAGCCTCAGCCCTTAAGCTGAGTAATCGTTCAACTTTTTCGGAGCGTTGTTGGCCTTTTTCATCGTGTATCTTGCTCATAAGGAGTGGGTTTAAAAGGTTACATACGTACTTCGATTAGTCAGTGAAATATTTTTGTAATTCATCGGTGAACTGAACCATTATTTTTGAGGTCATATCAATCTCATAGTCAGGAATAATTTCGGTTTGAAGGCATTTAATGACATTCTTCCACACAAATTTACCTTCCAAGGTCTGAAGCACCTCCAAATAATCCGCCTCAGAACCTCCAAAAAGCTTTTTAATGTACTTTTTCTGATTCTTTTTTAAGGCCTTTACGAGTCCCTCATCCGCATCATGAGACGGTTCAGGGGAGGGGGCTGCTTCTGCATCGTCCTCGGATTCCTGTTCCTCGAAAAAGGAATCCACTGTCGTGCTAGATGATTCGGTTTCATCTTCGAAAAAAGAAT
>JAYPDB010000112.1:0-6851 GCA_038125045.1 Bacteroidota bacterium
ATATTATGATCCTTTCTATTTTTCATGGAATAGATATTATTGGTTTAACAGATATGGATTTGGATATTATAACCCATATGGCGGCTACTGGGGGTATTCACCCTATCAGACCTTTGTTTATGTAGATCAATCATCGAAGGCTACCAACCAATTACGCGGAGCACGTAGATATGGGTTAAGTACTTCCAGTGCTGGTACGCTTACACGTTCATCTAGTTCTGAAAAGAATGGTACTACGGGTAATTCTACGCAACTTAGTAGGACCCGATGGGAAGATACCCCATCGCGTTCTACACAATCAAGAACGAGAGCTATCGACACACGATCAACGGGTAGAACTACGGGCAGGAGTGTTATACGCTCGAGCGGTTCCTCTAACACTGGTGGATCAAAATCAACAGTGAGAAGCTCGGGAAGTAGCGGTTCAACTGGGCGATCTACCGGTAGTTCTTCGGGTAGGTCTACTGGGCGATCGGGCAGTTCTTCGTCACAATACCGATCATACAGTCCTAATTCATCTTCTAGATC
The DNA here is from genome assembly GCA_038125045.1 of Bacteroidota bacterium. Lineage (GTDB taxonomy): Bacteria > Bacteroidota > Rhodothermia > Balneolales > Balneolaceae > UBA1275. Next base: position 529 of record JAYPDB010000112.1, read on the forward strand.
TTCTGCCGTGCGCAGTATAACCAATCGTTCTACCACGGTTCGTTCAACAACCAGTCACAGTACTACCAATCGTTCTACCACGGTTCGATCAACGGGGAATTCCAACAGCCGTTCATCATCAGCTGTAAAAAGTAGTACATCGCGTTCCAGTAGTACGAAAAGTGCATCAAACTCTCGTTCAACTGGTAGTACAAGTCGAGGAGGTGGGTCATGAAAACACAAGCATATAACCATAAAATCACAGTTAGATACTCACTATTCATAGTGCTATCCGTAGGTTTTGTAGCTTCACCAATATTCGCACAAGATGGCTATGACCCTATGAGTTACACGAGTTTAACTCAGCTATTTACAAGCCAACAATACATAGGAAGTGCCAATTCTGCTAGTTTACCTTCGGTTGCGATGGAAAACGGTTATGCAGGATTTGTAGATAATCCTGCTTCTATGTCTTTGATAGGAACCAGCTATATGGATCTGGGTTATCTAAATAACAGGATCGACTATACACAGAGCTTTCGAGGTAATTCACTCGAACTAAATCATAGGAATACTTTATTTAGTAATGCCGGTGTTGTATACAAAGTACCTACAAAAGTAGGAAGCTTGGTTATTGGTGGAGGTTTTCATACTAACAGTATTTATGATCGAAACTTAGGATCAAGTGCTTGGAATAATCAAAGTACAATTACTGACGTATTTAAATCCGAATCGAGTGATTATCAAAACATTGCCTTCGAAACCTATGCCATTGATTACGCTGATCAAGAACAAACAACCTTAGAATCCATATTTAGAATTGGTTTCGATGAGGGATTCCCTGGTATTTATCAACAAACGGAACTTAATCAAGAAGGTCGGTTAAGGGAATATGCCTTTTTCTTGGCTACCGAGTTTAGAAAAAATCTTCACTTAGGGTTCTCTTTAGGTGTAAGTGAGGGGTATCATAATCTCAGCAGGAATGTATTAGAAGAGGATTTAGATAATGTGTACGATGGTAATTTCATTGAACAAGACGAAAATGGAGAAAATGGTACCGATGTTTCTAGTATACAATTAACCGATGAGCTTAGATCTGACCTATTAGGTATAGAGGCTCGTGTAGGTGCCTTGTATCAACTCCATCAACATCTGAATATAGGGGCATCATGGACCCTACCGTCCATCATGGAAGTAACTGAAGAGTATTCCTCCATGGTAACTACCAAGTTCGATGACTTTTTAAATCCTTTTTATGATAGTTTTGAAGGAAATTTTACCTACTCGGTTACTCGTCCAGCACGATTTTCAGTAGGAGCTGCCATCACCGAATTAAAAGGTTTTGATTTAAGTCTGGGTTTAGATTTTATCTCATACGATAAAACAACCATTGATTTAACCTATGATCAAAGCTTGGATTTTGATGAAATGGCTTTCTTGCGAGACCAAGAAGCTACGATACAAGAAAGTATTAGTCGTAGGTATCAATCGGTTATGAATACACGTGTAGGTCTACAATATAGGTTTAAACAAGGCGCTGAGATACGAACTAGCGCACATTGGCTGCCATCGAAATCGGTTCAAATAGACGAAACCCGAACACTTTATTCTGCAGGCTTGGGTATTCCTTTGAGTCGAGATGTTTTCCTGGATATTTCCACACAATATCTCAAGTGGAATGACCGTTCTATTTTATATGAGTATCAAGAAATTTCCTCAAGTACTTCCATTCAAGAGGTCATTTCTGAGAGTAATCAAAAAATGAATGTATTAATTGGGGTGAAAATAAAGATATGACCTCTTTAGTCTCAATTAATCTCCGTAGTTAGTGTTAAAAAGGCTTCGTGAAAGAAGCCTTTTTTTTATGCCCTTTTTTGATCAAATGAAAGCCTTGAGTTGGCAGCGCCCACCAAAATCACCAGTGTTACGATAATGACGATTTCAGAGAGTATGAGTAACCACCTTGGATTTAGGACCAAATCAAAAACAAAGTATCCAATTAAATAGCTAACAGCTAAGGAAAGTCCAACGCCTAAAATAGAGGATAAGCTACCAATGGTGAAAAATTCTATAAATAATATCCGCTTAATCAAGGGTTTTTGGGCTCCTAACACTCGTAGCAACTGAGCTTCTTTCAAGCGCTGAAAACGACTGCTAGCGGCAGCACCCGCGAGAACTATAAGCCCAGTAATGATGCTAAACAGTCCAATAAATTGGATAACAAAGGTTATTTGGTTCAGAAAATCTCTAAAAGATTCAATCAATAATCCAATATCTAAGGCTGAAATGTTAGGATATTTTTCGACAATTCTTTGTTGTAAGATCAATGCATCGGATCGGGAAGGGCTACGAACGGTTGTTGCAAAAAATTGTGGAGCATAATTGAGTACCCCATCAGGGAAAACCACAAAGAAGTTAGGCTGAGGTTCGTCCCAATTTACTTGCCTGATTCCTGATATATAGCTCAATATCTCAATACCTTGGACGTTCCAAACGAGGGTATCACCAACAGAAGCATCCAAATCATCCATCAAATCAGAACTAACGGTTATAGGAACGAGTGAAGATGAAATATTCCCCATGTCTAAGTTATACTCAGGGATGAATTCACCTTTGGTGAGTGTTTCATTTTCAATGAGTTTATTTCTGTATGTGGAGCGATACTCTCGTTGTAATGCCCATCTTCGAGCCGTTCTATTGGTATCGGCTAAAATGTCAGAAACCTTTTTTTCACCCATTCCTGATAAGCGCATGGTAACGATGGGAACATTCTGCAACAGGGTATGATCGAGTTCATTTATAATGGTATTTACTCCATCATTTTGGTCGTATTGTATGTCGTAAAAAGCAACGTTTGGAATGTCATCCGAAGTAGAAAAGTTAAGTGCGCTCAGTAGTAAATCTTGCGTGAGGTACAATGAACTGATGAGCGTAATACCTAAGCCAAATGTTAGCAAAAGGGTTGTTGTTTGATTATGTGGGCGGTATAGGTTCGACATACCCTGTCGAAAAGCATAGGACCAAGATGGTCGAATAACTTTTCGCGTTAATCGCATCATACCCCATGAAATGAGAACCATAATACCCGAAAGTACGATTACTCCCAAACTGAACCATGAAGCAGCCTCTATAGAATCCAACATCCAAAATCCATAGAGCCAGATGCCAGACAGCATCAAGCCAAAAACAACCCGTCTACCTTTACGAAGAGTATTATCGCCCTTGATCACACTTTCACGTAGCGTTTGAAGAGGGGAAATCTGTGTTAAATCAATCAAAGGTAATCCAGCAAATAGCAGGGTAACCATTACCCCAACAAATATGCCTATACCAACAGAAGGCCAAGAGATAAAAAGTTCCAATTCAACGGGAAGGAAATCGGAAATTAAAAAGGGTAATAATTGTTGAATACCCACTCCCAAAACGGCCCCACCTGAAGCTCCTAGAATACCCATCGCTAGAGATTGAAGTAAAAAGATCACAATGGCCTCTTTGCCTTTTACCCCAATACATTTCAGAATGGCTATTTGAGGTATCTTTTCACGGATATAAACAAACATAGAACTTCCAATGCCCAGTCCACCAAGTAAAAGGGCGATAAAGCCAATCATATTCAGAAAATCACTTAACTGTTCAATGGCAGAACTTACTTCGGACCGTCGCTCTTCCACATCATCAAAACCAAAACTGCTCACATTTCGTAAAGAATCTAAGCCCGCACGTATCTGAGCTGGATCATCTTCAGTCGAGTAGATCAGATATCTAAGGTATTCTACTCTGCTTCCTCGTTCGAGTAAGCCGGTTTCATTAATCCCTTGAAGTGGTATAAAGATACGTGGTCCGAAAAAAGAACCTGCCAGTGCCTGTCCAGGAATAGAGGTCATGCCACCTAAAATGGCATAGTTCTTCAGACCAATAGATAAGGAATCACCCACCTTCAACCCAAATTGGTCCAATACGCTTTGATCGATAAGGGCTCCTTTACCTGTCTGAAAATCTTGGTAGGCGGATTCTGGAATGGTTTTGATGTGGCCGTAAAACGGATATGCAGCTTCTGTTGCGAAAATTTGAGAAAGTCGAGTAAAACTGGAATCGGCTCTCACCATAGATGCGAAACGAATCATGTCGGCTCCTGGTGCAAATCGTTCCGCTAAATAATTGTCCAATGTGGAATCGAAAGGTGCCGTGTGCCGCACTTCTAAATCAGCCCCTAATAACTCCTTGGATTGATTGTCGATGCTTACCTTTAAATTATCTCTGATTGAACTTATAGAAACTTGAGCTGCGACCCCAATGATTATAGCCGATAAAAATAAAACAAGCTTTAGCCTATGAGATCGAGACTCACGCCAAGCCATCAGCAGCAGCCAAGAAATAGAAGGCTTAGTCGACGACATGTTCTCCTCCTTTTCGCTCGTTTAGCACAATTCGACCTCGTTGAAGGCGTATTTGTTGTTCACACTTATCGGCTAAAACCAAGTCATGGGTTACAATCACCAAGGTGGTTTGTTGTTCCTTATTTAAATTAAATAACAATTCCTCCACCTGATCGCCAGTTTCGGCATCTAAATTACCTGTTGGTTCATCAGCAAATAGAATTTTGGGTTCGTTAATAAACGCACGTGCTATGGCAACACGTTGTTGTTCACCTCCCGATAATTGAGAGGGATAATGGTGCAATCGATCGATGAGACCTACACTTTCTAATAATTCAGTAGCCCTTTCGCGTATTTTACGATTGGTATTTCCCCTAAGCTCCAGTGGAACCATTACATTTTCTACGGCCGTAAGTGTTGGTAACAATTGAAAGCTTTGGAAGATAAAGCCAACCTTCTCATTCCTTAAATCGGCTCGTTCGTCCTCGGATTTTGTATGCAGCGCTTCTCCAACCAGCATTACGATTCCACTATCGGGGGTATCTAATCCGGCGGTGATGCCTAAAAGAGTAGTTTTTCCACTACCCGATGGTCCAACAATGGCACAACTCGTACCATAATCTATATCAAAGGTGATATCTTGAAGCACGGTGAGTTGTTCCGTGCCACTTTTAAAGCTTCTAGAGAGATCTTGAATGTGTAAAATAGGTGAGGACTCGGAATTTGAAACATTCGATGGCATGAAGGTGTGCTAAGGATTGATGATAGAGTAAAAGGGTCAAAAAAGTTATCTTGGAGTAAATTTTTTCGACCGTTTGGTGGTTATGTACGTATACAACCTAAAAAAGTTTATGACAGTTCTCGGATATTCCATGAAAAACATCAATTCTATACAACACTTATGGGTTTTACTGGGAGTGTTCTTCGGGTTGAACGCACTTGTTTCTAGTATTCAAGAACCACAACCTCAGGCATCGAAAACCATCTTATTTTTTGGTGATAGCATAACAGCAGGATATGGGTTAGATCCCTCTCTTGCATTTCCTGCGCTTATTCAGGCTAAAATTGACGCGGATAAACGTGATTATAAGGTCATTAACGCAGGATTAAGTGGTGAAACATCGGCAGGGGGATTACGAAGAGTAGATTGGGTTCTCCAGCAACCCGTCGATATTTTTGTGCTTGAATTAGGGGGGAACGACGGCTTAAGAGGATTGGATATCAATCAAACCAAATCCAATTTACAGGGGATCATTGACAAAGTGTACGCTCGTTACCCCGAGGCCACCTTGATTTTGGCTGGAATGGAAGTGCCTCCTAATCTGGGAGTGGATTATCGAAATAACTTTCGTGCTATGTATCAAGACTTGGCCCAAGCCAATGATGTGGTGTTTATCCCGTTCATCTTAAATGGAGTAGGGGGCGTACCCGAACTCAATCTATCCGATCAAATTCATCCCAATGCCGAAGGCCATCACATAGTTGCTGATTTGGTTTGGGAAACTTTGGAGCCCTTGCTTAGCAATTAAGGCCAAGCTTGGATTAACTCAATCACGTTAGGGAGCATATGCTGAACCCATGCCGTGTATTGAAGACCACTGGGATGCAAATTATCTTCGGCAACCATTTTCGTATTTGATTTCGCTTCCTCAGAAATCGGCGTAATGTTGATAAAGGGAATTCCAAAACGGGCACAAATCTCAGCCGCTTTGGCATCGTAAGCTAACAGTTCGGTGCGGATACGATCTTCTCCACGACTAAGGCCAAAAGGGGTAACTCCATAGTTAGGGATGGATACCGCAAATACCCCTGATGCGCCATTATTCGAATGTTGGATGGCCCATTTTATCAGCGCTTCATATTCTTTCTCATATTGTTCAAAAGGGTAGGAACGATATTGGTTATTCACTCCAATAAGAAGCGAGATCATATCATATTTTTGGGATATACCTTCCGATTCTATGCCCG
>JAYPDB010000113.1:0-2050 GCA_038125045.1 Bacteroidota bacterium
AAAGAACCGTGGTTGATGAGGTTTCCATACAGGTGTCTCAAGGAGAAATTGTTGGGTTATTAGGGCCTAATGGCGCGGGCAAAACAACCACCTTCTATATGATGGTTGGGTTGGTTTCACCCAACGACGGCGAAATTTATTTGGATGAGGAACGTATTACTCGAATCCCGATGTATCAGAGAGCACGCCGAGGAGTGGGATATCTAGCACAAGAAGCAAGTGTTTTTAGAAACCTAACTGTATATGAAAATTTGGCGGCGGTGCTTCAGTATAGGGGATATCCAGCGGCTGAAATACGAGAGCGGTGTGAGTCGCTTATTGCAGAGTTTTCTTTGGAGAAAGTAAGAGATAATAAAGGGTATCGTTTATCCGGAGGGGAGCGACGAAGAACGGAGATTGCGAGGGCGCTGGTGACTCAACCTAAATTTATTTTACTGGATGAACCCTTTGCGGGTGTAGACCCGATTGCTGTAGAAGACATACAGCACATCGTCTCTAAGCTTAAGGAACAGAATATTGGTATTTTAATCACCGATCACAATGTACATGAGACCTTAGCAATCACCGATAGGGCCTATCTCATGTTTGAAGGTAAAATTTTAATGGAAGGATCGGCCGATCGTTTAGCCAATGATGAAAAAGCCAGAAAATTATATCTAGGAGAAACTTTTTCATTGGATCGATATGTCAAAACGTGATATAACAAATGGAGTCTTTCATAGACTTTTAAGATTTTTAAGAACAATTGTTCAAAACAAATACGTAAACATGAAAGAGATAACGGTTCAAGAACTAAAAGAAAAACTAGATCAAAAAGCAGAAAACTTTTTGTTGATAGATGTAAGAGAAGATTTTGAGTATATGGTGTCTAATAATGGAGGCGAACACATTCCTCTTTCCACCTTACAAAGCCGCCTTCATACTCTTGATGCCGATAAAGAAATCGCCATTATTTGTCGATCTGGGGCTAGAAGCGCAAATGCCTGTGCCTTTTTACAGCATGAGGGTTTTGAAAACGTCTATAATGTGAAAGGCGGAATGAAAACGTGGGCTAGTGAGATAGATCCTAGTATGACCGTTGCCTAACCACAGGCACGATTTTCATGGTTTAACAGAGGGCTTGTTTACCGCTCTTTGAGATGTTTGGTAGTCATTAATGGCGTTTACCAAACGATCCAAGAACCGTCTATAAAATATTCTGGGCTTACAGGACGAATTCCGTGACTGTAATCATAATACCCACTATGATGTACGGTGCTGTAGGGTTGAATGGGGGTGCCGTTCAGGCGATGCCAACCATAAATCGCAACTTTTGGACTATTGGGATCAATATACACCAGGTCTTTTTTGTGGCCAGCAATTATTTTTGCTTGTAATCCTTCTCGTAAGGCAGGGCCCGGATCAAAGCCTAAGGAACGAAGTTGGGCATTAATGAGGCTGTCGTGACGAACATAATAGGCTACTGTGGTCATTTCATTTGTGGGCGGCATGGGAATAGGCGCCACTTTTATATGGGCGTGTACATAGATGGAGTCTACTACTTCTGGAGTAGGCAACCGTAGTCCTAGACGATTTACCAAGTCAAAGGCACCCTTAAGATCAAGGGGTGTTCTAATCCCAGATTCTACATGGTAGTCTGGATACACACATAATTGACCACCTCTGAATGGAATGGGAATTAACTCTTGCTCTGAAGTGGAATAACGCTCATTACATAAGGTATCCTCTAAGTAATAAACGCCTTGGGTGGGTTCAGGACTGCACCCAATAAATACCATCGCGAGTAGATATCCGATAAAAAGAGCATAATATTTTTTATCAGATTGCGACATAAAACGAATTACGAAATCGCCGCTATTTGATTTAATAGCTCCTCGTTGCTCTCGGTATTTTTGAGAACTTTGAGTAATCCTAACATAGATTCCTTAGGAGACTTTTTTAGCAAATATCTCCGAACCATGTTGCGCTCTTCTAGTGAATCAGTAATAAATTTCGCCTCATTTCGCGTGCCAGAAGCGGTAATATTTATAGCAGGATAGATTCGGTCATT
>JAYPDB010000113.1:2150-6804 GCA_038125045.1 Bacteroidota bacterium
CGAGTGAGGGAGTCTATGAGTAACACAGCATCTTGACCCATTTCAGCTTTACGCTTGGCATATCCTAGAGTCATTTCAGTTATGCGTATGTGACTTTGAGTTTTACGATCATTAGATGATGCAAAAACCTCTGCATTCGAGGAGCGAATAAAATCAGTAACTTCTTCCGGTCGTTCATCTACCAATAAAATACTTAGGTGAACATCGGGGTGATGATGCGCAATAGAGTCGGCAATTTGTTTCAAAAGTACTGTTTTACCGGTTCTGGGTGGCGCAACAATTAAGGCGCGCTGACCCTTTCCAATGGGGGCCACCAAATCTATGACTCGCATCTCCGTATCTTGTGGGCGTTCACCTAAGCGAACCCAGTCTACGGGCATAATTGGAGTTTGTCGTTCAAATTTGGCACATCTGGTCCAATTCTCTACACTCTGATGATTGATGCCGTCTATGTTGGCTACATGGCGATTACCCTGATGATCTTCTTCAAATTCCCCTTCAATAATGAGGCCTTGGCGAAGATCCAACTCTTTTACTTCCTCTGGTTTTAAGAAAGGATCTTTCGGGTTATAACTGAATTCAAAATCCAATTTTCGAATCAAGCCCCATCCTTTTTCATTAATCTCTAAAACCCCTGCGAATCGACCTACGATACCTTGATTTTGGTTCCAGTGAAATTTCGGAATAAACACATGTTTATTCTTATTGTTGTTGTTATTCCGATTTCGATTCTTATTCCGCTTATTATTTTTCGAGCGGTTTTTGTTGTAGTTATTATTCTTGTTTCTAGCCATTAAATATCATTCAAAATTCAACTAAACTCCCATACAAACCTTCTATTGAGGGCATTCAATATACTCATCATAAATGGATGTGAAACTGAAGAGAGGAGCGTTTTCAAAAAGAGAGTGCGGCACAGAACAGGCGCACCTTTAAAATTAGAAGTAACAAAAAGATACGAATGTTTTAACCGATTGCAAATGAATTGCAGAGAAATTAAAAAGGGGGCTCGGTGTGCGGCCCCATTACAAAAAATTTTAGCGAACGACGGTTGATTCGTTAATCCAAGAGTAGCAATTCATTAATGAACCATCTACTTGAACACGTTGACCCGCTTCGTATCCAAGGGTGAAGAATTTGTCTTCGGTTGATGGAGTTACGGCTTCGTAGGTAGCTAATTGTGAGTTTACCGTGTTGGTGACACCTGCATCAACGGATTTTGCCCGGTTTAAATAGTCTACGACGACCCAATAGACCACCTTATCTTTCGCTTCTAGTTTACGATTTTCAGTACAATTACTAACGGCTTGTCCATAAATAGACGCCAACTTGATATAGGCTAATCCAAATGAATTATCGACAGCTATCGCGTCTAAAATATATTTCTTTGAAGTTGGTAGGTCATTCGTGCTTGAATACACATCAGCCAACTCTAAGTTAATATTCTTTTTGTCGGTGTCGTTGGTCGCATAGCCTAAAGCCTCTTTAAAATATTGAGCAGCTTCGGTGTAGGAGGCATTACCTTTTTCTGTTTCTGCAAGCGCTAATGCACTTTCAAAAGTAGGATCTAAACCATGAATTATCTGAATGGTTTTAAGATAGTCTTCCATCATATTTAAATCTTCTTGAGCCTCGGCTACACAACGTAAATCTTCGAGTGACTCAGGATTTTCAGCGACTTTGCTTCCACAAAATTCTAAGCGCTCTTCAGGTGTGTTGAATAAGCCTCCTAAAGTGTCATCAAAATAGCTGCTTAATTCTAGGCCGGCGTAAGGAGCAGCCGTTTCAATCATTGTAAGCACTGTCTCCTTTTCTCCTTTTCGAACAAGGTTATCGATCACAATACGCACATAATATCCTTCGCCTAACTCAGTGGTTTGCTGAGGGTCTAATTCAAACATGGCCTGGAAATCAGCATAGGCCATATCCAACCCATTTTCTATGTTTTGATAGTTTTCTAAGAGATAACGCCCTCTGTCTTGGTGCAGATCATACTTATTAACCTCTTCATCCGTGAAAACCGTAAACTGTTCTTCGAATAGTGCTAAAGCCGTATCTAAGTAGGCTTCTCGTTCACTAGGATTTTGTTTGGTCAAACCAATTTTGGTGTATATGTCGATGAACTTAGGGTACTGGCTTGCAAGGCTAAATCTAGGATAACCTTCTAGTTCTTTGGTCTTACTGCATAAGAGCCAACGCCCGTATTCGAGGGCAAAGGGATAATCACCATTTTTGTAATTGTCTTGAAAGATTGAAAATGCCGCAAGCTCGGGCATTTCAAAGGGAGGAGTGGTGGTACATTCTTGTGCCTTTACTCCGCCAGTGATTAACAGGATTAATCCAAATATGGAAGTGAAAACTTTCATGATGCGATTAGTTAGTTGTGTCAATGAGTTCAGTGATGAACGTATGCTATTATTGTAATTTTGGTCGTAAGAACATGATTTCAGCAAGATTCACAGAAAGACCGATAGCCCATATATTTTCCTCAATGAGACTACTCTCTGTGGTACCTCTGAAGCCATAACGCAGACTCACATCCATGGATGAGGAACTACGAGATAGTATCCCTAACCCAGTATGCAGCCATAACGTTCTAATTTCTTGATCTTGAATAGTCAAGTGTCCGGTGTCATAAGATAAACCAGCAGAATATTTAAAACTCGAAAAAAATCCAGATTGTATTTTTTTGTAAGGATGAAACTGAACACCCGTACCCACTCGTAAACGATCCGTCATACGTGCCCCTTTGGTGTCGAAAAGGGAATTTGAATAATCGGACCACTGTTGATAATGTACTTCGGCGCTAACATTAAAACGATTATGCGGGGCATAACCAAGCCCCCCGGCAACTTCTAGTGGCATGTTTAGTTCACCGCGTTTAGCGGCAAGGAGGTTGGATAAATCTACTGTTTTGCTCCCAACCTCTAAACTTTTTTCTGTATAGAAATTTTGTCGAAGCGTCATAGAAAAGGGGGCCGTGACTGTTGCCCCAAGCGATAGTTTATCTTGACTTCTAAATAGGTTTCTAAACGTACCCGCGATGCCAAAGCGGTGAGAAAAGGCTGCTCCACTAATGTTCAATTTTTGTGTTTGTTGAGCGTATAGTGATGAACTGAAGTTGAAAGTTTCCGAGTCTTCCATGGTGAAGAATGCGACGGAGGGAGCATAGCCGATTGAAATCTGTTCGGTTATTTTCCAACCCAAACCCAGCTCAAACTTATTCATACCCCCAAACTGTTGGAACTCGGACTGATAGGTTACCGTATCTCCAAAGCTTTCAAAGGTATCTTCATTTAGGATTCTCAAGTTTGACCGCGTCACTGGATACAATCCCACCGATAGGCCCAATTCATTCGATTTAAGAGGGAACAACAACTGTAAATACCCTTTTTCAAAAAGGGTTGACCGTGCTTCGGTAGTGGCGTTTTTAAGGCGAAGATTTTTAAAGCCCAAACCGGAAGCTCCCTGGGTATAATACGATTGTGACCAGGAGCCAGGATTGCTTAGGCCAAGAACCTCTTGATTGACATTCGATAGTCCAAACACACCATGAGACGTGGCCGAGCCCGATTCTAAATCTACGGGGTAACCAATGCCATAAGCCGAGTATACCGATCCGCTTTGTGCTAAGTTGGAACTTAGGTTCTGAGCGTGAACCGTGGAAAGGGCGCTTAAGAACACAATAGTAACCAAAGCACCACTTTTTAATAGAGTAGATAGTTGAGCGATATGTTTCATCACTGACCCTCCTCTGATCGAATGGAATGGATGATTAAACGAGGCCTTTTGGGTGAGTTAGCATCTACATCATACAGTATGTTTGACCCAACATATCCGGAGCTCATGAAAGGGTAAATATAAGAGCTTTTAACCGGGTTATTGTTGTAGATCTGTTCATTGAATACTCGAGTCATATCAAACCGAAAACGGCCATCTAATGGATATCCATTGATAATGTTGTTATCAGAAAAACCAAATTGATACGCTAAGTCTATGAAGGTTCCTTCACTTAATCGATAACCGGGAATAGCTAATCGAATTTCATGTTCACCTAAACTTGAATTTCTTCTGGTAGTGTCTTCTTCCAACACCAATTCTGCCCGAACAAAGTTGGTGTTGGGAACTTGATTAACCATGGATTGTACGTCCAATTTAAGAACCTCTTCAAAGGTATTATGTAAGATCAAGCGATCTTCGATGGGTTCAAGTTCATTTCGATCCAGTTGATAAGCCCAGTCTTGAATACCAAAAGAACTGGTGTCTTCTCGTCCAATGATTAGTAATCGGCTAGTGGAAAAGGTGGCAAATCGAAGATTATTGGTTGGGTTTTTTGCAACAATAGCTAAGCCATGATCTTCATTCTCATATCGGGTCAGTCGAATACTGTCGTCTTCGATATTAAACAACTCTCGATACAGGGCATCCCAACTACCGCCCAGTGGGATATGAACATTTCCATTGGAATCGGCGTCGGCATCGGTAAAGCTACCGATCAACTCGCCTCCCATATCCATCAGTGTTGATTGGCGAAAACTAGGGCCATGCCAATCATTTGTGATGCGATATACCTCGTAGGCGCCCGTAGCAGTTGTATCCCCATAAATCTCTTCTTCCATAAGATGCAATCGGAGTTGCAATTGCATATAATCTA
>JAYPDB010000114.1:0-6773 GCA_038125045.1 Bacteroidota bacterium
TCTTTTGCCTTACTTTTTTACAACCGCTAAACATGAGCTCTTCCGGTTAACACGGTCAAAACATTCCAAAAATGTTGAGTACGTTGCTGAAGAGCACGGAACCGAGGCCTATCAACTCAAGGAGCTCATGGACGAAGAGCGCATGTCGGTTCTTTCCGACCGCATCCAAGCATTATCCCCCACTTCTCGGCAGTATATCTTGTATTGGTTAAAACACGCAGATTACAATGCACAAGATGTAGCCAATCACTTCGGGATCAGCTTAAATGCCGCCTGGACACGAAAACATCGGATTCTTAAAGTGCTTCAGACGTGTTGTGAAAAAAAATTAGCCAAATAATGTAAGGCTTTATACGCCTTCAACTCTATCAATGAAAACATATTGAAGTAGCAAACAACAAAAACCCAACTAAAATCAGATCTATGATTTATAGTATTAATGAAAAAACAAAATTAGAGAAAATAGATGATTACGTTAAAAACCAACTCAGTGAACAACAAAAGGATGAATTATGGTTAGAGCTTGGGGATGACCCCGATTTAGTGGATCGGCTCGAATTAGAGATTCTCATAAAAAAATGGGCAGAAATTTATCAAAAAATTCAGGGGCTGCTTTTGTTGCCGCTCCAGGTAATTAGCTCACATTAAAGGCCCTATGGCATCGGTATGGGGCTTTCTGAGGTTTTCATGTGATGCATTAATCGTTGGTGCGTGCCCGTTGCGGTCTCATCTCCGGTGTTTTCTACTTTGGTGTAGGCCCCACCCGAGTCTAATACCCATCGTTGGTGCGTATCTTCTAGGTATACACTGAGCATAAACTCGAGGTACTGTTTCAGCGCAACACTCTCTATTGGGGTAATCGCTTCAACACGAGCGTCTAAATTTCGATGCATCCAGTCGGCAGAACCAATCATATAAAGCTCTTCGCCTGAATGATAGAAATAATAAATTCTCGAATGCTCTAGGAAGCGGCCTATTACCGAGTGAACTCGTATGTTTTCGCTCATACCCGAAACCCCCGGCTTAAGCCTGCAAACCCCGCGCACAATAAGATCGACCTGAACACCTGCTTGAGAAGCCTTGTAGAGATGCTGAATAATTTGAGGGTCTTCAAGGCTATTCATTTTGGCAATGATTCGGGCTTGCTCCCCTTTTTGAGCGGCCATTATTTCATGATCAATCAATTCAAGCATTCCTTTTCTCATGTAATTTGGGGCAACCAAAAGTTTTTCAAACTGCTGTTCTGGCGCAAAACCTGTGAGTAGATTAAAAACATTGGTCACGTCCTTCGCCATGATTTCATCACAGGTAAATAACCCCAAATCCTCGTAGAGCTGGGCGGTATCTGGATGATAATTTCCAGTTCCAATATGACAATAGGTGCGCAAGCCTTCTTCTTCCTCGCGCACAACCATGGTCAACTTGGTATGTATTTTCAACCCCGGTATTCCATAGGCCACATGGACGCCAACATTTTCAAGTTGCTGTGCCCACAATATGTTTCGCTCTTCATCAAATCGGGCCTTGATTTCCACCAGTACGGCAACCTGTTTGCCCTCCTCTGCCGCATGCATTAAGGAGTGCATCAGGGGTGAGTCTTTCGATGTACGATATAACGTCTGTTTTATTGCCAGTACCTTTGGATCTTTAGCGGCCTCTTCTATAAATCGTTGTGTACTTAGCTCAAAGCTATGATAGGGGTGGTGCACCATGAAGTCACCCTTTCGAATGACCGAAAAAATATTGGGCATTTGCTCCTCTGGGGGGTGGTGAAATACGGGATGTAAGACCGGGTTCCATGGGTCGTCTTTCAGTCTTGCAAAGCCGTCAAGTGTCGCGATTTGAAATACGTCTACCAAGCCTATCGTCCCCTCCATTTCATACACATCCCGCTCTTTAATCTCTAAGTGTTTTATCAAAAACTTCTTAATTGCAGGCGGGGTGTGTACGTCTAATTCTAGGCGCACAATCTCAGCAAATTTACGCTCTCTTAATTCATCTTCTATAACCTCAAGCAGGTCATCTGCCTCCTCCTCATTTCGTTCTAGAGAAGCATTTCGAGTAACCCGAAATAAGTGGGCTGAAATAACCTCCATTCCTGGGAAAAAGACGGCCATCCTGTTTTTTATAAGGTCTTCAATAGGAACAAATAGCGCTCTATTGGCGGTTTTATGAACCTGTATAAATCGCGGTCTGTTTGACGGGATTTTAATTCGCGCAAAACTGCGCTCTCTTGTTTTCTTATTTCTTAGCTCTATGGCAAAGGATAGGCTTTGGTTTGAAATAAATGGAAAAGGGTGAGATTCGTCAACGGCCAGTGGCGTGATGATGGGGTACAGTTGGCGGTCAAAAAATGCAATCGCTTTTTTACGTTGCTCCTCGTCTAGATCTTGCATCCCTACAATGCTGATGCCTTTTTTGTGTAATTCAGGCACAAGCGTATTAAAGAAGCAGCTTCGGTAACGATCGATCATTATCGTAACCCGTGAGCGTATCGCCTTTAATTGTTCTTGAACAGACAGCCCATCAACGGATAAGCTGTGAACCCCTGCGTGTAGTTGACGCTTCAAACCGCCCACTCTTTTTTGATAAAATTCATCTAGGTTTGAACAGACGATTCCAATAAACTTGACCCGTTCGAGTAATTTATTTTTTTCCGATTCCGCCTCAGACAAAACCCTGCTATTAAACTCTAACCAGCTTAACTCATAATTGAAAAAATAATCCGGGCCAAAAATATTCAACTTTGTTGGTTTATTATCCTTAGGCAATCCTTTTTTTTTCAATAGTTTATTTTTGGCTTTGTTGCTCATTTAAGGCTTTTAGCTTTGAATTTTGACTAACAGACCTCTAAAATACTTGCTTTCGCCTTTATTTTGGCCCTCTGCGACACGCGCCGTCAATTAGCATACGCATTTCGTAATAAATCTAAGTATAATTCTGTTAACTCGGCATTAAAAACGGTACTTAGCTGTGCAAAATCCCTTACTAAATCCGGAACAAAAAGAAGACGTCTTTGAACAAAGTGTTCGTCCGGCGACATTAGACGAATTTATTGGCCAGCAAAAAGCCATTGATAACCTCAAAGTCTTCATTCAAGCAGCTAAACAGCGCGGAGAGGCTCTCGATCATGTTATTCTATCTGGCCCTCCTGGCTTAGGGAAAACAACCTTATCCTATATTATTGCTGAAGAAATGGGGGTTAACATACGCCCTACGACGGGGCCTATTATTGATAAGCCCGGTGACCTAGCCGGCATGCTTACAAATCTAGAAGATGGGGACGTCTTATTTATTGACGAGATCCATCGATTAAACCCTGTTATTGAAGAGTATCTCTATAGTGCCATGGAGGACTTTACCTTAGATATCGTCATTGATTCAGGGCCAAACGCGCGAAGTATTCAAATAGAGCTTAACAAATTTACACTCATTGGGGCAACCACGAGAAAGGGTATGCTAACCGCGCCTCTTCGCGCTCGTTTCGGCATTGATATTCGTTTGGATTATTACGACATCGAGCTTCTTCAGCGTATTGCTCTTAGGTCTGCTCATATCATGAATTTTGGAATTAACGCCGCAGGAGCACATGAAATAGCAAGCCGCAGCAGGGGAACGCCCCGAATAGTGAACAAACTACTGCGGCGCACCCGCGATTTTGCTCAGGTAGACCGGCTAGATCGTATAGATGAAAAAGTTGCCGATAAAGCGTTAAATGCTCTTGATGTCGATAAAAACGGCCTCGATGAAATGGATATTAGAATGTTGCGCGCCATCATTGAGCACTATGGTGGGGGGCCTGTTGGTTTGAGTACGCTAGGCGTGGCCGTTGGAGAAGACAAGGGAACCATTGAAGAGGTTTATGAGCCCTATCTTATAAAAGAGGGTTTCTTACAGAGAACCCCAAAAGGTCGCGTAGCCACTGCAAAGGCTTTTTCCTATCTTGGTGTTAAGAAGACCCCAGATTCCAACTCTCTTTTTGATTGAGATTCTTGTTATCTTTAATCCATGAAAAAATTATTTACCTCCGAGTCGGTCTCAGAAGGCCACCCCGATAAAGTAGCCGATCAAATTTCAGATGCCGTTTTAGATGAACTGTTAAAACAAGACCCTTTTTCTAGGGTAGCGGTTGAAACCATGGTCACCACAGGACTGGCCGTAGTCGCTGGAGAGGTAACCACCCAAGCCTATGTGGATGTACAAGAAATTGTGCGCGATGTTATTCATGAAATCGGTTACACTAAGGCTTCTTATCGTTTCGATTCGGATAGTTGTGGTGTGCTTTCGTCCATTCATACCCAGAGCGCTGATATTGCAATGGGCGTTGATCGAGATGGGGCTGGCGATCAGGGAATGATGTTCGGATTTGCTACTAAGCAAACACCTGAATTTATGCCCATGCCGCTACAGTTATCTCACAATCTTTTACGAGAGCTTGCAAAAATTCGAAAGAGCGGGGAATTAATGCCTTATTTAGGGCCCGATAGTAAAAGTCAGGTTACCATCGAATACAATAATGACGGATCCCCAAAGCGTATTCACACGATTGTTTTATCTACACAACATGACGCTGGAATTACCCAAGAAAAAATTGCTGAAGACTTAAAGGCCCACCTATTTCCTGTCGTATTAGACGAGGGGTTATTGGACAACGACACCATTTATCACATTAATCCAACGGGTTCATTTGTGATTGGTGGCCCCCACGGTGATGCTGGCCTAACGGGTCGTAAAATCATCGTTGATACCTATGGTGGATTTGGCGCTCACGGTGGTGGCGCGTTCTCAGGTAAAGATCCCTCTAAGGTTGATAGAAGTGCCGCTTATGCTGCCCGCCATATCGCTAAGAACATTGTTGCCGCCGAGCTGGCTGATGAGTGTTTGGTTCAACTGGCCTATGCCATTGGTGTTGCAGAGCCCGTATCTATTCATGTTAACACCTATGGAACCGGTAACATGAGTGATCTTGAACTTTCAGCCTTGGTTAGCAAAACCTTTGATTGCACGCCAAGGGCAATCATTAACCGTTTCGATTTACGCCGCCCTATTTATCGCCCCACAGCCGCTTATGGTCACTTTGGGCGTAGCGAGTTTCCCTGGGAGTCTTTGGACTATGTGGACTTGTTACACAAGTCGTAACGCCCGCTCATAAAGTCTCATATTGGTTTTGTATCCCGTGATAAAAGCCCTCTATCAATCGCTTTTTCTCTCTGCGTTTTTTAACCGTTACCTATAGATAGATTATTATTAGTTATACATTAGTTTGCTTTACTAATGAGTATAAACTTTGATTTGGTTACTGGCCCTATCTGGTCATATATTAATAGAAGTTACTTTAAAAAACCGTAGCTCCTCGAATGTTGGCCAGCCTTTTATGCCTTTCTTTTCTAAGCCAACACCTTTGTTTTAAGCGTTCATTACTATGAATGTTCTTAATTCACCTACCGGACAGCATACTATTGAATGGTTTGGTATATCCATAATGGAGCCAATGGTTACCTTTACAGATTTATGGATAACCGCGGTCTGCTTGTGTGCTTTTTACCAACTCACTAGAAAAAAGCTTCGTGGGCCCGTTCATGGTTATTTAAGAGCTTATTTTTTAATTATGGGCTTGGCCACCTTTCTGGGCGGCGTATTGGGGCACGCTTTTCAGTATGCCCTGAGCCTAAGTTGGAAATTGCCTGGCTGGTTAATAAGCATGATAGCTGTAGTTGCACTCGAGCGGGCCAGCATTTTTCAAGCTCAATTGCTGGTTAACAAACACTTGGGCAAAATACTCGAACTATGTAACATCATCGAACTCACCACTTTCCTTATCATTACTTTTTACACCTTAGACTTTTTCTTTGTAAAAGTTCACTCGGCCTATGGCTTAGGTCTCGTTGTGTTGCCCCTGCACGTTCTTATGTATAAACACAGCGGGCATCCTATGAATGTATATTTTATTCGAACCGTTTTATTCGCTT
Source organism: Bacteroidota bacterium (assembly GCA_038125045.1). Classification (GTDB taxonomy): domain Bacteria; phylum Bacteroidota; class Rhodothermia; order Balneolales; family Balneolaceae; genus UBA1275. Next base: position 5,970 of record JAYPDB010000114.1, read on the forward strand.
CACTCTCGGCCGTATTCTACACCCTTGAAATCGGGGTGCACATTTGGTTCACCCACTTAGATGTAGCCCATACCATCATGGCTATTAGCATGTATGGCTTCTATCGAGGGGCGATACTTTTAGACCCACAAGTACCGTACAAAACACTGGAACATCCCTTAAGTATTCGTAGCATTTTGCGGGCAACATTTGGTTTGAAATAGCTTTTTTCGTTTTTTCACAATGGGTTGAAACAACCCGTCAATTAGAATATTACAAACGAACGATGCGCAACTTCCCCATTACCTTTCTCTGGCTAATCTATTTCGTGGTCACAAGCCCTTTTATTCAAGGACAAACCCAGAGCGTCGCGTTCACCGGCGCAACAATTTACCCCATTGAAGGAGCGGTTATTGAAAACGGCACGCTGATCATAAAAAACGGAAAAATTGAAGCCATTGGTGATTCAAACACCAGAATTCCCAAAAACGCACTTGTTCATGATGCTTCAGGCAAGGTTATCATGCCCGGGCTGGTAGACACGCATTCCCACATAGGAGGAGGCGATGGTGGAGATCGCTCTTCCTCGCTCCACCCCGATGTACGGGTAATGGATTCTTTCAACCCGATGTCTCCTTCCATAAAAAAAGCGTTATCGGGAGGGATTACCGCTGCCAATGTAATGCCTGGTTCTGGGTGGTTAATGAGTGGGCAGACGATTTATGTCAAGCTTCGTTCCGCAAAAAATGTTGAGGATATGCTCTTGTGCTCAGAGGAGCACCCTGAAATTTGTGGGGGTTTAAAAATGGCTAATGGTACCAACCC
>JAYPDB010000115.1:0-6743 GCA_038125045.1 Bacteroidota bacterium
AGTCTCGAATGCCGATGTTGCTTTTACCTACAAGAACATGATTAACCCTAAGCACCGTAAAAAATATACGGATCGAAAAATTGCGCGGACCAAATATTCGATGTCTCTGTTCGTGATTTATTTTGGAACCAATCGCCAATACAGAGATCAGGGCTTAGCTCATCATAATATTATATTGGGTCCAAGGTATAAAACACTACTGGATGATATTTTTGATCATAAAGTGGTGGCTGAAGATTTCTCATTGTACTTACATATGCCCACCCTTACCGACCCCAGCATAGCGCCGGAGGGGCATGAAGGCTTTTATGTGCTGTCACCTGTGCCCCACCTGGATAGTGGCACCGATTGGGAAACCTTTGGACCTGTGTATAAGAAAGCCATCATGGACTTTTTAGAAGAGAATTATCTTCCCGATCTATCCAAGCATCTTGTGGCAGAGCATTATATAGATCCATTACACTTTCAAAACGAATTGAACAGCTATAAAGGGTCTGCCTTCTCGGTTCAACCCATTCTAACACAATCGGCTTGGTTCAGACCTCATAACAAGTCCGAAGATGTGGATGAATTATACTTTGTTGGGGCTGGAACACACCCAGGAGCTGGGCTCCCAGGTGTACTTTCATCTAGTATTATAGCCCAAGATCTCATTGGACCTGCCTAACACTAATAAATGAGGCTCGTTTTTTGACCGTATTACGAATTCAGGCTTTTCTGTAGATTATCCCAATCTTGCAAGAATCGCTCTAAACCAGAATCGGTTAAAGGATGCTTGAGTAGTCCGGTAATAACATTGAGTGGCATGGTGGCCACATCTGCTCCTGCCTTGGCACATTCCAATACATGCATTGGATGTCGAATACTAGCAGCCAGTACTTCGGTAGCATATCCATAGTTCAAATAAATCTGTACGATATCTTCGATTAGCGTAATACCATTGGTACTGATATCATCTAGTCTACCTAAAAAAGGTGAGATATAAGTGGCGCCAGCTTTAGCAGCTATGAGTGCTTGAGTGGCCGAAAAACAAAGAGTACAATTGGTTTTAATACCCTCTTCTGAAAAGGTCTTAATGGCTTTAATCCCGTCTTTGATCAGAGGTATCTTAACCACAACATTGTCTGCAATTTGAGCAATGTCACGTCCTTCAGCAACCATATCTTCATAGCTTGTCGAAACCACCTCTGCGGATACGTCTCCTTCTACAAGGTCGCATATCTTCTTAATGTGACCCTCAAAATCTTTAACTCCTATTTTAGCACATAGACTAGGGTTTGTGGTTACACCGTCCAAAACGCCTAAATCATTAGCTTCTTGGATCTCTTCTAAATTGGCGGTATCGATAAAAAATTTCATTGGGTTGAATTGGTTGAAATGAGAGAATGTAATGTTTGCACGAAAGCACATCCCAAAATAGGAAATCAAACGTCACAAATCTATCGAATTCAAGATTTTACGTTGCTTTTTTTTACAAGATAAGACTATTGCAAAGCGAACTAATTCACGAACTTTAAACGTTATGCCTTATGTGTACAAAATCTTCGTGATACACCGAAAAACATTCTATTGATTTAAATTTATTACTGTGAAAAAACCTCTGTTTCTCCTACTAATCTCTGCCTTATTCATCATGCAATGCGGCGGGGATGACTCTTGGTCTCAACGACCCGATTTTAGTCGCTTTGCTGGATTCTCAGCCAATCGTGCTACAAGCGTGGAAACGATGACCGTTAGCCAAAGCACCATTGCTGATCAAGTGCGCTCTTATGGTACCGTTAAAGCGCAAGATCTGGTAACAGTAGCTCCTCAGGTTTCCAATCGCTTAACCAACATCTATGTAGATTTGGGTGATGACGTTAGAGCGGGTCAGCTTATGGCTAAAATCTATGATAAAACATTTAAGGACCAACTGAACCAAGCCAAGGCCCAAGTAGAACAGAGTAAGATTGCTCTTCAACGCGACAGTACACAGTATGACCGCCAACGTCAATTACTCGAAAAAGAACTCATAAGCGATAGTGAGTATGAAATTGCACTCGCTACCTACCGAAATGCCATAGCACAACTGGAATCTGCAAAAGCATCCCTAACCCAGGCGCAGGAAAATTTCAATTTCACCGAAGTTCGTGCTCCTGTCAGTGGTGTGGTGGTTAGCCGAGCTTTAGAAGTGGGCGATCTCGCTCCTTCGGGACAGACTCTTTTTGAACTCGCCAGTAACAGTGGGTATGAGAGCCGTATTTTCTTGCCTATTCAAGATTGGAGAGCGGTTGTTATTGGGCAAAAGGTTCAACTCCGTGTGTCCAATGAACCATCGATTTCGGCTCGAGGAGTGATTTCACGTAAAAGTCCTCAATTAGATCCTACCACCGGATTAGGCGAAGTTGTTATTACACTTACTGAGGTGGGTAGCGCCATCTATCCAGGTGTTTTGGTTGAGAACCTCATCAATATTCAAACCAAAGAAAATGCCATCGTAATCCCTCGAAGCGCTCTGGTTGAAGTGGTTGAGACGGTGGTTAATCCCGAATCAAATACTATTGAACTCGAGCGTAGTTACTCCGTTTTTGTTTCAAAGGGAGATAGTGTTGCCGAACGTCGTACCTTAGAACTAGGTATAGAACAAGGCGATAAAATTGAAATTGTTTCTGGTCTTAACAATGGTGAGAATATCATTATTACGGGACAACAAGGACTTGAAGATGGCGGTCGAATCTCGGTAGCATCAGGTGCCCTTTTTCAAACCGCTGAAGAAAACACCATAGAATCAGGTAATAATAATGCTGAAGGCGGTAATGCGGTTACACGCCCCTCCGGCCGACCAGCTTCCTCAGGAAATGGGAATCCTTTTGCTATTTTGACCGATGAACAACGGGAAAAATTGCGAAATATGAGCCCAGAAGAACGAAGAGCGTATTTCCAAGAGCTACGACTAGCAGGTAGTGATTCAACAAGAAGCTCTACTAACTCTTCAAACCGGTAATTACTATGGGTTCGCTATCTAAATTAGCCGTAGAACGGCCTATTACCTTACTCATGACCACCCTTATTTTTGTGGGTTTTGGTATTTATGGGCTACAAAATCTACGCCTTAATCTTTATCCGGATGTTTCATTTCCTACCATAACGGTATATACAAGTTACGAAGGCGTGGCCCCTGAAGATATTGAGACCTTGGTTACCCGCCCGATCGAAGAATCGGTTGGTAGCATTAGTGGAATCCGCCGAATACGCTCTCTTTCCAGTCAAGGAGCCTCAGTTGTGAAGCTTAATTTCAATTGGGGTACCGACTTATACGAAGCAGAAAACGATGTACGTAAGCAATTGGGATTTGTGGAGCGTTCTATTCCGGACGATGCCGAATCTCCCTTAGTATTCTCCTACGACCCCAATCAGGAACCCATTGTGGTGCTGACCCTCACCAGCAATGCACGTAGTCCGCGAGACCTTCGAACCTATGCCAACCAAATCTTGGAGCAACGTATCGAGAGGGTCAATGGTATTGCATCCGTAGAGACCTCAGGTGGGTTAGAAAGACAGATTAACGTAACCATCGACAATGAAAAAATGCGGCTCTATGACGTTACCATAGCCGAAATCGCCGCTAAGTTAAGTCAAGAAAACATTCAGGTACCCGCCGGACAACTCTCCGAAGGAAACACCATTTATAGCCTCCGAACCATTGGGGAATTTAAGAATATCGATCAGATCCGTAATACCATTGTGACCGTTCGTGATGGTCAAGCGCTTTTATTAAAAGATGTAGCGGTCGTTGATGATGGTATCGCTCAACCTATCGGGAATGTTCATATCGATGGCGAAGATGGGGTCATCTTAAATGTTTACCGGCAGAGCGATGCTAACGTGGTATCGGCAGCAAATGACGTGATTGAAAGTTTAGATGACATTAAGAAAAGTCTACCAAACGATGTGCAGATAAAGGTGCTCACCAACAAGGCTGAATTCATCGAGCAATCGATTCAAAACCTGTTACTCACAGGTATTCAAGCCGTCATTCTCGTGGTGCTTATCCTGTTGGCTTTCCTTAGAAGTGGCCGATCAGCGCTCATCATTGCCATTTCAATCCCTGTATCTATCATCACCACCTTCATGGTGATGGATTTTGCGGATCTCAGCTTAAACATCATATCATTATCGGGTCTTACGCTAGCTGTAGGAATGGTGGTTGATGATGCCGTTGTGGTGCTCGAAAATATATTTCGTTTCCGTGAAGATGGCGCTGATAAAAAAACGGCGAGTATTTTGGGAGCTCGTGAAGTTGCGGTACCCGTGGTTATTTCTACCTTAACCACCCTTGTCGTATTCTTACCTATTCTATTTGTTCCAGGCATTGCAGGATTTCTTTTCCAAGATTTAGCCTTGACCATTTCCTTTTCATTGTCGGTATCCTCACTGGTGGCTCTAACCTTGATTCCAATGATGAGTTCTCTATTTTTCAGCGAAGCCAAAACAACCTTCGAGGCCAACAATAAAGTCGCCTCCGTTCTCTCCAATTTTTTAGAGGCATTAGAAGATCGGTACCGTTCTGCTTTAACAAAAGTTGTGCAAAATAGTGGATGGGTAGTCATCGGTGCACTTGTGTTATTTGCCGGAACACTACCCATTTTTTACCAACTAGGTGGCGAATTCTTCCCTCGGGTCGATGAGAATGCCTTCACCCTAGAGGTACAGCGAGAACCTGGTGTTAACTTGTTCGAACTGGAACGATCTATCCGACAGGTAGAGGGAATCATTCAACAAGAAGTACCTGAAGCTCGACTAGTGGTCGCGGATTATGGGGATAAGGAAGGAGTTGAAGGCGCCGATAACCCTGGGGGTTATAGAGGAACCATTCGGGTTGAATTGGTTTCTCAAAAGGAACGTAAACGAGGGCAGTTCGAAATTACCCAGAGCCTACTTGCTTCTCTCGAGCAAGTCCCTGGAATTCAGGTCAAGGAACTTATTATAGACCCTCTGAGTCCCGACGGTGAAAATGGCTTGATGGTTCAGATTTACGGATATGATCCTGAAGTTAAGAAAGAACTTACCGAAGGAGTTAAGGAACGACTTTCCAGTATTAATGGGGTGGTCAATCTATTTTCAAGCTCTGATCAAGGGCGGCCTGAGCTACGTCTGATCATGGATAGAGAACGGATTTCACGAGTGGGAATGAATACCAATCAGGTAGCTTCCGCGGTTAGTGATGCCGTAAAAGGTAATATAGCCACGAGCTTTGTCGATCAAGGGGTCGAATTTGAAGTATTGGTCGAACTTGATCCAAAGGATAAATCCGAAACCCTAGATTTATCCAACATTCAGATTCAAACGCCCAATTCGGGATGGATGCCTCTCAAAAATCTAGCCAGACTGGAGCGGTATACCGGGCCGACAAATGTGCTTCGTATAAACCAAGAGCGTGTGACCGAAATCACAGCGGAATTAGCGGGCACCGATCTTAAGGCCGCCTCTGATCAAGCACGAGTATTACTCGAACAAGTAGACTGGCCAGATGGCTATCGTTTTGAACTTGCAGGTACCGCCGAAGAACAGGCCGAGTCTTTTGGATTCCTCTTGTTGGCATTTGCGGTGGCAGGGGTGCTCACCTACATGGTAATGGCCTCTCAATTTGAAAGCTTAGTTGAACCATTTATCATCATCTTCACCATACCACTTGCATTAACAGGTGTATTATTAATGCTATGGGCAACCAGCACTTCAATTAGTGTGACCTCGATGGTTGGGCTTATCCTGCTAACAGGTATCGTAGTAAATAATGGTATTGTCATGATTGACTATATCAAGATTCTACAGGCTAGAGGCATGGAACGTAGTCAAGCCATAGTAACAGGTGCCGTTCGCCGTTTGCGGCCCATCCTCATGACGGCGTTTACGACTATCCTTTCGATGGTGCCCCTTGCCTTGGAAATTGGCTCTGGATCGGAAACGTGGAGTCCTATGGCGCGAACCGTAATTGGTGGTCTTACCATGTCTACCCTACTCATGCTTTTTGTGGTTCCCTGTCTCTACCTTATCATCAACAGAAGTGTAGAGCGTATGGGCTTTGATGCGGTACACAAGCTGGATCCATTAGCCCAAGAAAACAAATCATCTGAGGTACTATCAACCTCCTAACTCATAGATACGTGTTGTGAAACAAAAAGGTATATAGAATAGGATATAATGAAACAATTTAGTGTAGCTGGTTCCATTTTACGCAGACCTATCACGGTCATCATGATCACACTGATCATGACCGCCTTTGGTATTTTCTCTCTTCAGAATCTGAGAGTTACCCTTTTTCCGTCCATCAACATTCCCGTTCTCGCCATCTCTACGGGTTATCAAAATGTTTCTCCTGAAGATGTAAACAGAATACTGGTCAATCCCATTGAAGGTGCCGTTTCTGCCATTGAAGGTATTGAGAGCTTAGAAGCCCGAGTAAGCAGAGGGAGTGCTTTCATTATTCTACGCTTGAAAGATGGTACCGACATTAGAAAGACCGAACTCAAAGTCCGAGAAGCCTTAGACAATGTTCGGAATGAACTACCTCGACAAGCTCGAGAACCCGTAATATTTCAGTTCGACCCTGAGAATAGACCTATCATGAAACTCAGTATCGATGCAAGTAATCGGGGATTAGATGAGCTAAGAAACCTAGGAGTTGAATTGGTGGAACCTCGTCTCGAACGTATAGACGGGCTTGCATCGGCAGAAACACAAGGTGGTTTGGAGCGACGTATTTA
>JAYPDB010000116.1:0-6698 GCA_038125045.1 Bacteroidota bacterium
AATGGTGGGACCGGGCGGAATTGAACCGCCGACACACGGATTTTCAGTCCGTTGCTCTACCAACTGAGCTACAGTCCCAACCGAAAGGATGGCAAATATACACCCTTTAAGGAGGAGAAACAATACACAAGCCTAAGTTTCCTGAATATCTCGCAAATGAAGTTGAAGAGCGGTGTTGCCATTCCAGGTGTTTTCTTCTAACTCATAGGCGATATTAAACAGCTTTCCATCGCGAACTTTGGGCATAAATTCATGCATATTAAAGCCAATAGCGTCAAAGACAGGTGAATCACCTTGTTGTACTCTAAGTTTCAAATGACCATTGCCTACGATGCTCGGCACTCCCACTACCTTCAACCCATTACTCACAAAAATAGGTTTGGTATTGGCTGGGCCAAATGGCTGAAACTGAAGCAAGAGTTTCCAAAATTTCCCATCAATATCGGATAATTGTAGTTCGGCATCGACCAACAGTTCTGCCTCAAAAGAGCTCCCGGATAGTTCTTCAATGGCCTTACTATTCATCCGTTTTTGAAATTCTTGTAAGGCGCCGTCTTTTAGGGTTAGACCGGCCGCGTACTCATGCCCTCCAAATTGCTCCAACAAATCCTCACATTCCCGGATGGCTTCATAGATATTAAATCCTCTGATGCTTCGCGCCGAACCCTTAATTTTACCGTCTACTTCACTGAGCATTATCGCTGGACGGTGATATTGATCGACCAGTCGTGAGGCAACAATTCCAATGACTCCAAGATGCCAATTGGCGTCAAAAAGCACCAAGGCCGAAATCCGATCCATGTTCAGCTGCTCTTCGATTTGTTGAACCGCTTCGTTCATAGTTGTGGTATCCGTATCTCTACGCTTGGCGTTGATACCCTCCAGCTCCCGTGCCATTAACTTGGCTTCTAATTCATCACTAGCAATTAAAAGTCGAACGGCCGCTGACGCATCTCCCATACGTCCGGCAGCATTGATGCGAGGCCCGATAGAAAACACGATTTTTTTGGTATCCAACTCGGAATGAGGGAGGCGGATGAGATTCATGAGAGCTTGGATTCCTATCCTAGGTTCCGTCCGAAGCCGATCCAAACCTGCCCACATCAAAATTCTATTTTCATCAATGATGGGAACAATATCCGAAGCAATTGAAATGGCCAACAAATCCAAATACTTATATGCTACCTGAGCCGGTAACCCTAAACGAGCTAGAGTGGCCTGCACAAGTTTAAACCCAACTCCGGCGCCTGAAAGGCCATCAAAAGGATACCCGCAATCTTCTCGTTTGGGATCCAAAATAGCAAAGGCATCGGGTAACTGCTCGCCCACGGTATGATGGTCACAGATAATCAAATCCATGCCCAACGATTTAATTTCTACGGCTTCTTCAATGGCGGTAATCCCACAATCCACGGAAACAATTACATTGGCTCCTATTTCATGAGCGTATTGAATCCCCTCAGGGTTAATCCCATATCCCTCCTTAAACCGATGGGGAATGTAGTAATCGACTTCCACCCCAAATTCCTTTAAAAAGGAGTACATGATGGCCGTGGCCGTAGTGCCATCCACATCGTAATCCCCGTACACAAGCACTTTTTCATTCGTACGAATGGCCAATGAAAGACGTTCCGACGCGCGGTCCATGTCTTTCATCAAAAAGGGATCGTGTAATTCGTTTAAGGTTGGTCTGAAAAATTGTTTTGCATCTTCAAAGCTTGAGATACCGCGAATTGCCAATAGTCGAGCTATGGACTCCGGAACATTGAGGACTTCCATTAAATTGGATATGGCCTCGGCATGTTCCGGCTGTGTAATCACCCAGCGGAATGACATAGTTATGGTTTCCTTTATTTTTATTTTTATACATAAGAGGTCGAAAGGCTTTCACACCTAGTAACCAGATAAGTCATTATATCTTCAATTATACTTTTTTCCGCGCTTAGAAACTAAGTAAACCTCCTCGCTTTTTGGTATATTTACAATTGCGAAAAATTCGAAATCTCTCCTCTCATCATCCCACTGATTTCAACCCATATTTATCATCTATGAGCGACGCCTCTGATACATCACAAATGGTACCCTCGGTTCTAGCAGCTATGAGTGCGCACGATCATGAAAATGTTCAGTTTTTTCACGACCCAGAAACCGGACTTAAGGCCATTATTGCCGTTCATGATACCACTCTTGGGCCTTCTTTAGGAGGTACTCGCATGTGGCCTTATGCCACCGAAGCCGAAGCCTTGCACGACGTGCTTAGACTATCTCGTGGTATGACCTATAAAGCCGCTATTTCTGGGCTGGCTCAAGGTGGCGGAAAAGCGGTCATCATTGGAAACTCACGAACCGATAAATCGGAAGCACTTTTTCGAGCCTTTGGTCGATGCGTCAATCGAATGGGCGGAAGTTACATCACCGCAGAAGATGTTGGGATGGACGAGGAGAATATGGCGTGGATCCGGCAAGAAACCACCTATGTTACCGGACTCCCCCAAGCCATGGGTGGCAGTGGAGATCCCTCTCCTTTTACCGCCCTAGGGGTGTATATGAGCATGAAAGCGAGTATGAAATACCGCACTGGTTCGGATGGTTTAGCAGGCAAAAAAATTGCCATACAGGGAGCCGGACATGTGGCTAGTTATTTGGCGAAACACCTTCAAAAAGAGGGAGCCAAGCTTTTTATCTCGGACATTTTCAAGGAAAAGGCCCAACATCTGGCGAGCGAGGTGGAAGCAGAAGTGGTTCAACCCGAAAAAATACTATCCCTAGACGTCGATATCCTAAGCCCGTGTGCCCTAGGCGGAGTGATCAATGATGAAACCATTCCTGAATTAGCTTGTGAGTTTATTGTAGGTGGCGCGAACAATATTTTATGGGATGAAGTCACCCACGGACAAGCACTCAAAGATAAGGGCATCTTATTTGCGCCCGATTATGTGGTGAACGCGGGAGGCATTATTAATATCTCCAACGAAATAGGAGGGTATAACCCGGAAAAAGCCACCGAACAGACCCAAGCGATTTATCATACCCTACTTGAGGTATTTCACTATGCCTCGGAAAAAAATATGACCCCTAATTTGGCCAGCAATGAACTGGTCGAACAACGCCTCAAGGATGCAAAAAAATGAGCATAAGCAAAGAAGATTTTCAATTTAAAGACCGCATCATCAAGGGGATTACCTCCGATGGAAATTTCAAATTGTCGGTGGTAAAAACCACGGCCATGGTTCAGGAAGCCAGAGATCGACACGAATTATCTCTACTGGCCACCGTGATTCTTGGTAAAACCTTAACCGCAGCGGCGCTGCTTGCCTCGGAGCTCAAGAAAGAAGAGCGCATCCAAATTCGATTGGATGGCAGCGGACCCCTGCAGTATGTGGTGGCTGAGGCCAACAGTTTGGGAGAGGTTCGAGGGTATGTGGGCAATCCAAAGGCTGAACTTAGCTATGATAAGCCCGACGTATCCCTATCCGATGGCATTGGATTGGGGGTAATGAGTTTGACCAAAGTGCTCTACAACGAGGCCGAACCAAGAACGAGTTCTATTGAACTGGTTGAAGGGGATGTGACCCGTGATATTGCCCATTATCTCGCGCAATCCGAACAAATACCCTCAGCGGTGATGCTGGACATTGGTATTCAGGAAAACGGTCAAATCAGTGAGTCGGGAGGTTTGTTGCTTCAACGATTACCCGGGGCGCCCGATGGACAAATTGATATGCTTCAAGAACGATTGGCATCCTTTCCTGCCATCGACCAGTTACTCTCCGAAAAGGTGTATATCGATGACATTATGCATCGATCGGTGTCACCCATTCAAGTAAAAGAACTCACGAGAAATCCTGTTGATTTCTTCTGCCGATGTAGCCGCGAACGCTTTTTAGGAGCTCTATCCATGCTGAGCCTTGAAGATTTGGACGATTTAAAAGACGAGGGCCAAGAAATTGTTTGTCATTTCTGTAACAACAAAGAATATATAAGCTCCGACGAAATTAGAACGATTATTACAGAGGCCAAGGCCAAGCGAAACTAAACGCCGGTTACACAGCGAAGCTTTCGCCGCACCCACAGTTGTCGGTCGCATTGGGATTATCGAAAACGAAGCCGCGCGCGTCTAAGCCATCGGGATAATCAATAGATATACCTTCGAGATACATAAGATGCTCCTGCTTAACAATGATTTCGACTCCGTGACTGGCATACACCCGATCGTCATCGGCTCGATGGTCTAAGCCTAGTTTATAACTTAAACCCGAACAGCCACCACCCTCTACAGCAACACGCAGATAAAGTCCTTCTTCCAATTGTTCACGCTCGACAATTCGAGCTACCTGCTTGGCTGCCCGTTCGGTTAATACAATAGGTCGAGCATTCTCGAGACTAAAATCCTCACGAATAACATTGGCTTCGGATGATTCTTGCTCAGAAGCGGAAGACGCCTTAGCAGAGGAGGCCGAAGAATCCGCATCACCTGAAGAATCCATAGACTCGTCTTCATCCAAATCAAGTAAGGATGCGATTACATCATCTAGTTGTTCGTCTTGCTCTTGTTTCATATCCAAAGATGTATAGAGATCTTATTCGTTGCAATCACCGCTCACATCTTAGGTAAGAGGTGATTCATAAGGTTTCATTGGAAAAATAAAATTACGCAGTTTTTACCGAAAATGTGTAATGCGCTTTGCCGTCTCTTTCGTACAAATCCAATACGCCTGCACTCACCAAATTAATAAGGATTTTAGACGCCCGATAGGTATTGATGTAGGCAATGTTGGAGAATTCTTTTACCGTAATTTCACTGTATTCTTTCAAATAACGGAAAAGGATTTGTTCTTTCTCTCCATATTCGAAGGTCACACCCTCAGGTGAGGAACCTTTTTTGAGCACCTCAATATACTCATCGCTGGCTTCAACACTGGCATCTTGAACACGAACAAAAACCTTCCGACGTTTGGCGCCTTTAACATAGACCGGTTTTTGCTCGGCCTCTGGTACCTTCACAATCAGAATATCACGCTGTCCATGCTGAAATAATTCCACCTCAATATTCACCGGTGGAATGCATTCTTCTGCCGCTGCTTTTTGTAGCCAAAACTCTTCTTCTAAGTAGGTTTCTAAACCAATAAGCTCTCCGCGGTCTCCTACTCCAATTAGAATCATACCCCCATCACAATTGGCAAAAGCCGCGATTTCACGGGCCAATTTTTCAGGGGAGGCCACTTTTTGTTTAAACTCTACAAATGCCGTCTCCCCCATTTCCACCAAATTGTGCAAATCGGTTTTTGTCATCCGGCTTAGCGTAATGCTACCCATCGATGACCAATAATCTTGATGTTCGTTCATGAGTAAATATCCTGAAGGCCCTCTTGTTTAGGGTCCCGATTCATCAGGTCATTGAGGGCGTCTACGGGATTCATGCCTTCAAAAAGTACCTGATAAATAGCCGTAGTAATGGGCATTTCAACTCCGTGCTTTTGAGCCCAAAAGTATACCGCACGTGTCGTCTTAACACCTTCGGCCACCATATCCATTCCACCGATAATATCATCAAGAGATTTTCCTCTGCCAATTTCGAGCCCCAATCGACGATTACGACTGTGTTCAGAAGTACAGGTCACAATCAAATCACCCATCCCTGTTAAACCAGAAAAGGTATCGGTATGTGCGCCAAAGCGAACCCCCATGCGCTTTATTTCATGAAGACCTCGGGTAATGAGCGCAGCTTTGGTATTATCTCCCCAACCGGCCCCGTCAATCACTCCTGCCGCAATGGCCATTATATTTTTAACTGAGCCTCCTATTTCTACCCCTAAGACATCATTATTTACATAGATTCGAAACATCGGAGTCATACAGGTATTCTGAACATAGGTAGCTGTTCGGGTCGAATAAGAAGCCGCCACCACGGTAGTTGGTTTCTCATGAGCAACCTCCTCGGCATGACTTGGTCCATACAGAACTCCAATTTGATCAGAGTTAATCACTCCATCCAAGACCTCTACCATTACCTGTGACATAGTCATAAAGGTATCTTGTTCAATACCTTTGGATACGGTGATAACCACCTCATGGCCTTGAAGCATGGGTTTGATTGTTTCTGCCATACCTCTCAGCGTATGGGAAGGGGTTGCCAATACAATCAAATCCTTGTCGTTGACCACTTCTTCAAGTGTTTTCACCGCTAGTAACTCATCAGGTAAACGAAGATCGGGCAAATAAGCCGGGTTCACATGCTGTTGATTCATATGATCGACGATGTCGGCTTCTCTTGCCCATATATGAACCTGATTCTCAGCATCCATAAACACTTTGGATAATGCCGTCCCAAAACTACCTGCCCCAATTATACCAATACGCTGACGATTCATGGGTTCCATCCTCTATTATTGTTCGGCCAAACGAGCCTTTTCGCCTACCTTACTTTCTGTGCCGTTAAGTAAACGTTGAATATTCGATTTATGCTTATAGATAATTCCAAAGGCAATAATAGCCGCAAAGATAATGACGCTACCGTCCACAAAAATGTCTAAACCATAACGCATAACCAACAGCGTAATAGGATAGAGCGCCGTAGCCGTAATTGAAGCCAAAGAAACATATCGAGTTGCCCAAATAATTAGCCCAAATAAGGCAAAGGATATAGAAATGGATACCGGTTCAATACCAAATAACATTCCACATGCCGTAGCGGCACC
>JAYPDB010000117.1:0-6688 GCA_038125045.1 Bacteroidota bacterium
CCGTCCAGCATCAAATGCTGATCCTTATAAAGTAGCAGCTCGAATCATCAAGACGGTTCGTTCAGCAGACTAAACTCACGAGCTCATCTGTTTAGTTAAAAGCCTATCTCTTCGGGGATAGGCTTTTTTTGTTTCATCAAGGAATGAAACGATAAAAATTGCCGTTTAAATGCACATGAGTACACTTCTTATATTCTATTTATTATGGTTGAGTATGGGGACCAGTTCGAATGCAACATGGGACTCAGACAATTACTACAAAACGGCATACACTGTTACACCCGTTGATCACGATGAGGTATTATTTGCAAATTTCACCCTTGTCGTAGATGGTTTGACTCAGCAAAAAGGAGCATTAAGAATTGCCATATTCAATTCCGAGTACGATTACCCTGACGCTCCATCTGTTGCAGAGATTATTCGGGTTGAAGAAACCCGAGTCGAGTGGAGAGTTAATAATTTGGCCTATGGCAACTATGCGATAGCCGTGTATCACGATGCCAACGAAAATGGTGAATTAGATACTAACTTTTTAGGTATCCCCACCGAGAGATATGGGTTTTCTAATGGTGCGCGAGGTAAATTTGGGCCCGCTACTTGGGATCAAGCTAAATTTTCCATTTCACATAGGCTTGAATCACATAGAATTACCCTAGAGTAAGCCCTTCGTTTTTTAATGGTTAGATAACCACAGCGGTACCGCTAACACTGACCATCAGCATGCTGCCGGTATCCCCAATAGTTTCGTAATCAATATCAATTCCGATAATGGCATTTGCACCTAGATGGGCGGCCTTTTCTTCTAACTCACTAAATGCAATACATTTTGCTTCCTGCAGCTCTTTTTCATATGAAGCTGAACGACCTCCCACGATATCTCGTATTCCGGCAAAAAAATCTTTGAAAATGTTGGCTCCTAAAATGGCTTCTCTGGTAATAATACCGAGGTATTGCTGGATTTCGCTTCCTTCAAATTTGTTGGTGGTGGTCATTAACATAATAATCTGTGGATAATGGGTTTAGGTTTTGCCTTACTAATATATCTATGTGTGAGGGTATGGGGCAAAAAAAAAGCCTTCTACTAGAAGGCTTTTTAATCGTAATTCGATTGAGATTAACGACGGAAGTTTTCTCTTCTTGGTCGCTCTTCTCTTGGTCGTGCTTCGTTAACTTTTACGGCACGGCCATCAATTTCTGCACCATCTAAATCTTCTATTGCAGACTTAGCTTCGTTATCATCATCCATCTCAACGAATCCAAAACCTTTGGATCTGCCAGAGTATTTGTCTGAAATAACTTTTGCGGAACTAACGGTCCCATAAGCTTCAAAGACTTCGCGTAGTTGGTCGTCAGAAACCCCATAGCTAAGATTTCCTACATAAATGTTCATATCAAAAAATAATTAAGTTATTAAAGTTATGGAGAGAAGTAGACAGCAACAGCTACAGGATTCTAAGAAACGTACATCTGGATATCGTACCCAATCCGTTAACAAATTACGGTATTAATCCACCAACACCAACAAAATAATGAATCTGGGCTCATGGGCTAACTTAAATTAACAAAGATAGTCAGCGGGTAGGCTTAAATAAGATTTTCGGACTTCTTTATTGATTCCTGAGCCATTTGAACATGATAGTTATGTAAACGTTTCCCTATAGGTTCTGAATCAATAGCCAATATTCGGCATGCCAACAAACCTGCATTTTCAGCCTTTCCAATAGCTACTGTCGCAACAGGAATGCCATTGGGCATTTGCACGATAGAATACAAACTGTCCAAACCACCCAATGCGGACGTTTGTATGGGGACCCCTATAACGGGCAGCATGGTGTGACTAGCGACCATTCCAGGAAGGTGTGCGGCGCCACCAGCACCTGCAATGATCACTTTAATTCCTCTATTAGCCGCATTTTTTGCGTATTCAGCCATGACATCAGGCGTTCTATGAGCAGAAACTACCTTCTTTTCATACGAAATTTCAAAGGCATCCAAGATACTTGCTGCCTGTTTCATGGTAGGCCAGTCACTGTCACTACCCATGATTAAACCTACATCATATTCTGAAGCCATGATTCAATCGATTGGTTTGATGTTGTTAATTAAATTCACGAGCTGAAAATTACACATATCTGAACGAACTAAAAAACCATCCGAACACCATGGGCCTAATCATTCCAGGAGGCCATCTATGTCCTCAAGACGATTAGAAAAAAATCTCTTTATATCTGAATAGGGTCTGTGAGTAAACGGGCACGTTCGAGAACCTGCTCCGCATGATTACCCAATAGTGTAAAATGGCCCATTTTTCTACCAATTTTACTTGTAAGTTTACCATAAATGTGAAGATGACCGTGTTCTTCTTTTAGCATATTTTCTGGTAGTTCAGTGACAGCATCCCGGTTATGGGTGCCAAGTAGGTTAATCATAACGGCAGCCGGCCGTATCAGTTCCGTGGACCCAAGATCCAAGCCTAAAACCGCTCGCAAATGGTTTTCAAATTGAGAGCTTACACAACCCTCAATAGAATAATGCCCAGAATTATGCGGTCTGGGTGCTGATTCGTTGAGTAGTAAGGTTCCATCTTTCGTCAGAAAGAATTCAAAGGCAACAATTCCTCTTGTTGCGAGTGCTTGCATGGCCGTTAAAGCGAATTCTTGCGCTTTTTTTTGGATAGTGTCTGAAATACGTGCTGGTGTAACAACGGCCGTACAGATATGATGTTCTTGTATGGTTTCGCAACAAGGGTACACAACGTGATCGATCCCATTACTTGCTACTTGTACAGCAAGTTCATGAGTGTAGGGTATAAAAGCTTCGGCCATCACATCACGGCCGTCTTTTGCTCCCAATGCTAAGTAAGCATCCCATGCTTCCTCAAGGTTATCTACCTTTGCATTTCCGTAACCATCATATCCACCTTTGGAGGATTTTAGCATGAATGGCCAGCCATATTGCTTACCAAAGCTGATAAGATCTTCTTTTGATGTAATCAGTTTGTAGGGTGTAACCGCAAGGCCAGCTTGTTCAAAAGTCTGTTTTTCTATGAATTTATTTTCAATTTTGGCAAAGCTTTCTGGCGATGGGTAAATGGGAGTCCCTGATTCCTGCTGTACTTTTTGAAGAATACTAGAGTCAATGAATTCATTTTCAAGTGTAATTACATCACATGTTTTTGCGAAGTTGATCATCGCTTCAACATCTTCAAAACTGCCATAAAACATGTTTGGGCATAGGTGATGCATAGGTTCGCTGTCGGGGCGGTCACTATATCCTGCGATCTGTAGACCCAGTTCTAATGCCTTTAGAGCACTCATTTTGGCAAGTTGACCTGCTCCTAGGAAGCCAACTCGAAAATGGGCTGATAGGCATCCGGATTCAGTAGATATGGTGGAGTTGTTGCTCATTTTTGAACATGAATACTATCCACACTAGGTGAATATTTGGGTTAGGATTTCGAATTCAACAAGAAAGTATGTACAAGAAACTAATCTATTGCGTACCTTCAAACACAATTAATTTACGATGGATTTAGAAAAAAAATTACAACAACTCAAGGCACGCTACGAAGAACTTAATGCTGCAATGAGTGATCCAGGGGTGTTTAATGACCCTGATCATTACACCAAATTAACGAAGGAGCGTAGTGATCTAGAGAGCGTGGTTGAAGATTATGACCGATATGTAGATGTAAAGCATCAGATAGAAGGCAATAAAGAGCTGATAGATCTTAATGAGGACGCGGAAATTACTGAAATGGCCATTGCCGAGAATAAGGAATTGAAGCAAGAATTGGCATCCTTGGAAGATGGTCTCAAAATAAAGTTGGTGCCCAAGGATCCCGAAGATTCAAAAAATGCTATTGTTGAGATACGCGCTGGTACCGGAGGCGATGAAGCGGCTATATTTGCAGGTGACCTATTTGATATGTACCGTAGGTACGCCGATGACTTATCTTGGAAGATGCATGTTCTAAGTGTAAATGAATCCGAAAAAGGCGGGTACAAAGAAGTTAGTTTTTCTTTAGAGGGACATGAGGTCTTTGGGAAAATGAAATTCGAGTCCGGTGTGCATAGAGTGCAACGTGTACCTGCTACTGAGAGTCAGGGAAGGGTACATACCTCTGCCGCAACCGTTGCGGTATTACCTGAAGTCGAAGAAGTTGATATTGATATTAATCCAAGTGATCTGCGAATAGATACCTTTCGTGCTAGTGGAGCAGGTGGGCAGCATGTGAACAAAACGGATTCAGCCATTCGGATTACTCATGAACCAACGGGAATCGTGGTTGAGTGTCAGCAGGAACGTTCTCAGCATCAAAACAAAGAAAAAGCCATGACGATGTTACGGGCCAAGATGTACGACATCGAGTTAGAGAAAAAGCAGAAGGCTCGGGCTGCAGATCGTAAAAGTCAGGTATCGACAGGTGATCGATCTGCAAAAATCAGAACCTATAACTATCCTCAAGGTAGACTTACCGATCATCGCATCAATCTAACGCTCTATAACCTCGACGCCATAATGAAGGGTCAGATTCATCAGGTCATTGAAGCTCTGAGGATTCAAGATAATCTGGAAAAGATGCAAGAAATGGCAGAGTAGCCATTTTCGCTTGTACGGTAGATTTTCTAAGGAATACTTTGGAAACTTGCGATACTTAGGAAACGCGGTAGTTTAGTATATTCTTGGTGCTGCTTGTAGTATGTGTTCGTTGGCCTGGTCTTTAAATTGATCAAAGTTGCTCACAAACATCTGTGCTAATTTGCGAGCCTTTTTATCATAATCAATGGCATCATCCCAGGTATACCGAGGAATCAACAGCTTAGAGGGAACTCCGCTGACTTGAATGGGTACTTGAAATCCAAAGATGGGATCTTTTACATACTCTACCTTATCGAGTTTACCATCGATAGCTTGACTTAACATTTGGCGAGTATATCTTAATTTGATGCGTTCACCTACACCAAATTCGCCTCCTGTCCAGCCTGTGTTAACCATCCAAACCTTCACCTTGTGCTTTTTTATTTTTTCTGCCAACAATTCCGCATAAACTGTAGGATGAAGAGGCATAAAAGGGGAACCAAAGCAAGCAGAAAAGGTGGCTTGGGGTTCGGTTACACCACGCTCTGTTCCCGCCACTTTCGCTGTATATCCACTGATGAAGTGATACATCGCCTGCTCGGGGGTTAATCGGGCAATGGGAGGAAGTACCCCGAATGCATCACAGGTTAGGAAAATGATATTTTCCGGATGATTACCTTTACCCGTTTCACTTGCGTTTGGTATAAAATCGATGGGGTAGGAGCAGCGGGTGTTTTGTGTTAAACGTACGTCATCAAAATCAGGTTCACGATTGTCGTCTAAAACTACATTTTCTAAAATGGTTCCAGGCATTTTGGTTGTGGCATAAATCATAGGTTCGCTTTTGGCACTAAGATTAATGGTCTTAGCATAACATCCCCCTTCAAAGTTGAAAATGCCTTCATCACTCCATCCGTGTTCGTCATCTCCAATGAGCGTTTTATCTGGATCTGCCGATAAGGTAGTTTTTCCTGTACCTGAGAGACCAAAAAACACGGCTGATTTCCCATAGCGATCGTGATTTGCAGAGCAATGCATAGCCATAACTCCTTTCTTGGGAAGCAGATAATTCATCACAGAAAATATCCCTTTTTTAACTTCACCTGAGTATAAGGTACCGCCAATGATGATGATCTTTTTTTCAAAATTACAGAGTATGAAAGTGCTACTTCTGGTGCCGTCTACTTTTGGATCTGCCTCAAAAAACGGAGCAGCCAATACCGTGAAGTCGGGTTCTATGGCTTTTAGCTCATCCTCACTCGGTCGAATAAACATGTTATGCGTAAATAGAGCATGATAGGCTACTTCGCTTACGACCCTTACATTTAAACGATTCTGCTCATCGGCACCGCAAAAGGCGTCTTTGACAAACAGTCTTTTGTCTCTAAGATAGTTTTGAACTTTAGTAAATAGATTGTTGAATATCTCTTCGGATGCGGGTTGGTTTACCTCACCCCAATCAATTTCATCTCGAATAGAGTCTTGTTCAATGATGAATTTATCCTTTGGGGATCGACCCGTAAACTTGCCGGTATGGACCAAAAGTGCATGATCTGCCGTCAGGATAGCTTCACCCCGTAAAATAGCATGTTCATAAAGTTCCGCTGGATTGAGATTCCAGTATACTTCATCATTTTTGTCTAACCCTAAATATTTCAATCCCACCTTACTTCTGGGATGTACGTTGTAATCTGCTTTCATAGCACTAATTTTATGTTTTAAAAACCGAGTTGGGTCCCGGCGTCTGAGTCAACTTTCTACAAAAATAAGGAGCTTAACAACAACCTTCAAAGTTGAGTTTTTAATTCAGAAAAGCGTTACCAATAGAATTATGTGCTATGTTACTGTTTTGACCAAGCTTGGTAGCCACCCAAAAGATTTTTCACGTGTTTAAAATTTAAATCTTGCGTCATCATGGTGGAAGCTTTACCGCTTCTATTGCCTGACCTGCAGTAGACCACATACGTTTTGGATGTATCCAATGCAGCAATTTGTTCTTTGAAATCATCGGAGTAAAAATCGATGTGCATTGCTCCTTCGATAAAACCCTGATTAACCTCATCTTGAGTTCTTACGTCTAAAATAATCACGGAATCTGATTCCATAA
>JAYPDB010000118.1:0-6669 GCA_038125045.1 Bacteroidota bacterium
AGCTTAGCCTTGGTGGGTTTGGGTTTTTTCGGGTTGAAGGAGCCCTCTCGAGATTTAGAATCTCCACAGGACTCCGCGCTATTAAAGAGTTGGTCTGATCTAAAGGAATTACTCTCAAAGCCAGCTTTACGGTATCATTTAGTCGGCTTTAGTTTGCTCGCCATGAGCGGATATACCTTGTTAGCCTTTGTTGGGAGCATTTTCCGCACGGCTTATGATCGCTCGGATTTAGTTCCTACGTATGGGTGGTTTTTATTCGGCACAGCATTAGCGGTAAGTTTGGCCGGTTGGATTACCGACCGATGGGCTAAACTGTACGGAGCTAGAAACCGATTGAACTGGGGTTGGGTTTCGGGATTAGGAGCCTTGCCCTTACTCGCTTACGGTTTGCATACCTCCTCAGCAGAATGGGCCTTTTGGGCCATAGGCCTCGCCAACATAATCGCCTCTTCCTACAATGGAGTAGCAGCGGCTACTATTCAATTTTTTGCCCAGGATCATCAGCGTGGGATGGCCGGAGCTCTGTACTTATTTGTTGTGAGTATTGTTGGATTTGGCGCTGGCCCTCCTTTAGCTGGTTGGCTTAGCGATAACATATTTTCAGGCCCTATGGCCGTATCCTCAGCGGTATGGTGGGTATATGTACTGTGCGGTGTACTATCCGCTGTTGCCTTTTATCAATCCAGAAAATATTATGAGGCCGATAGGGTGCAATAAAAAAACCCTTCAACTTTTCAGGGTTGAAGGGTACTAACCAAATAATAGGAGGATTGTCGATTAGTGCAAACCAGCAAAGTAGCAGCTAATCAACCACAGCCAAAGGCTGCAATAGCGTTTGAGTCACTAAGGTGGAAAGAGCTCCTTATCTTTTTCCAACTAATAACAACATGACTCTAACTCCTAAGTAAATGCAAAACTAGGGCTTAATCGTTCCAATGAATTTTTAGAGGCGAGTATTGGCTTGTTAATTCGTCTGAAATAAGAGTATTTCAAAGATAAGAGAAGCATTCGGAGGGATGTCCGAGCCGGCTCCAGTTGCGCCATAGGCATATACAGAGGGGATGTATAAGGTCACTCTTCCGCCTTCTTTCACCAAGGGAATACCTATTTGCCAACCCGTGATTAGATTTTGAAGAGCAAAGCTAATAGGAGTAGCTCGACTGTCGAATACCTTTCCACTAAGCGTACGTCCCTCGTAGGTTACCGAAACAGTTGAGCAGTAGTTGGGTCGATCCCCTTCGCCCGATCGGGTAATGACATAGCGAATACCCGAAGGATGTTCCTGGGCTTCTATGTCATTAGATTGTAAGAACGCATCGATGGTGGCGATATCGTTGGCAAGTTGATCTTGGTCTACCGATAAATTAGGTTCGATACCGCAATCGTCTTTCCCACATCCTAAGAAAAGAAGACTGCAAAAAAGAGAAACTTTTAGAAGTCTAAACGTCATTTAACGCTTCGTTTAGCTCTTGAAGACTCTTTTTGGCATCGCCAAAGAACATCTGATTTTTCTCGGCATAAAACAGAGGGTTGTCAATTCCAGCATACCCCACACTGAGTGAGCGTTTGAATACGATGGTTCGTTTGGCTTCGTCTACATTCAAAATAGGCATACCATAAATAGGGCCAGACGGATCAGTCTTAGCAAGAGGATTCACCACATCATTTGCACCAATAATGAGTACCACATCCGTCGTTGCGAATTCTGGGTTGATTTCGTCCATATCCTTGAGCTGATCGTAGGGCACATCGGCTTCGGCCAATAAAACATTCATATGACCAGGCATACGACCTGCCACCGGATGAATACCATACTTCACTTGTACGCCTCGGGACTCCAATTTAGTTGCTACTTCTTTTACGATATGTTGCGCTTGAGCTACAGCCAGGCCATAGCCAGGTACAATCACTACTTTTGACGCGTAAGCAATCTGAATGGCCAAATCTTCGGCAGAAGTTTCACGGACCGTTTTGTCGCCATCTTGTCCGCCTCCACCAGCAGCGCCTGCGGCACCAAAACTACCAAAGATCACATTCACCAAACTTCGGTTCATGGCTTTACACATGATGTTGGTGAGAATAAGTCCGGCCGCACCTACTAGGGCACCAGATACGATAAGAAGGTTGTTTTGCAGCACAAAACCGGCCATCGCCGCCGCAATACCCGAATACGAGTTCAGAAGTGAAATGACTACCGGCATATCGGCGCCCCCAATTGGGATGACCGAGGTAATACCAATGAGCAGTGATATTCCAAGAATAATCCAGAATAGAGTTTGATTGGTTGGGTCAACAGCAAAAAAGCCAATCAGTCCTACGGTGGCAATCATTGCACCAATGTTGATGATGTTTAACCCGGGAAAGGTGATGGCATTTCCAGAGATAAAACCACTGAGTTTACCAAAGGCTACAAAGCTTCCGGTGAAGGTAAGCGCCCCAATAAATACACTAAGTCCTATGGAAACCAAACCTGTAGTATCGAAGCTGAGTACGTCAGTCGTTCGAGCGAGCTCACCCCAGGCAACCAAAGCCGAGGCCGCTCCCCCAAATCCATTAAAGACCGCCACTAGTTCGGGCATTGCGGTCATTTGAACTTTCTTGGCTAAGAGAATACCGATTAAACTCCCAATTACGACTCCGCCGATAATTAGCTCAAATTCTACAATATGCTGATCGAAAAGGGTGACCAACACCCCAATAAGCATACCAATGGCCGCAAATTGATTTCCTTTACGAGCCGTACCGGGCGAGTTCAATAATTTAACGCCTCGAATAAAGAAAGCGGTTGCGATCAAATAACACAGTTGAATGGCATCGGGTAGCCAGGCGAGTACGGATTCTGGTAAAAACTGGCTCATTTGTCATCCTCCTTCTTTTTAAACATTTCTAACATGCGATCGGTAACCATAAAACCACCCACCACGTTGATGGTAGCTAATATGATGGCGGCGAATCCGATCCATTTACCCAGCGGATTCCCAAGGCTTCCGGCTACGATTAAGGCACCTACAATGGTGATACCTGAAATCGCATTTGCGCCACTCATCAAGGGGGTGTGCAGGGTAGGAGGAACTTTTGAAATAAGCTCAAAACCAATAAAACTGGCCAAAGCAAAAATAAAGAGTAGTAGGGTTAAATCGACTTCCATAATAACGGTTCCGAATAATTAGTTGGATTGTAAGACCGGAGAAACAATTTCTCCATCTTTGGTGATGGTGGTATTGAGAATGATTTCATCTTCCAGGTCAAAGTGTAATTCACCATCTTTTATGAGGAGCTTTAATAGTGCCTGCATGTTTTTGGCATAAAGTAAGCTCGCATGATTGGAAAGTTGACTGGGTACGTTGATGGGTCCCACAATTTTTACATCGTGTTTCACCACGGTTTTTCCTGCTTCGGTAAGAGCACAGTTTCCACCATTTTCTGCCGCTAAATCGATGATTACCGAACCAGCTTGCATATCTTTGACCATATCTTCGGTCACCAAAAGAGGAGCGGGCTTACCG
The DNA here is from genome assembly GCA_038125045.1 of Bacteroidota bacterium. Classification (GTDB taxonomy): domain Bacteria; phylum Bacteroidota; class Rhodothermia; order Balneolales; family Balneolaceae; genus UBA1275. The sequence continues at coordinate 3,507 of JAYPDB010000118.1, forward strand.
GGTATTAAAGCGGTGGTAATCACAATATCCGATTTTTTTACATGCTCATGCATGACCTGACGCTGCCGTTCTTGGGCGTCATTTGAAAGTTCTTTCGCGTAGCCCCCTTTGGTTTCGGTGTCGGCTTCTTCCAAAGGTACTTCTACGAAGGTAGCACCTAAGCTCTGCACCTGTTCTTTAACCGCTGGACGTACGTCGTAGGCTTCAACAACCGCTCCTAACTTTCGGCAAGTTGCTATGGCTTGAAGACCAGCTACTCCGGCCCCCATGATAAGAGCTTTAGAAGGAGGTATGGTACCCGCAGCTGTCATCATCATTGGGAAATACTTGTGCAATTCCGAAGCGGCCATGAGTGCTGCCTTATACCCTGCAATGGAGCTCATAGACGATAATGCGTCCATATTTTGTGCTCGAGAAATTCGAGGTATGGCATCCATTCCTAAGGCCGTTATGCCTAACGATTGTAGGGTTGAAACCAGATCAGGGTTTTGTAATGCCCATAAGAAGCAAATAAGAGTAGCTCCTTTTTTAATTTTTTTAAGATCCTCTTCTGCGGGGGTTTGGACTGCCAAAATCAAATCGGCGTCCGCTAACAGGGTGTCTCTATGTTCAACGATGGTAGCTCCAGCATCCACGTAGTGTTGATCTAAGAAGTTTGAAGCTACTCCAGCTCCTTTCTCTATAGAAACCTTGTGCTCATCTTTTATCAACTGACTAACGGCTACGGGAGAGAGTGCAACTCGTTTTTCATGAGCTGCTAACTCTTTAGGTACTGCAATATGCAACATAATTCTCCAATATTTATTCTCGTAACAACTTAACGAAATGCAACGTATAGACAAACTGAAGTGGGAGCGCTTTTTTACGCAGATACCGTAAATTTGAAATTTCACCGTGCTATACGAGCGCATGGAACCACTTATTTTATTTGAAAATACCACCTGCTAACCCTATTATTATAGTGCATCCAATCAGAGGTCATGGTCCAATGAAATCACTTCCAAAAAAAAACCGTTATACCACCAACAAGTCAATCCCCTTTGGCTATCTGTTGGGACTATTTTTGGTATTAATAAGCGTGCAATGCGACGGCGTAGACGTTACGGATCCTAATTTTAATGATCAGAATATCGGGGTATGGGAAGATTGGACGGGAGGCAATGATTATACCTATCTTGAAATTACCTCTAATGAGGTGACCTTCTATTTCTACAATGGGCTTTATCGGTGTAGTGAAGTGAAAACGTACAGTATCGCCGATATTCAGGCCAATGGCATCTATACCTTGGTTCCCACAAATCAGGGCACGGGTGAAGAGAACAAAATTTTTGCCTTTTCTAAAAACGATGTCTGGCTGCATGTCCGTGATCTAACCATCTCAAACAACGCCGACAGCACAGAATCCATGGAAACGGAGACGGCCATTTTCAACATGAGTTCAAAAAATCTTTCCGATTTGGACAAGGCCTGCGGATCTTACCCCTTCATGGGCGTTTGGGAACGACGCTTATCCGATGAATTGACGGGATATCTGCATGTCACCGAAGAAGTCATTGACGTGATTGCCTATGTAGTTCCTCAAAACTGTTACAGTACGGTCACCCTAGCCATTGAATCTATTGAGGAAGTACAAGATGCCTATGAGCTCATTGTTCAAGAGGTAAACGACACCACAGCGGTCACCAGAGAAACCATCTCATTCTATGTATTCCCCAATTATCTTTTGTTAAAACGGGTTGAAGAGGGCTTTGCCATCACCGAGACCTATCAGCCTTCGGCATTAGACGTGTCCAGCAATTTACCCTCTTGTTCGAACTGATGATTTTTTAGCGGCCTTGACCTGACCTCTGAATTCACTTGTCATATCATCGAGAAAGAGCGAACAGTTATTTTAAGAATTGGTATCTTTCCTCATTGAAATGTTAATAGTTGGAGATTTGGATGGAAGATATCGCAGGCAAAACCTTTAAAGTAGTAGTCATGGGCAGTGGCCCTGCTGGATTAACCGCAGCTTTGTATGCCGCTCGGGCCGATTTGAACCCTATAGTTTTCGAAGGTCCGGAGCCTGGTGGTCAACTCATGACCACCACAGATGTAGAGAATTTTCCTGGGTACCCAAACGGTGTTATGGGCCCTCAGATGATGCAGGACTTCCGTGATCAGGCCACTAAGTTTGGAGCCGATTGTCGGTATGGATTTGTGACGGATATTGATTTTTCAGAACGACCTTACACACTTACTATAGACGAAAAAGTTCAGATTAAAACCCATGCGCTTATCATTTCTACCGGTGCGTCTGCCATGTGGTTGGGTCTTGAAAGTGAAACCCGTTTGAGAGGCAAAGGAGTTTCGGCCTGTGCCACCTGTGATGGTGCATTCTTCAGAAACCAACATGTCGCTATTGTGGGTGGTGGAGATACCGCTATGGAAGAGGCTACCTTCCTAACAAAATTCGCTTCCAAAGTAACGGTCATCCATCGTAGAGATGAACTTCGAGCTTCCAAAGCCATGCAAGCCCGAGCTTTCGCAAACGAAAAAATAGAGTTTATTTGGAACAGTGAAGTCGAAAGTGTACAAGGTGATCAGGTGGTTGACGGTATAACCGTGAAGAATCGTAATACCGGTGAGATCACCACTCTGGACGACGTTACCGGACTTTTTGTGGCAATCGGCCACCGACCCAATACCGAATTATTCAAAGGTGTGCTTACGATGGATGAGGTAGGGTATATCCAAACCAAGGGCCAAAGCACAAAGACCGATCTAGAGGGGATTTTCGCCTGCGGAGATGCCATGGACTCGGTGTATCGTCAGGCAGTGACTGCGGCGGGTACCGGATGCAAGGCGGCCTTGGATGCCGAGCACTATTTAACGGAACTGGAGTTAGCGTAACCAGAGGGTTCTTCGAGGCCTTATTCTTAAAAAGCTAGACATTACATTTAAACCCCACTGCCTTGTGGGGTTTTTTTATTCGTCTTTACCTACTGTTTTCTTTCTAGCCTTATCTTCTGATTCCTTCGATGGATCCGGAGTGCTCTCCTTCTTTGTTTCCTTAGAGTCTTCTGATGCTTCTTCGTCCACTATTTCGATAATTTCAGCTTCTTCCGAATTCTTGGCTTTTGACGCTGCTTTACTGGTGGGGCCATGCACTTCAGGTTCATCT
>JAYPDB010000119.1:0-6668 GCA_038125045.1 Bacteroidota bacterium
CATACATACCTACATGTGGGGCGTGAATCGGCTCGAAGCGCTCCTTTTTACGGCTAAGTGTATTGTATACATGTAATTCTGTTAAACTCATTTCCTAAGCTGGTTTTACTCGGTAGGTATTCGGATGAAATCAATGAATTTTTGTTGCACCTCTTTCTCCTTAAAAGCACCTCTGAATTCAGAGGTAATGGTGCTAGATGCGTGATCTTTGATACCTCTCATAGAAACACAAAAATGTTTACTATCGATATAAACAGCAACATCTTCAGTATTCATGGCATCGGAAATGGCATCGGCTATTTGAAGGGTTAGGCGTTCTTGAACTTGAGGTCTTCTGCTGTAGTAATCTACCAATCGATTAATTTTTGATAGTCCAATAACCTTTCCTTTTGAAATATAAGCGACATGAGCTTTTCCTATAAAGGGTAGGAAATGATGCTCGCAAAATGAGTTAACTTGTATATTTTTCTCTATGACGACATCACTGTAGTCATAGTTGTTATTAAATGTTCGTGCTTCTGGTTTATTAGCTGGATTTAGTCCATTAAACACTTCTTTAACATACATCTTTGCAACTCTTTTGGGAGTTCCTTTTAAGCTGTCATCCGTTAAATCCAAGCCTAGAGTTTTCATGATTTCTGAGAAATGTGCTTGTATACGCTCAATTTTCTCTTCATCGGATAAATCAAAAGCATCTGATCGCAATGGGGTTAATTCGGCACTTCCCGCATGGGCATCACCCATGATGTCAATCTCTTCTTGTGTTGTTGGGGAATCTATAGTTTCTTTCATAATTATTGGAGAAAGTTCTGAAACATTATAGGTATTGTACTACTTTATCGAACACCAAATATACGGTTATTTAGCGTAATTCTTCAGTGAAATCGAGGTATTGTTTTATGTGACACAAAAGTTTCATAAACACTGATCGAGGACGCTTTTTTGAGTGTACATTAATCGAAACAGTAAGTAGTAACAGCGAGATAATTCATATGATTCAACACATAGTACAATGGAAAATTAAGGAAGAGTTTAATGGAGTTCCGAAAGAGCGTCTCATACAAGAGTTTAGAACCAGACTTGAATCGTTAAAAACCGAAATTGATGAAATAAATAGCTTAACGGTCTTTATCAATAGTCTAGCGGATGGGCCGCAGTCTTCGGATCTTTGCCTGATTAGTACGCATGAGAATCTGGATGCATTACACATCTATGCTAATCATCCAAAACATCTGGAAGTGGTAGCTTTTGCAAAAGATATAGTGGTTGAGAGAAGGGTGGTCGATGCCGAATGGTAATGATGTTTTGAATTCAGATGATTTCCAGGAATATCCTATTGATGGCATTCTAGATTTGCATCAGTTTAATCCATCCGATATTTCATCGCTCATACCCGAATACATTTCGGAGTGTATCAAAGCTGATATTGGCCAGATTCGAATAATCCACGGTAAAGGTACGGGTCAGCTACGTAGAGGAGTGGAGGCACTCCTTAAAAGAGATACTAGGGTGATATCTTTTGAGACAGCTAAAGATTCGTCTAGCTGGGGAGCTACCTGGGTAAGCTTGCGTTTAGACCGCTTGTAGAGACCTTACTCAAGGCTGTACACTCGTACGTAATCCATTTCCATAGTTGCAGGGAATATAGAATCATCTACGCCCTCAAGACCTCCTAAATTGCCGCCAACAGCTATGTTCAAAATGAAATAAAACGGCTTATCAAATGGCCAATTGTCCTGATTGTATTCCTCAGGGCGGTTGATCACCAGTACTATTTGTTCAGGATCATCTACATAAAAGCTGAGTTTATCTTCCTCCCAAAGTAGTCCGTAAATATGGAATTCCTCTTCAATAGTAGGTAAAGATATAAAACCTGTACTCAGTTGAGTTCCATTCATATGATTGTTGGCAACAGAGTGAATGGTCATAAGAACAGAATCTGGCTTCGAGCTTATGTATTCCATTAAGTCAATTTCTCCACATGCAGGCCATCCTATTTCTGAAATATTTTCGCCTAACATCCAAAGCGCAGGCCATAAGCCTGGACCTTTGTAAGCCGGCATTTTAGCCCTTATTTCAATTCTTCCGTAAAGAAAAGATTCACGTGAATTGATTCGTGCGGAGCTATAGTCACCAACTTGCTGGCCCTCTCCGGTCTTGCGAGCGGTTATTCGAAGGGTGCCATCTTTTACTTCTACATTATCGGATCCTTGGGGTTGATAATCTTGCCATTCATTATTACCCCATCCATGATCGCCTGTTTCAAATTTCCATTTGGTCGTATTGATGAAGTCTCCATCAAATTCATCGCTCCATAGGATGGTTCCTTCCTCATCAGTGGTGTCATTTGATTTCGGTTCACTACAGCCCATTCCGAGACATCCAAAAATGAGAACTAAGCTTAGGTAAAACGTATTTTGTGGGGGTATAATTTTTTTCATGATATCAAGCCATTTAAATCTCTTAATTATGCCTAAAATATGGAAAACTATCCTGTTTTTGTAACTTTTTACTGACTTAGTCGTAGGACTAGCCGAATTTCTTACCGTTACTGATCCCAAAGTTTATACCCCACATGCACATTAGAATTCGTTTCGTCGGTTTCATTCTCATTACCCTCGTCATTTCACCATTGCTTTACGCGCAGTTAGATGTTCGTAGTTCTGATAACACTACTTCCAAGCAACCTCCCACAATGCAAGCTAATCGCTTAGGCCCTGGTGAATCGATCAAACTAGATGGCTATTTGGATGAATCGATTTGGAAAAACAGTCAGGTGGCTACAGGATTTACACAAATTACCCCAATAGATGGTGGGGCACCCAGTCAACCAACCGAGGCCTATGTGGTGTATAATGATCAGTACCTTTGGATTGGCGTGATGGCGTATGAGGATAACCCAGATTCTATTGTCGCACCAATTTTCCGTAGGGATGGGACTTTTTCCTCGGACTGGGTATACATCAACATTGATAGTTATAATGACAAAAGAACCGCCTTTACTTTTGCTGTTAATCCAAGAGGGGTACAAAAAGATGTGCTTTATTATGACGATACTCAGGAAGATATCTTATGGGATGCTGTTTGGGAAGCAGAGGCGGTCATTGTATCCAATGGTTGGTCCGTTGAAATGAGAATACCTCTTTCCCAAATCCGATACGATGCTAAGAAAATGAATCAAAGCTGGGGTATTAATTTTCAACGGCGTATAGCTCGCAACTCTGAGATCAATTTTTGGGCGCCGATTTCACGTAGGACGGCAGGAATGGTTTCTCGATTCGGTCAGTTAAATGGAATATCTAATCTAAAGGAGTTTAGTAGGTTAGAGGTAACACCTTACACTTCATTTACCAATAACAGGAGTCCTGAGCAAACTCAAAATCCCTACTATGAACGCAATGACATATCGGCTAGCTTGGGAGGAGATATTAAGTATGGCGTAACCTCTGATTTAACATTAACAGCAACCATAAACCCAGATTTTGGTCAGGTTGAAGCGGATCCTGCCACGATTAATCTGACCGCCTTTGAAATTTATTTTCCTGAAAAACGACCATTTTTCCTAGAGGGCAGTGACATTTTTAGATTTGGGAATACCCAAACCAATCATTCTGCTGGAAATCCTATTACCTTTTATTCAAGAAGGATAGGAAAAGCACCATTAGGGAGCTTAAGTCGCTATAATCAATATTCAAATGGTCAAATTTATCCAGCGGATCAACTCACAAGTGTATATCAAGACCGACCCAATCAGACTAGAATCGCAGGTGCGGTTAAATTAAGTGGTAAAACCAGGAATGGGTGGTCAATCGGAATGCTAGATGCGGTAACACGTCAAGAATCTGCGGCCTACACACTAGGCTTGGCGGGTCAGGACGCCAAGCAAGTAGGTGAGTACTCAATTGAGCCTGTCACTAATTTTTTTGTTTCACGAGTTAAGAAAGATTTTAATGAGGGGAAAAGTATTGTAGGGGCTTATTTGAGTGGTGTAAACCGTTCAATAGAAAACAGTTACTTCGAAGACCTAATGGCAAATTCATCCTATATTATAGGTTCTGATTGGGAGCATTCTTGGAGTAATCGTGAGTGGGTAGCAAGCGGTGTTTTGTCCTACAGTAGAGTGAATGGTAATCAAAACTATATCACGGCTTTACAGGAATCTCCCACACGATATTACCAAAGGGTAGATGCAGCCTCATTTTCAGTAGATAGGAATCTCGAGTTTTTAGATGGTTATGCCGGTGAGTTAAGCCTTAAAAAAGCATCAGGAGAACATTGGACCGGTTCATTGACCTATTCTTTTGTTACTCCGGGATACGAAACCAATGAAATAGGTTTTCAAACGCGGGCCGATTATCGAGCGGTCGCTGCTGCTATTCAGTATAGCGAGATTGCCCCTAAAATCGGACGGTATTTCCAAGCGTGGAATTATTATATAATTGGGTGGAATTTTGATGGAGATGTTGGTTCTCAGGGCTGGAACGGTGGATTTTATTGGATGTATGATAATCAATGGGCGCTAAATGTTAATATGAATTCTGAATTTAATCGAATCCAAGATCGTTTGGCACGAGGCGGACCAATTATGGGCTACAATAATGGGTTGGGCTTAAATGCAAATATCACGACTGATCAGTCGAAAGAGTTGAGTCTTCAGCTGGGTCAATATCAACGCAGAGATGTAGCAGAAGAATACGACAGTTATTACTGGATGAATCTAAATTGGCGTCCAAAATCCAATCTTCAAATTGTATTTGGACCCGAATTAAGCTACGAACTCGATGAAGATCAGTATGTAGCCACCATTGCTCGAAATGCAAATGATGTAGACGCTAGTCAGACGTATGGTACTCGGTACATATTTGCTACCAATCAGAGTTCAAATATTTCGGCTAATATACGTGTAAATTGGACCTTCAACCCGAAAATGACCTTAGAAACCTATATTCGTCCGTATATTCAATCGGCTCGATTTTCCAAATTTGGTGAGCTAAGTAAGGCAAACACCTTCGATTTTGATATCTATGGGGAGGATGAGGGGATTCTACAGGATTTAGGTGATGGTTTGTACCAGGTGTCTATGAACGAGGGAGATGGAAGTAGCTTTCGCTTTTATCGACCCAATTTCACCTATACAGCCCTCCAAGGAAATGCAGTCTTTCGATGGGAGTATACGCCGGGATCAACCCTTTATGTAGTATGGCAACAACAGCGTGATGGTGCGATTGGCAATGGCCTTATGGATTTGGGTAGAGATTTAGGAGATTTGTTGGACTATAAACCTGTGAACGTTTTCCTAGTAAAATTCAGTTATTGGTTTGGCATCTAATACATCCGACGAATAATTAGCTTTAGCTAATCTGTGAGTTGTCATAACACATTTTTATATCATTCTATACGACATTGTTTGTATATTTAAAGTCGTCATATTTGTATCCGTTGTAACGGTATAACCTATTCAAGAGAAATCAATCATATTATGGAAATTCAATCTCGAAGTTATATAGAAAGTATTCCTACTGTAGAAGCTAATTTCATGCAGAAAGTCTATCTCTGGATGACTTTTGCGCTGAGTTTGACTGGATTTGTAGCGTATCGAACGGTTCAATCAGAAGCCCTTATGCACATGATATTTCGTTCTTCGTTTGGTTTCATTGGCTTAATAATCGCGGAATTAGCCATTGTTTTCTGGATATCATCGGCCATACAACGAATTTCATCAAATATGGCCATAGGACTCTTCTTGCTTTATTCGGTGCTAAATGGGTTAACCCTATCCATACTATTGATCGCCTATACGGGTGCTTCAGTTGCCTCAACCTTTTTTATCACAGCTGGGATGTTTGGTGCCATGAGTGTATATGGCTATACAACCAAACAGGATTTATCAAGCTGGGGTAATATGCTCTTCATGGCGCTTATCGGTCTTATTATTGCGAGTGTTATCAACTTGTTCCTACAGAGTTCTCTTATGTATTGGTTGATTAGCTATGCGGGTGTACTCATTTTTGTAGGGCTTACGGCCTATGACACTCAAAAGATTAAACAACTAGCCGCTCAAGTGATTCTAGAATCCGAAGAGGGTAGGAAGGTAGCTATTTTAGGAGCGCTTACGCTCTATTTGGATTTCATTAACATGTTCATATTTATGCTCAGAATTCTGGGTAATAGACGATAATTTTGGCAAATAAATCTCTTTTTACCCCCATTACACCAGGAGATAAGTCTGCTGCAAATGGATTTTGGGACCGACTTGGAATAGGTTTGTCGACCGTGTGTGCTATTCACTGTCTACTGGTACCCATTTTAGTTTCCCTGATACCTTTGTGGCCTGCTTTCGAGCATGTGCATGATTATACCCATTTTGTCTTTTTTTTGGCTATTGTGCCCACGGTCGTGTTGTCTTTGCGTAGACTTCACGCCAACACCTGGGTTAGTTTCTATTTATTTTTGGGTACGGCTGTGATATTTGCTGCTTGGTTTTTCAATGCCCATTTAGGAGCGTATGGTGAAGCTGGAATCACCCTCGTAGGTAGCCTGCTGTTAATTCGAGGTCATTGGATTAATTACCGCTTAAAAATCAGCTGTGCATCGTAGCTCTGATCTCTCTGGTTATCCTGCGTGTTAGGTGTTAGGCGTGTCAAGCCTTTGATATACGCGGCATAAGG
>JAYPDB010000120.1:0-5020 GCA_038125045.1 Bacteroidota bacterium
GGTGGTGACCCTGTACTGTACCAGCATTTCTTCTGGTTCTACTCGCATCCTGCCGTGTACATCATGATTGTACCTGGATTCGGTATCATTTCGGAAGTGATCACCACCTTCTCCAAAAAGACCATTTTTGGTTACTGGGCCATCGCCCTTTCTTCTCTCGCCATCGCCTTCATCGGCTTCTTGGTATGGGGACACCACATGTTCACCTCGGGTCAAAGCGCCGTAGCTACGACCATTTTCTCTTTCCTTACCTTCTTGGTAGGGATTCCTACAGGGATTAAGATTTTCAACTGGACGGCCACCTTATACAAAGGCTCGATTTCGATGAAAACTCCGATGCTCTATGTATTTATTTTCATCTTCTTATTCTCAATTGGTGGATTCACAGGAATCATGTTGGGTGCTCTTTCGGTAGATATCCACTTACATGACACCTACTATGTTGTGGCCCACTTCCACTACGTGATGATGGGTGGAACCCTAATCGCACTACTGGCAGGTCTGCACTACTGGTGGCCTAAGATGACCGGTAAAATGTATCATGAACCACTGGCGAAGATTGCTGCTGGATTCATTTTTGTAGGATTCAACGTAACCTTCTTACCTCAGTTTATCATGGGTGCGCAAGGTATGCCACGACGCTACTACAATTACATTGATCAATTTACGCCCTTCCATCAGACCTCTACCATTGGCTCGTATATTTTAGCCGTAGGCTTCTTGATCATTTTGGCCTACCTAGCCCACTCGTTATTCAGAGGCAAGAAGGCAGGACCTAATCCTTGGAATTCTCGCGGCTTGGAATGGCAAAGTACGTCACCCCCAGACTTCCATAACTTTGCTCACACACCTGTGGTCATTCACGGTCCCTACGACTATCACCAACCTATGGAAGAATTCCAGTTGGGCTTAGCCGTGGAGCATGGTCACGAAAATGCTCACGCTGAACAGGCAACAGCAGCCACCAGCGAAGCAAAAACGGAAGCCTAAGTACCCACTAGCCAAATAAGAACTTAACCAACAAAACACACGACTAACCGCATGGCGAATCATTCAGCAACTCATCCGAAACACGTGCAGCACCATTTTGTGGACTCCAACCAACAGTTCGAGTCAGCAAAATTAGGGATGTGGGTGTTCTTGGTGAACGAAATCCTATTCTTTGGAGGCCTTTTTTGTGCCTACATCGTTTTCCGAGCTTGGTACCCCGAACTTTTCACTCAAGCTGCTCTAGAGCTTAATACCTTCTGGGGAGCAGTGAACACCGTAGTACTCATTGGTAGTTCGCTCACCGTAGCCATGGCGATTCGTTCGGCCCAAAACAATCAGAAGCGTGGACTCGAAATCAACCTGTTGATTACCATCTTCTTAGCTTGTGTGTTTCTCGTAATTAAGTATTTCGAATACGAGCACAAACTTCACTTAGGTATTGCTCCAGGATCCTTCTGGAACCCTACCGAAGAGATTTCCGCGGTTTTGGATCACCCTAAAGCCAACATCTTCTTTGGGATTTACTACATGATGACCGGAGTTCATGGATTGCACGTAATCGTGGGTATCGGCCTTATGGTGTGGCTCTATCTTCGCGCTCGCAAAGGCCACTTCAACTCCGAGTATTACACTCCGGTTGAAATCACCGGCCTCTACTGGCACTTGGTGGATTTGATCTGGATTTTCCTATTTCCACTTTTATACCTCATCGAATGATGCGTACCCACGCTTCGGACTAACTCTCATTGAACCAAAAGAACACACGAAATTTTACGAATATGAGCGAACATCACGGACATCACGTCGCATCAGCCAAACAACTTTGGGCCGTCGGAACCGCCCTCTTGATCCTTACTTTCTTAACGGTATTTGTTTCCAGCATGGGACTTCCCTCCCCCTTCGATATCCTATCGGCCATGGCCATCGCCCTCACCAAAGCATTTTTGGTAGCAGCCTTTTTCATGGGACTCTATTGGGATACCAAGTTTAATTCCATGCTAATTATCGGAGCTCTTGCCTTCTTCATTCTCATGGTAAGCATCACCCTACTCGACACGCTTTACCGAGACGATATAGTTCCATCCTTCTAAGATGGAATCGCCACGCCCCATCGACCTCAGTGTGCCCTCCGCGGGCACCGTACAGGACCACCGATGGGTGCGATTTGGCTCTTTTGAGCTTCACTGGATAGAAACCGGTGATCTCTGGCTCGACGGTGGAGCCATGTTTGGAGTGGTCCCTAAAACCCTTTGGTCTCGTCAACTCCCTCCCGACGAAAAGAATCGCATCCCCATGACGATGCGATGCCTACTTATTCGGTCCCTAAAAACCGATCGCCTGTACTTAGTGGACAATGGCGCCGGTAATAAGTTCAACGAAAAGATGGCCCACATTTACGGCTTTAACTACGGCCCAAAGCAGGAAAAACGCCTCGAGGCATCCCTAGAACGAGCAGGCGTTACCCCCGAGGAGGTCACTGATCTTATCTTCACCCATCTTCATTTTGATCACTGTGGAGGCACCACCGACTACACCAATGGCGTCTTGACCCACGTATTCCCAAATGCAAGCTATCATGTGCACCGCGACCACTTAGCCACGGCGACCGATCCCAATCCCCGCGAGCAAGCCAGTTTTCTTCCCGATAACATCGCACCCATAGCCGCTTCCGAGGATCGACTTATTAAGGTTGAAGCCGACCGTCTCCATTACGAAACCGGTCTCGAATCCCTGGTGATGAATGGACATACGCTAGGGCAGCAACTACCCATGATCACTCATGGGGAACAGCGATTGGTTTTTGTAGCCGACCTCTTGCCCACCGCGGCTCATATACCCTTGGTCTGGGTGATGGGCTATGATATGTTCCCCACCCAAACGCTGGTGGAGAAAGAGCGATTTTTACAACAAGCCGCCGCAGAGCAGTGGTGGTTACTGCTTGAACACGATCGCCATCACGAGTGCATTCGAATCGGGAACATTGAAGGGCGTTGGAAAGTTATAGAAGCAGCTACCCTAAACGATCTTGAATCCCTAGACTCGTGAACTCCAACACCCCCACATCCTCATTTTCCTCGGATAGGGCCGACCAGGCACCTGAGCAACAGGGCGTGGTTAGCAGCTTGGAATTAGCCTTTGGTAAAAGCCAAAAGCTATCCACCTCACTTGGGTTTTGGAATGCCGGGCTCATTGGCGCCGCACTTTTTATCGTTCTCATATTCGCCGAGCAAGTACTCTATCTGGATCCTTGGCTAAAAACTCTGGGCCTTGGAGCCATTGCTAGTACTAAGTTAGGTCTTTGGTGGTTGAGCAGTCGCCACCAGCCCAAAGAAAACTTTCAGCAATTTTACCGGAATTTCAGCAAGCAATCACAACTTCAGGAACTTCGCTACGCGGTAGATCTGATGCAACAAGGAGGCAACACAGAGTTACAACAGCGACTCATTGACGCTGCCATTTTTCAGAATTTAGCCAAGGTTCCCAAAGCCACACTCGATCAGGCTTTAGAACAGTACTTAGTTCAGCACCCCATCGCTCAGCTAAGCCGAAATCGCAGAAAGTGGGTGGGCCTATTCGGGGTAGTAGTCCTAGGCACGATGTGGAATTTCTCGGAGAGCACCACTCGAGTGCTAAACTTTTGGTCCGCTTATGAGGCCCCCAATCCTTATAACTACCAGATTAGCCCAGGAAATCTAACCCTAGAACAAGGCGAAACCTTTCGCTCCGAGATTGTTTTTTCAGGTATTGAGCAACCGGACGAATTGTTGTTTTATTTCAAGACCGACATTGAAAGTAATTACAGGAGTCGTCAGCCCATCGCGAGCGATGACGGTCTCAGTTATGCCAGTCCTGAACTAGAACTGTCAAATTCTATTGATTACTATTATGCTATGGATGGTTTCATCAGCCCGAACTACCGAGTCGATGTGCAAAACCGACCTCGCATACAAGAATTATTCGCAGTTGTTCAAGCCCCTGCCTACACCGGTGTACCGGCCGATACCCTACGCTATCCTTTTGCACAAATTACCGGGGCGCAAGGTGCTGAACTAAAACTAATGGCTTCCTTCAACAAGCCTTTGTCGATGATTGAATTTTATCGTGGTGATTCGGTGGCTCTTGTAAAGGATGCCACCAATCTCGAACTCGAGACAAAGCCAGCATGGATCCCACCCGACAGCTTAATTTCCATCTATGCAACTCAGCTCATCACCCATGATACGCTGGCCATAAACCTAGTGGATTCTAGAGGGTTACAAAGCAGTGAAGAGCGCGCCAGCATGCTACAGTTTGTGCTTCAACCGGTTCCCGATCTCGTGCCCATTGTGGAATTACTCGAACCCGCCCAAAACCTGCAGGAGGTAGCGCCCGAACAATTGGCCATCATTTATAGAGCTAACGACGATTATGGGCTGCGCCGAGCGCAACTGGTGTATGAACTCAAGCGTGCCTTTCGCCCAGAACAAGCTCCTGTGATCATTCCCTTAGGGCCTGCCAAAGCCAATGATCTAAATATCTACGATTGGCCTCTTAGCGAACTGGATTTACGCCCCAAAGATGAATTGCGGTTTCGGGTTGAAGTCTTCGATAACGACGGTTTTAACGGCTCTAAAGTGGGTCGCTCCGAAACCAGAGTGTTGTTGGTGCCTTCACTCACTCAATATTTTGATGAACTGGGCGAACGAGAAGATCAAGTTTCCGATGATTTGGAAGACATCTCCGAGAACTTTGAATCCATCCAAGAACGCTACGATGAGTTCAAGGAGTCACTGATTGATCAACCCGAAGGGACTTATGAGCAGCAAGTACAACTCGAGCAAATTCAACAAGAACAGCAAGAAATTGAAAAGCGGATTGAAGAGCTTAATCAAGCCTTCGAAGAAATTAAGGAAGAGCTGAGTGAGAAAAACCTACTTTCTGAAGAGACCCTGCAGGCCTATGAGGAGCTCGAACAACTCATGAACGAGATTGATGATCCCGCCTTTCGTGAAGCCTTGGAACAGTTGCAAGAAAACCTCCAGCAAATGGA
>JAYPDB010000120.1:5120-6286 GCA_038125045.1 Bacteroidota bacterium
AGTAGTCCCAAGAACGAAGACGCTATACAGGAATTACAAGAATTCACCGAGGAAACTCTCGAAGACATTCGAGAACGATTAGAGCAGGAATCCTCACCAAATCTTCAACAAGAATTTGAATCACTGGCTCAAAAAACTCGAGAGCAAATGCAATCGATGGGCCAACAGCAGTTACATGTGAATATTGCCGCTTTGGAATACATTCTTCAAACACTGCTGGATCTTTCGCTAGAACAGGAGAAGATTGTTGGCACGACTGAGGAGCTGGAGAATCAAAGTCAAGCCTTCGTGGAATTGGCCCGCCAGCAACAACAGATTGAACAAGTCTTCTCCGGAATTGCGGATTCCCTATATTCGCTTTCTACCGAGATTCCCCAATTTGCCAACCGCATCAACGAACTCAAGGCCCAAACAGAGGAACGAATTCAAAGCGCACTGGGGCAGATGACCGAGCGCCAAAAAAATCAATCCAGCCTCGCTTCACGTCAAGGATTTGCCGGGTTGAACGAGCTAAGCTACGAGCTGGCCAATCTTATGGATCAGCTCCAAAACTCTCCGTCTGGCTCGGGAAGTGGCAGTGGGATGAGCATGCAGCAGATGATGGAACAAATGCAGCAAATGGGCGAGCAGCAACAGCAAATGAACCAGCAAATGCAGGATATGATCAATGACATGCAAGGCGATCGGCTCACCCAAGATCAAAGCCAGCGTTTGGAGCAACTCTCACGCCAACAAAATGCTATTCGTAAACAGCTTCAAGAGCTTCAGGAGTCCGGCGGTCTGGACGCTGGAGATGAACTCGGTAGTGAACTCCAGCGCTTAATCGAAGATATGGAGGATACCATTAATGATCTGCGTGGGGGTGTAGTCGATCCCATTCTCATCGAGCGCCAGCAGAACATCCTCTCGCGCATGCTACAAGCAGAGGACGCCCTGCAAGAGCGGGACGAAGAAGAACAGCGGGAAGGCACGGCAGCCGAGGACCCCTTAAATCGACCCAGCCCGCCGATGAGCCTAGAAGAGCTGGAGCAGCGCATTCGACAACGGTTGAACGATCCTAATTTCACCCCCTTTGCCCCTGATTATCAGCGATTGATTCAACAGTATTTTGAACTATTTCGCCAGCAGCAGGTGGATACTAATTAAAAATAAAAATTAGTTTATTG
>JAYPDB010000121.1:0-4680 GCA_038125045.1 Bacteroidota bacterium
AGTGCGTCCCTACGTGTGCCTCTTAATATATGACATGCCAAAGAAGGTGTAAACAGATCATTGGATTTTAGCCAGAAAATATTTGCATTGCTCACTTCGGCAATATAGCCCTCTGAGTTCAATAGAAGCGCCTCATCATAGCCATTAGCTATTGCTTCATTGGCCGCTAAGACATAGCGCAATGCATTCGAAGATTTCACCATACATTCATCAGGGCTTTTAGGTGCTAAGGGAGTAGCGATTTGAAAGAGGCGAATCCCTTGTGGGCTGTTTTCGAGAGATGGGTTAGACGGTTTAAATGATACGCAATAATGCACCTTAGAAGTGTTTGCCGCGTAGCCTCTACCCCCTTGGCGCCAGCATTGTAATCGAATGATAACGTCTTGATTCTGTAGATGATTTCTATGAACCCCATCGATTAACATCCTGCTCAACTCATCTTTGGAGATTGGGAAGTTGAGGCCCAAATGGTTCAACTCGTAAAAAAACCGACTGAGATGAGATTCTAGTACCATCAATCGGCCTTGATGATACAATATGGTTTCAAATAATCCATCCCCATACATAAGGCCCCTATTTTCGACAGGTACCATGGCTTCCTATTCTTGGACCCAATGACCGTCTAGATTATCCCAATAGATATCTTTTTGCGTAGACATCTTAGTTGTAATCCTCTAATAGCCTTATTAAGGGTGTGAGCTGATTGGGACTGCGAAACCCAACATGAGTCCATAACACCTGATTAGCGTCCTGAAATACGAGTGTCGGAATCCCAGGAACTTGGTAGCGATTGTATAGAATAGATCCGTCTACTATGGTAATCTCGGCAGCATAGTTGATGTCGTCACGATAGGAATTCTCAGAAATACCTTGATTAGCTTGCTCACCTACTGCTAAACCTTCTTTGGTATCTAACACCAAGGCGATAACCATGGGGATCTGAGGTTGTACATTGGTCAAACGCTCTAGTTCGGTTAATAGGGCACTGGACTATTCTGACCATCGTGCAGAGAATAACACTATTAAGCCATCTTGTTGTATGGAACTAAAACGTAAACTATCGAGCCCTTCAGCCCAAACCCCTGATTGAAGTACCAGAAGTTCCTGCTCGGAATAATCCCGAAATTCAGTACTGAGCTTTGAATTAAAGGTTTCTAGCTGCTTTGAGTTGAAACGAAAGGTAGACCATATGATCGCTAACATACCTATCAACCCAATGCCGAGAATAAAAGGGACAAAATATTTAGTATCTAAACGCATATCTGCAAGTTAGCAGTTTCTGCGTACTAGTTCCTACGGTATATTGCAAAGGAATAAGGTGCAACGCTAAGGGTGTTGCCATCGAATGCTTCTTCTACAGCCTGAACTGTACTTGGTGTTAAGGTATAGGCTAAGATCCATTCTCCCTGAGCCTGATTCCAATTAGAAATGGAGACTTTTTCTTCTCGTTCTCCTCTATTGATCACCACTAATACCTGTTCCTGTTCCCAGCTGCGGATAAATACAAGACTTTTAGGTGAGCTAGGAAGTACCTTAAGATCACCAAATTGAAGCGCTTTACTATTTTTCCTAACGTGTGAAAGGCTCCTATAAAGCTGATAATACTCCGGATTAAATCCAACCGAATCGATGTTTCTTGCACGTCCATAAGGATGCGCTTGTTCAGGTTGGTAAAGGATGTCTTCCCAGACCATGGGCTTTCGATCGTCGGGATCATCGGCACCCCACATACCTGCTTCCGTACCGTAGAAGACCATAGGAGCACCTGGCCAACTGAACTGAAAGGCTACCATGAGCGTCAAGAGATTAAATTCCTTGTCATTGAGCGCTTCTATCGAGTAGTTTGGATCGGGGTATCGATCGGGATTATAGGGCGCTCCTGGATTCTTTATCAATGTTGCTAAACGAGGAGTGTCGTGAGAATCAAATAGATTTTGCAGGCTGTTTGAATACCCTTCAGGAAATTGACGCTGATACGCTAGGAGTCGTGAGCTGAGCTCTTGGCTGGTAATACTTTGATCAATAAAAAAACCTTTGGCTGCAAACGCGAAGGGATAATTCATCACGGAGCTAAACAGGGAATCACCTACGTATTCTAGAGCTTTTTCATCCCATATTTCTGCAGTAGTATACGCTTGAGGGTTGATTTGTCTTACATGTTCGTGCCACTCATACCAGAATTCTTTTCCGACCTCCGAAGCTACATCTAACCGCCATCCATCAACCCCATCCGAAGGATCTCCATCGCCATTGGGATCCATCCATCGCTGGGTTATGGCAAAAATATGGGCTTTTGCATCGGGGTGAAGGGTACCCTCCGTTTCCTGAAAAACCGGTAACCCCTTGAAACCCCACCAGCCTTCGTAATCAAACTCATTTTCTGGGGTATTTGGATCATCATAGGAAAGGACATGATACCAGTCCCTAAAAGGTGATGCTCGCTGATGGGTTTTTAGGTGATGAAACGCCCAAAACTCAGTTCCAGTATGATTAAATACCCCATCAATAATTACCTTTATGTCCCGTTTATGGGCTTCTTTAATGAGGGTAAGAAATAGTAAATCGGCATGGCTCCATTGCCAGGTCGAAGGATCTGAAGGGTCTTCCTGAACAAATATTCTTTGGTCAGCTTCTGGATTTGGTCCAAAATTTCGATCGATATGATGATAGTAAGTAGCATCATATTTGTGCATCGACTGTGCGTCAAACACAGGATTAAAATAAATACCCCCCACTCCTATGTCACTTAAATAGTCCAATTTATCGATCACGCCTTGGAGATCTCCACCATAACGCCGTTCACGAACAATATCATAAAAACGGTCGGTAGCCTGTTGTTCCCAATCGGTACGAGCATACCAATCACTACCCCAATCATGTATCTGCCAACCTTCTGGGCCTCGTGCACGTTCTTTGTTGGGATCATTGGTAGGATCGCCGTTGCGGAATCGCTCGGGAAATATTTGATACCAAATGAGACCCTTGCTCCACTCAGGAGCCTGAGCCTGAACAGTTGAGCCTGCACTAAGAGACCCAATGACCATCACACCAAGGACTATACTCCAAAAGCCATATGCTAGTTGACTAGTGGGCATAGTACTAAGGCTACGTTGCGGCATCAACATCATTTACCCGCATAACCGCCCATGCACCCAAAATCATAAATACTCCGGCCATCACCAATGCCCAAATGGCCTGCCCTCCATACAAATACTTCACGATGGGCCCACCAATAACACCGTTTACAATTTGTGGGAAAGTGATAAAGAAATTAAAAATTCCCATGTAAACCCCCATCTTTTTAGCAGGTATAGAGCCCGCAAGAATGGCGTATGGCATGGCTAAAATGCTTGCCCAGGCGATACCTATACCCACCATTGAGAACAAGAGCCAATATTTATCTTGTATAAAGTAGATCGAAATCAAACCAAGACCGCCAAGCACCAGAGAAACGGCATGTGTTTTTTTACGCCCTAGAGCATCGGCTATCTTTGGTAAAAAGAAAGCAAACACAGCAGAAACTGCATTATAAACCCCGAAAATGACCCCTACCCAGTTGCCTGCTTCTTGGAATAAATCAGAACTCGTATCTCCTTTGGCCACCCCAAATACATGTTCAGCAATCGCTGGAGTAGTAAACACCCACATCGAAAAGAGTGCAAACCATGAAAAAAACTGCACCAATCCTAGCTGTTTCATGGTGGTGGGCATGTTCGCAAAATCTTTAAATATATCGGATAGTGATGCTTTTTCAGCCACTTCAATAGACTCTCCTTCCTCATCAAAGTCCGCTAGTTGCTCAGGAGTGTATTCTTCGGTCGTAATGACAGTCCAAAGTATGGACCCGATCAAAATAGCCGCACCTACAACAAAAGAAATAATCAAGTTTATAGGAATTTCGCCTGCGGATGCCGACTTACCTAATCCAAACCACTCAGCTAACACATAGGGTAACCAAGAACCTACAACTGCTCCAATTCCTATTAAAACCGTTTGAACAGAAAACCCAAGCGTTCGTTGTGAGCTAGGTAACTTATCGGCTACCAATGCACGAAAGGGTTCCATTGCTATGTTGAAAGAAGCATCCATAATCATAAGCATACCCGCTCCCACCCAAAGGGCTGGAATAAAAGCTGCAAACATGCCTGCATTTGGCATAAAAATAAGACCCAAACTAGCCAATACGGCTCCTCCTAAGAAATAGGGACGTCTTCGACCTAATCGTGTCCAGGTATTGTCACTATAGTGTCCCACAATAGGTTGGACAATCATTCCCGTTATAGGGGCCACCAACCAAAACCAAGACAAATGTTCCACATCGGCCCCAAAGGTCTGTAGGATACGGCTGGCATTCGCATTTTGGAGGGCAAATCCCATTTGAATACCCAAAAAGCCCATACTCATATTCCAAATATCAGCTCTGCGTAGATTAGGTCGTGTAAGACTCATGATGATCTCCGAATTCGTTTATTGTTAAAACTATCTAAGGTTTGTACGTGCTCATTAAGGTTAATGGGTGCTTATGATCACCCAAGAATGAGCGTCAAGTTCAATCGTTTGTTCAGACTCAGCTACCAATACACTCTGATCAAGACCAAGCACTTTGTACTCAAATCCTGGCGTCAAAGGCATGGAAATCTGAATGGGCTGGCTTGTGTTGTTCAACCCGACATAAACCGC
>JAYPDB010000121.1:4780-6226 GCA_038125045.1 Bacteroidota bacterium
ACAGCAAAATTTTGAAAATTATCCCCATACATTTCAAGATCCGTGCCCGTCCAGGAGTTCTCATCATGATTGGAGGTGAAATACATGCGGTAACTATTCTCTGGGAACTTCTTAGCATCTTCGGCGAGTAGAGAATCCAATCGGTCAAAACCCATAGCACCCGAAGCAATTTGTCGAATCACATGGGCATATTCCCATGCATAATTCATATCAAAAGCCTCTATAAGTAATTCTGGCTCACCGTCTTCAGCTAGCATGAATACGTCCTTAAGTTCATTTAGTTCTGCATTTGCTTGTACCCAAAAATCCGTAGGAACTTTGCCTGCTACATCACATCGATATCCATCAATATCAAACTCTTCCACCCAGTATTTTAAAGCATCTATCATAGCAGCCCGCATCTCCTGATTTGAGTAATCGAGTTGAATAACATCGGTCCAGTCTGTTCCAAGTGGCGGAATAAATGAGCCCTGCTCATTTAAAACGTACCAATCTTTATTTTCGGTCCAAGGATTATCCCATGCCGTATGATTTGGAACCCAATCGATAATTACTTTCATACCCAACTCATGCACTTGCGCAACCAGGGATCGAAAATCCTCTTCGGTGCCGTAATCACTACTCACCTTTTTGTAATCTTGAACCGAATAATAGCTCCCCATACTATTCTCATTTTCTTTTCGGTTAATCGCTCCAATGGGATGAATGGGCATAAACCAAAGAATATCCACTCCCATCTCTTGAAGTCTTGGTAAATGCTCAGCGAAGGCATTAAAGGTGCCTTCTGAGGTATACTGTCGAACATTCACCTCGTAGATATTGGCATTTTTAGACCATTCAGGTTGAGTAATTTTGGATACGGGTGTTGAGCTGTCATCTACCTGCTGGGAAGTAGTACAGGCCAAAGCCCCTAGAATTGTCAATAATCCAAGGATCCAAAGTGATTTTTTGATGGTCAAAAGAGTTTTCATATCAGTATGTATTTGCTAATGAGAAGTGTTATAAATTGATTATTTGGTTTGGTTTCTATGGTGTATGAATGTTTCATGTCTTAGATTTCATAAACCACAACCTCGGTCCCTAGTGGTGGGATACTCATGTGTTCTATCTCACCTGTAAAGGGATGCCCCCATTCCAAGATTTTTGATTCTGATGATCCATTTAAGAATACCCATACAGACTCGCCAAAGTAAGAGCGTTCATAGACAAGCAACTCATCGGATATATGCTGAAATCTAAGAGCACCATATTGCAAGGCCAAATGTTTGGTATGCAGGAGAGATAGCTTTTTATAATGCTCTAAGGTCTGCTGTTCATGCGCTGAATACTCACTAAATTTCATCCATCTTCTGTTATCGGGATCGTTGGCACCCGGAAGCCCAAATTCGTCTCCATAATAGGTTACGGGAATACCAGGTACCGTAAACATCCAAGTATGCATCATCT
>JAYPDB010000122.1:0-2903 GCA_038125045.1 Bacteroidota bacterium
GGATGAGAGAATTAGCCTTTCTAAATCCGGAAGTAACTATTGAGCTAATAGATGAACGAGAAGACGATCCAGAAATGGGTCGCGCCGAATATCACTACGAAGGTGGGTTAAAAGATTTTGTGGCCTATTTAGATGAAAGCCGCGATGGGATTACACCCGAACCCATATACATCAGCGGCGATGTCGAGGGAGTGCCCGTAGAACTATCATTACAATACAACACTTCCTATTCTGAAAATGTCCATTCCTATGTGAATAACATAAATACTCGCGAGGGTGGAACGCATGTCTCTGGATTTAGACGGGCCTTAACCCGCTCGCTAAAAAACTATGCTGAAAAGAACAATATTATAAAATCGGGGAGTAAGGTTAATATTTCTGGCGAGGATTTCCGAGAAGGTCTAACAGCGGTATTAAGTGTTAAGGTGGCAGAACCACAATTTGAAGGGCAGACCAAAACCAAATTGGGTAACTCTGAAGTTCAGAGCGCCGTTGAAGTAACGGTATATGATCAACTAAATGAATACCTAGAACAAAACCCTAAAATTGCAAAAAAGGTTATTGAAAAAGTCGTTTTAGCCGCAGAAGCTAGAGAAGCTGCGCGCAAGGCACGACAATTGGTCCAGCGAAAAAGCGTTATGAGTGGCGGCGGATTGCCTGGTAAATTAGCCGACTGCTCTATAAAAGACCCCGAACATAGTGAAATTTATCTGGTTGAGGGTGATTCTGCGGGTGGATCGGCAAAAATGGGCCGTAACCGAAGCTTTCAGGCCATACTTCCATTGCGAGGAAAAATTCTAAATGTCGAAAAAGCCAAGATTAACAAGATTCTCGAAAACAGAGAGATTCAAGCCATGGTTACAGCTTTAGGCGCTGGGCTTGGTCACTCAGAAGAGGAGTTTGATTTAGAAAAACTACGCTATCACAAAATCATCATCATGACCGATGCCGACGTTGATGGCTCGCACATTAGAACCTTGCTCTTAACCTTTTTCTATCGTTATATGCGTTTAATCGTGGAAATGGGTTATGTATACATCGCAACACCTCCGCTCTATAGAATCACTGCTGGAAAAAACATAGACTATGCCTGGGATGATGACACCCGAGACAAAATCATCAAAGAACTTAAAAAGTCGAAGCGTAAGTTTGACGTGTCTCGATACAAAGGATTGGGAGAGATGAACCCGGATCAGCTTTGGGAAACCACCATGGATCCAGAAACGCGCACCCTTCAACAAGTAACCATTGAAAACGCAGCAGGGGCTGACAAAATGTTTTCAACCCTTATGGGTGATGATGTTACTCCGCGAAGAGAGTTCATTGAACGCAATGCTAAATATGCAAAACTCGATATCTAATCGAATAATTCATCCTACCAAATCATTTTAAACACATTAATTATTTCTAATGGCTAGAGAAAAAATCATACCCATAACCATTGAAGACGAAATGCAATCATCGTACATCGATTATTCGATGTCGGTAATTGTTTCACGAGCCTTGCCCGATGTACGAGACGGTTTAAAACCTGTGCATCGCCGGGTTTTATTCGGGATGAATGATCTTGGAATGCTTCATAACAGAGGATACAAAAAGAGCGCTCGTATTGTTGGTGAGGTATTGGGTAAGTATCACCCGCATGGTGATTCTGCTGTTTACGATTCGATTGTGCGTATGGTTCAGGATTTCTCATTACGCTATCCGCTGGTGGATGGTCAAGGTAACTTTGGTTCCGTTGACGGCGACTCTGCTGCGGCTATGCGATATACCGAGGTTCGCATGGATCGGATCGCCGAGGAGCTATTAACGGATATCAATAAAAATACCGTTGACTACCAAAGCAACTTCGATGATACCTTATTAGAACCCACCGTATTGCCGGGGGCGCTTCCTAATTTATTAGTGAACGGCGCTTCGGGTATCGCCGTGGGTATGGCCACCAATATGGCCCCGCATAATCTAACGGAGGTTATCAATGGTATTAAGGCGTATCTAGATAATTATTCTATTGAGATTAAAGAGCTCATGAGCCATATCACAGCGCCGGATTTTCCTACTGGTGGTATTATCTATGGGTATGAAGGTGTTCGAGAGGCGTATGAAACTGGACGTGGGAAAGTAACCTTACGAGCCCGTGCAAACACGGAAGAGTTACGAGGTGGTCGCGAGCAGATCGTTATTACCGAAATTCCATATCAAGTAAACAAAAGCTCACTTATTGAAAAAGTTGCCGAACTGGTTCACACCGAAAAAATTACAGAGATTTCTGAAGTTCGAGACGAGAGTGACCGCGAAGGGATGAGAATTGTTATTATCCTCAAGCGTTCTGCAAATGCTGGGGTGGTACTAAATCAACTGTACAAGTATACCCAGATGCAAACTACCTTTGGTATCATAAATCTTGCTTTGGTACAAGGAAGACCAAAGGTCATGGATATCAAGGAATTGATCCGACATTATGTGGAGCACCGCATCGATATCATCATCCGCAGAACCATTTATGATCTCGAAGCCGCAGAGGCCCGTGCACATATTTTAGAAGGGTTGAAAATCGCCCTTGATAATTTAGATGACGTGATTAAAATCATCCGCGCTTCTAAGAATCCACAGGAGGCAAATGTAGAATTGCGCAAAAATTTTGCGCTTACTGACATTCAGGCTAAAGCTATTCTGGAAATGCGCCTTCAGAAATTGACGGGGCTAGAACGGGATAAAATTGATTCCGAGTATAATGAAATTGTAGATAAAATCGCCGAATTCCGAATTATACTCTCGGACAGAGATCGTCAAACAGAAATAATTAAAGTTGAATTAGACGATTTACTTGATCGTTATGGCGATGAAAGACGCACTCAAATAGTGTATTCAGCGGAAGATTTTAGTGTTGAAGACATGATTGC
>JAYPDB010000122.1:3003-4836 GCA_038125045.1 Bacteroidota bacterium
GGTCGCGCCATTGTAAATCTTATTGAAATCGAGAAAGAAGACGCCATCAAGGCTTTTGTTCCGGTTAAATCTTTAGACGACGAAGAGTACCTACAGAACAAGTCAATAGTTATGTGTTCTGTAAACGGACAGATTAAAAAGACCAGCCTAGAAGCTTACAGTAGACCGCGACGAGACGGAATTATTGCCATTAGTATTAAAGATGGCGATAGTTTACTTGGCGCCGAATTAACCGATGGTGAATCAAACATCATACTTGCTAATAGCAATGGGCGCGCCATTCGTTTTCATGAAACCGACGTGCGGCAGATGGGTCGAAATACCTCTGGTGTTCGCGGCATGACACTCGGTAAAGGTGACGAATTAGTAGATATGGTTGTTATAAAAAACACCCACGAAGCAACCGTGCTTGCAATATCTGAAAATGGTTTTGGTAAGCGATCGCTTGTTGATGATTACCGCGAACAAAGCCGAGGAGGTAAGGGAGTTATCACCCTTAAAACCACGCCAAAGACCGGAGGGCTTATTGCGCTCAAAGAGGTATCTGATCAAGATGACCTCATGGTAATTACGCAACGAGGAAAGGTTATTCGAATGAATTGTGGCGGAATCCGCACGATGGGTCGCAACACCCAAGGTGTTAGAATTATGAGGCTAGATTCCGATGGTTCAATCGCCGCGGTGACACGTGTAGTTAACGATGAAGAAGATGGCGATCCCGGAGAGGCTGAAGATTAATCTAAATTGGCGACCATTTCACTTAGCACCTTCTTCTGCAAATCAATGAGGCTTTTTGGTTCGCGAATTTTAACCTTAGGACCAAACTGCAACAACCACTCACTGATAAAGGGTAAATTATCAAACTCAAACTCAAGCCTAATTTTTTTAGGTTTGATTTGTTTTTTCTTAATAATTTTAGCCGGCAAATTCCTTTGTAGGCGCTCTATCTCTGCTTCTTCGACGTCTAGCGTGATTCTTTCGGCGGGTCCGTTAAATCTAAAAATCAGGCGGCCTGTGTCGATTTTTTCTTTTCTTGCCCATTCTTCATCCAAAATTATCGATGAAGCCATCCTATCTAAGACAAAACTACGAAAATCACTTCTTTTGTGAGACCAGCCAACTACATTCCAATGATCCTCAAAATACACCAATAGGTATGGGTCTATTTTTCTTGTTGATGTTTCGTTTTCTCTGGTGGTATAAACAAACTGCAGTCTTTTTCTGGCGGCAATTGCCGAGCTAACCACATACCAATCCCCTCCTGTTTTTTGTCTCCCGTTATATTTGAGATAGGGATCTACAATCATGTGCTCTTCTAATGAGCCCATAAGCTCCTTGAGCGCTACCGGCAAAACGTTCTTTATTTTTAACTCTACCCCAGTAGCGTCTTGCACCATTTGCTGGTCGACTTGAGACTTTACAAAATTCAGGCCAATCATTATGGTCGCCAATTCCTTTGAATTGAACATTAGAGGGGGCATTTTATACCCTTCAACCAGTCCATATCCCGAATACCGGTCATAGTTAATGGGCACATTAATTTCTGATAGGGCATTAAAATCTCGAAATATGGTTCTTCTGCTTACCCCAAAAATTTCTGCTAATTCTTTAACAGATTTCTTTTTCCCCGGCCTTTGTAATAGGAGGATTAGTTTTAGCCTGCGCTCAGAACTGTTCATATGGTGTGTTTTAACGCTTTGATTTACTCAGTCATGAATAGAATATACAAAGTATCGCAACTCGTACCATGCGCCTCGCTATTCTCTTCTCAGATATACCATGGCCTTTCCTTTGTAAAAGGCATCACCAAAAAACGGCTCAAGCGGATACAAC
>JAYPDB010000122.1:4936-6112 GCA_038125045.1 Bacteroidota bacterium
TGAGCTCTGCATACTGAAGAAACTTTTTTTCCTGTTTAGCAAACAGGCTTCGCAACTCGCTTAACCCTTCTTTTGCTAATGTTTCACGTGAAACATGATGCTCTCTGCCCGGGGTCACTAGGATACCCTTTTTAAAAAGACCATTAATACCGACACGTCGCTGGCCGATACACCGCTAATTCTGCTTGCTTGTCCCAGGGTTTCAGGTTGAATTTTTTGAAGCTTTAAGCGCCCCTCGGTTGAAAGGCTTTTTATTCGACCATAGTCAAGCGAGGCGGGTATTACTACTTGGTCTTTGTTTGCTAATTCACGAACCATCTCATGCTCTTTCTCGATATATCCCCGATACTTAATTTGAATTTCAACTTGTTCGTAAACTTCTTTGTTGTCGGTGACCGAAAAGCATTTTTCTTTTAGATCCGTTGCAGCTTTGAGTAACTCAAAAATACTAACCTCAGGCCTTGGTACAACCGTATGCGCCTTTACAGGTTGTTTAAGCGCTGTTGTGTTGGCGGATAAAAGATACTCATTAACCTCTTCTGGCCTCACGCTTTCATTTAAGAACAATGCCATTATCGACTCAATACTCTCTCGCTTATGGTTATAATTAGCCCATCTTTCATCGTTTATAAGCCCAAGCTCCCTTCCTTTGGGGGTTAACCGGAGATCAGCATTATCTTGTCTAAGAAGTATCCTGTGTTCCGCCCTAGAGGTAAACATCCTGTAAGGCTCTTCTGTACCCTTGTTGATGAGATCATCTATCAACACGCCTATATATGCTTCCGATCGCTCTAGAATAAACGGCGATTTACCCTTAGACTGTAGGCCCGCATTAATACCAGCCATAAGTCCTTGGCAAGCAGCTTCTTCATAACCAGTTGTACCATTTATTTGCCCAGCAAAAAACAGACCTTTAATCCGCTTTGTTTCCATGCTCCGCTTGATTTGATGTGGCGGAAAATAATCATACTCGATTGCGTAACCAGGACGAAGCATGACCGCTTGTTCAAACCCCGGGATTAATCGCAGGGCTTCGTGCTGGGTTTCTTCAGGCAACGAGGTCGAAAAGCCATTAAGATACATTTCATAGGTGTTCCAGCCTTCCGGCTCAAGAAATAATTGGTGTCTATCTTTATCGGCAAATCGGTTGATTTTGTCTTCAATAGATGGACAGTA
>JAYPDB010000123.1:0-6052 GCA_038125045.1 Bacteroidota bacterium
TTGTTCCAACTGCATGTATTCTGTAAAAGAAAAAACGGGCGACACAGCCTGTCCTTTTAATTATTTGTATTGGAACTTTATTGATAATGAACGCGAAACCTTTCAGCAAAATGGTAGAGCCAATTTTATGGTAAACACCTATGACAAAAAGAGTGCTGAAGAGAAACAAGCCATTAAGGATTCTGCACACAAATTTTTAACCAAGCTCACAAGAAATTGGAGTCTGTAGATTTATTTAATGACGAAAAGTAGTTTAGGAACCATTATGATGCATCAAGAGAATGTTAAAAATATAAATAGCTACCGGAAATTTGTACGTAATCACAAACAATGGAATACCGAGGGTTCCTATGTGATGTATTGGATGCAGGCGAATCGGCGCATAGAGTATAACTATGCCTTAGAGTATGCGGTAGCGGTAGCCAATCACTTACAAAAGCCCTTGCTCATCTATGAGGGTTTGAATGTAAACTATCCATGGGCCTGTGATCGGTTTCATCATTTTATTTTAGAAGGAATGAAAGAGCACAGAGACTTTTTTGCTAAAAATCCTGTGCAGGGTTGTGTGTATATACCCTATGTAGAAAGGAATCCGAAAGAGGGCAAAGGTCTTGTGTATACCTTAGCAGAACAGGCCTGTGCTCTCATTACCGATGAATTTCCAGTGTACATCATAAGAGAACACAATCAACGCGTTGCGCAGAAAATTTCTATCCCATTTATCACTATTGACTCCAATGGCGTGATACCTATGGGGCTCACAGATAAAGATCCCTATTCCGCCTATTTGTTTCGAAAGATCATGCAAAAGTATGTGGTAGAAGCACTCAATCATCCTCCTCAACCCAATCCTTTAGAGTCATTAAAGGTCACTACGCCAACACTATTTCCTCCAGAGCATATATCCAACAATAGTCTCTTTGCCGACGATATATTTGAGGATCTTCCAGGTTTTATTTCACAACTCCCCATAGATCACTCCATTAAAAAGGTGTCAATGATGGGGACGCGTAAGGCAGCCTTAGAAAGGATGAATCATTTTCTAGAATTTGGTTTACCCAGGTACGAAGAAGACCGTAATCATCCTGACAAGCAGGGTGGGAGTGGCTTGAGTCCATGGCTTCATTTTGGGAAAATAAGTGCTTTTGAGATTGTCCTAATGGTGCTTGAAAAACAGCCATCTGATTGGAATCTCATGGACTCAAAACCAAATGGTGGTAAAAACACGGGATTCTTTCGGGGGCTTAGCTACATTGAATCATTTTTGGATGAACTTATTACCTGGCGGGAAGTAGGATTTCACTATGCTCATCATCGTCCAGACTATGATCGCTTCGAAAGCCTACCCGATTGGGCACTCACAACTATGAGAGAGCATGATGCCGACCCACGCGAACATGTCTACAGCCTAGAAGAGTTGGCTCATGCGAAGACTCACGATCCCATCTGGAATGCTGCTCAGAACCAATTAAGGACTACTGGTGTGATGCATAATTATTTGAGGATGCTCTGGGGTAAAAAAATCATCGAATGGACCGCTAATCATCAGCAGGCATTGGAAGTTCTCATTGAACTGAATAATCGATACGCACTCGATGGTCGTGATCCCAACAGTTATTCTGGAATTTTTTGGTGTCTAGGACGATTTGATCGTGCATGGCAAGAACGTTCAATTTTTGGTAAACTCAGGTACATGTCTAGCGAAAGTACTAGCAAAAAAGTGAAGCTAAAAGAATACCTGAAAACCTATGGATCTATTCGTACCACCTCTTAAACAACCCTTATCCACTCGGATGAGACCTACATCTCTTGATCAATTTATTGGTCAAGAGCACGTGATGGGTGAGGGTAAGATGATTCGTAGAATACTGGAGTCAAAAGTTCTAAGTTCACTTATTTTTTACGGGCCTGCTTCATCCGGTAAAACCACCCTAGCTTTTGTGATGGCTAGGGAACTTCAGATTCCTTTTGAACAAATAAATGCCGTTTTAGATGGGGTGAAGGATTTACGAGTGATTGTTGAAAAAGCAGAGAAGAGACGCGGGTTGAATGGGGAGCAGACATTACTTTTTGTAGATGAAATTCACCGATGGAATAAGTCCCAACAAGATGCATTACTCCCACATATTGAGTCTGGCTTACTACTCTTAATTGGTGCTACCACTGAAAATCCTTATTACTCACTGGTTTCACCACTTCTCTCTCGTTGTCAGCTGTTCGAACTTTTTGCATTGGATGTCGAGCATGTGAAAAAAGCACTAGAACTTGCGATTGCGGATGAAGATCGGGGATTTGGAAGTTGGAATATTGATATCCAAGAAGAAGCACTTAATCATTGGGCGTCTTTTTCAAATGGTGATATTAGGAATGCCTTAAACGCCCTTGAAATGGCCGTACTTTCCACACCAAAATCGGAAGATGGAACGGTATATATTGATGTAACAATAGCCGAGGAAAGTATTCAAAAACGCCAACGTAGCTATGACCGTACGGGTGATCAGCACTATCACTATGCTTCGGCCTTTATAAAATCATTGAGAGGATCCGATGTGGATGCATCACTTTATTGGATGGCTGCTATGTTGGAGGGAGGTGAAGACCCTATGTTTATTTTCCGAAGATTACTCATTTTTGCAAGTGAGGATATTGGATTAGCCGAACCCTACTTGATAACTGCGATTGAATCGAGTGTTCGAGCGTTTGAACAGTGTGGCATGCCCGAGGGGTTGTACTTTCTATCTCAAGCGTGTATCCACTGTGCTCTAGCGCCAAAGAGTAATTCAACAAAGTCTATTTTTAAGGTGCTTAAACATATTCAACAAAATGGAGTAGGAGAGGTTCCTGAACCTCTAAAAGATCGGACGGCAAATCGAATGAAGTCCACTTATGAAGGCAAAGAAAACCCGTCAAATGAGTATCTGTATCCTCATGATTATTCCAAACATTGGGTTGCTGCCGAATATTTGCCTAAACATCTGAACCAACACTCTTTCTATGAACCTGGTTCTGAAGGTAGAGAAGTGAATTATTGGGAACGTATACAGCAAATAAAGCGTACGTTTAAATCGTAGTGTTTTAATTAATCCTATTCATCTATCTATAGTCATGTTTACATTAGCTATTATTTCCAGTACCGATCGTCCCAATTCGAAAAGTGAATTGATGGCCAAATATGTACAGAAACTTTATGTTGATCGCGGGGTTGAGGCGAGCATTTATTCCATGAAGGATTTTCCAATCACAGAAGTAGCTGGAGGACCATATGGCAAGGACTTGCCAAAAGTTGAAGCTTTTAGAGCACCTATCTTAGCCTCTGATGCCCTTTTATTCGTCATTCCAGAATACAATGGCTCTTTCCCTGGAATTTTAAAGCTTTTTGTAGATTATCTCCCTTTTCCTGATGCCTTCAAGAATCTACCCATGGCATTTATTGGTATTGCGGCTGGAGCTTTTGGAGGACTTCGAGCGGTTGAGCAATTTCAAATGGTGGCCAATTATAGAAATGCATTGGCCTATCCCGAACGCGTGTTTGTAAGTCGCTTTAATCAACATTTTGATGCTGAACATGGGCTTACGGTTCCTCTTCAACAAGAATTACTTCTCAGTCAAACCGACGGATTTATTGGCTTTGTTCAGGCCATCAAACAACATCAATAAGAAGTGCTTAGGTACTAAGTTTAGTTGGTCTTGAGTAAATACCCAACCCCGTGCAAAGTAATCAAATGACGTGGTTCGTCTGGTTGCATTTCTATTTTAGCACGTAGTTTCGATATGTGTACATCTACCGTTCGTGTGTTGGTACTGTATTCGTAACGCCAGACCTTCTCAAGTAATTCATCACGCGAGACAGGTTCTCCACCCGCGGCTAGTAAGTAACGAATAAGTTCAATTTCTCTCGCGGTGAGTTCATTGACTTTTCCATCTGGAAAAATAGCGTCCGATTCCAACAAGTCAATTTTAACCTTGCCAAGCTGAAGTACTTCTATGTCGTTAGAAGAAGAATAGGTGCCTGCTCGTCTGAGTCTGGCTTGGATTCTAGCCAATAACTCTTTCACTCCAAAAGGTTTGGTAATGTAGTCGTCGGCACCAATATCCAAGCCTTTAACCTTATCCAATTCCTGATCTTTTGCGGTTAGCATGATGATAGGAAAGGTGAATTTGAGGCTTCTGATTTCTTGGCAAATCTCATAACCATTTTTTCCTGGTAGCATGATATCAAGAATCATAATGTCTGGTTTATGCTCTTTCACTAAGGCAACGGTATGCTCCCCATCTTCACTAACGATTACTTCGTATCCCTCACTTTCTAGTGTGTCACGAAGTGTGAAGATCAGGCTTGGCTCGTCTTCAACCAGTAAAATTTTAACTTTTTTGTTCGTCATAATTAACTCATTGACTCAGGTTCTAAATAACTAATGGATGATTGTTCCAGCGTTTGGTTCCTATGCTCCACCTCATTTTCCTGAGCAATGTATTCTGGAAAACTCAAGGTGAAGGTACTGCCTTTTGCCGACTCACTCTTCACTTTAACGTGACCTTGGTTTAGTTCCATTAAACTTTTAATAATGCTTAGCCCTAAACCATGTCCTTTTGTTTTGGCGGAAAGGGCATCTTCAACCCGGTAAAACTTTTTAAAGATATGTTTGATGTGAGCTCTTGGTATACCAATTCCCTGGTCAATACAATGCACATGAAACTGTTGGTCTTTCGCTTCAATGCGAATGGTGATATCGGAGGGTTCCGGTGTGTACTTTACCGCATTATCGATAAGGTTGGTCATCATAACCTTTAGGTGCTCAGGGTCTACCAGGACCACCGCTGGCTTATTCGTTGTAAAGAACTGTATGCGATGGCCTTTGCGCTGAACAACTGATTTTTGGGATTCAATGATTTCCCCAACCAATAGGTTAAGATTCTGAGGAGTGGCGTGAATAAGTGTGGTGCCATAATCGGAGCGAGCAACATCCAACAACATCTCTATCATTTTGTTCAGTCGAATCGACTCTTGATAGATATGAGAGCCATACTCTTTAATGCGTTTAGGTTGGGTTACCCTACCATCGGCAATATTTTCTCCTGCCGCTTGCATGACGGCGAGTGGGGTTTTAAGCTCATGGGTAACATTGGCCAAGAAATCGGCTTGCTGCTGTAAAACGCTGCGCTCTTTCTGAGCGGTGTAAAAAATGTAGAATAGTGCACCCAATAACAACAGTACCGAGAATCCGAGTACAAGCATATTTTTTGTAAAGGTGGCTTGATAAAGCCCTACGGATGCATTGTTTAGAAAGGCAATTTTCATGTTCCAATTCTCGAACATACGACCAAAATCTACCCGTTCTTCCACCTGATCAATTTGAAAGGGTACTGATTCATTGTTGGTGGCTAGCACCACATTATTAGCCCAGTCATGTAGCCAAACCACGGTACTGGTTTTGGAGGAGTCGAAATATTGTTGAATCTGGGGAGCAATGACTTGATCGATGAGGTATTCACGATCAATGGTAGCGGTTAGATACCCAATAACGGAGTTTTCGTGCAAATTGATGAAACCTATGTTCATAGATCTGTGGGCATCGAATTCGGTGTTGGTATTCCACCGGTAATCAAAGTTATTGAGTTCTATTCTAGCCTTTGTTCGAACCAGACCAACCCCATCACATAGATTTTGTGGGTAGTTGGAAGTGGGTTCTAAATAAAAAGTATTGTAGTTAAGGGCGTAAATAGTACTGCCGCTGATGCAAGGATCGGTATCTGATGGAGTGTAGTAAATTCCACTAAAGATGGGACTCTTAGCTACTTCTTTAATTTTTTCACGAACTTGGGCTGGGAATTGCCCCTCATGTTCAATGGAGCCTTCTATAGGTTCTAATTCAAGAGAATTAAACCCGGAATAGGGTTGATAGATACTCCTTCGCACGTTAAGAACAATATCTTCAAGAAGAGCAATCTGTTTTTTTTGTTCTCCTTGAATAAGACTATCTCGTAGATTATATAAGGTATAGACATTGGTGGCTGTTAGGGTTAGTATCGCTAGTACTCCCACAATCAGTAA
>JAYPDB010000124.1:0-3722 GCA_038125045.1 Bacteroidota bacterium
TGGTATAGGTTTAATCATTTCTTCTTGAGGCAGATCAAAACGCAACGCCTGATAGACATTTGGCGCAGGAATATACGGCGTAGGTTTGCCAATATTCGCTCGTAATGAAATGCGTAAGGTGTTTGCAAGTGGGTCATTATTTCGAGTAGACAGTATATAACTAAGATCTACACCAACTCCAGATACATTCAGGCCGGCTCCCAATGTCATGTACTTTCGGTCCCCATTCCATGGATCTTCATAATAGTAACCTGCACGGACAAAGAATCTTTCTTTGAACCCATATTCCAATCCTAGTCCTAGTCGAAGTTGTTCAGCCAAACTTAATTCCTGTGTACCTTGACCCGTAGAAATCTGTATAGGAGACCAACTACTGAATAGTGATTTCCAAGGGCTCATCGCTACATAACTTGTATCGTTTCCACTGATTAGTTCTTCAATTCTAGCTAGGGGTTTGCTTAGTTCATTGGATAGCGTAAATCTATGGTCCTTGTTCTTCGTTGGAACATCATATTCCCAGCCAAATCGGAGGGTAGCTGGTAACGGGTGTTTTGCAACCCCATCCATATACTGTATTCCATTTCCGAAGTTTTGTAAACTCAGTCCGACTCGTAACCCAGCGACCGCATTGTTGTAAAGAAGCCCCATATTAAATGCAAAGGCTCTACCCTCGGATATCTCCACATTATTTGCGAATTGACCCGCCCCTAAACTACTTTGAATGTATTTAGCGCCTACCCCGATAGCCCACTCATTGGAGAGTTTTCTACCATAACTTAAACTACTAGCAAGCTCATAATTGGAGAAGTTACCCAGGTTTTGTCCCATATTATCTCTCGCTAATTGCTCTCCAAGACTAAAATACGTTAAATCTGCGCTAATAGCGCCACCTTTACTTAGTGCAGCTGTACCCGAAATATAATCAAACATATAACGGTCAGAGAATCCAGGTAGCCAGTTGGTATGGGTCATTCTAACGGTATGGTAGGTATCGAAGCCTAATAATGCCGGATTCCAATAACTTGCATAACCACTATTAAAACGTGCAACCCCTGTATTACCTAGGGATGCTCCATAAGCATCAGGCTCAATGGTTAAAAACGGCACACTAGCCATCCCCGTCTGGGCGTAGCTTTTTTGTGACATGCTTAACATGACCAGTAAGAAAAAGATATGTCGTATTCTAATTCTCAATATGTGAACTACTGATTCATTAGAGTTAATGATTTAGATTGAATGAATTTCTTACCATTCTCGCCTGTAGCAAGCACACGATAAATGTACACCCCATTAGCATATCGAGATGCGTCCCATGGTATTAAGTGACGCCCGATTTCATAGGTTTTACCCTGAACTGGACGATCTACTAATGCTCCGGTTGGATCATATATTTCAATAGTAACTTCGGATCGAACTGGAAATTCTACAGGAATATTAGTTCGATAACTAAATGGGTTGGGATAGTTTTGCTCCATGGCAAAAACATCTGGATTTGCCACTAGTTTAAACTCATGTGAACCTGCGCCTTGTACTTCAGCAATAATGATGTACTCACCAACTTTATCACCAAATTTGAACGATGCTGATGCAATACCTAATGAATCGGTAGTAACCACCACATCTGCCTCGTTCAATTGAATCTGTGATGATTCTACTAAAAACTGAGATCCTGAAGTCCAATCGGGCTGTGCAATAAGTTTAAAGCTGACTTTGGTGTTTTCTACTGGGTTATCCCAACGGTCTTTAATCTTAACTTTCAGATTGTTATCTAATTTTTGACCAACTGTTCCAATTTGATTATTACCAGACTCTAACAATAATTGCTCAGGTGAATCTGCTGTAAACACAATGGGCAAGGAATCTGATTGCACATTATTTAATCCAACCACCATTTCAGCTCGAACAATTTTATCTCCAATTTCGAACTGACAGACGTGAAACTCCGTACTATGAGAACCTTTAGGGATGAGTACTCGCAAGTTTTTAGATAACACCGGACGTCCATCATCACTGGTATACAATAGATAATTCTTGGACCTTGAAGGCATGTAGACTTTGATTTCTAGATTTTCCTGTGCTACCATTGGTTGACCAAATTCATCAAAAAGTCCTAGTTGATTTGGCTCACTAACTACCCCAGCAACTAAACTATCGACTCCCAAAATCTTAAAGGATGGTACCGATCCGCCTTGCACTTTTATGACGCTACTAATGGCTTCTTGTGCGCTACTACTTAATACTTTAATTCTTTGTTGAACTCCTACAAATTCACCAACATAGTAGGACATGCTCACCTGACCTAAGGCATTGGTAGTTGTACTAGCTTCAATTACCTCACCTACTAGTGTATTGGACATCTGCCAATTTATCCCAAGACCTTCATAAGCAACTTTATTGCCAAATTGATCCTTTAGTTGGGCAATCACTTGAATAGTGTCTTTCGGATTTGGTGACGTAACATGATCAATGAACTCGAAATAATAAGGACCACAACGAGTACTACTGGTAAAATCTCCATCAAAGGCACACTGTTGTGCTTGAACATCAAAACCTACTTTTGGTAAAGAGCTTAAAGAAGCCGTCACAACGTAATTTGTTGGATTGCTTCCTGCCCTAAAGTATACCTTGGCAAGTCCACTAGAATCGGTCATGCTCTGCTCATTTACCAGTTTAGGCATTACCATCAAATTCGATTCACCATCCTTTTCAATCATAAACATAACCTTAACACCGGCATAAGGAGCGCCAAAGTCATCTTTTACCAATACTGTTAGTGGAGATTCTGTAGTGTCTGTAATAGTAACGGTCTGATTGTTCCCTGAAATTATTTCAAGAGATTTCGGCATTGTCTCGAGTACGCTGATAACCACAGGGCTTTCTGGTAATTCCATACCGTTAAAGCTTACTTGCACGCTATCATAGCCTGAGACCATTGAAGTATAGCTGGTGGTGTATATTCCTTCTTCCAATTCTACAAATTCGCTATAAAGTAATCCCTTATTTGGACCACTAATAATTTCAGCTTTGAATAGATCGGCTCGATCAGTAATCTTGTACCCGTAGCGGTCTTCAAGATTTAGGGATAGCGGGTGTGGAGTTGAAACCAAGCCTCCTTCAGCCATAATTGTAGATCTTGTTAAATCAGGAGTCCCAGTAGTGATGTATAGAATTTTATTAGGATCCTTTTCTAATTGTCCTGACGTTCTGAAATAAACAGTATCTAAACCCTGGTCTGAATTTGAATACCATATAGTTGCAGTTGAAACGGCTGGCAATATACGTACCGATTCGACTGGATTTTCAGCAATGTCACTCAAATAAAACGCACCACTTAGATGTGTTTTATCCAAATCCAGCTTTAATCCTGGATAAGGAGCATACGCAGGATCTCCATTAATATCGATTAATTTCAATTCTATTGGAATTCGCTCATGCACCTCAATGGTATCATTTAAGACTTCTACAATTAATTGTTTTGGTGATAAAATTTTGACTTTCCCTGTTCCTTCTAGCAAATCAGGACCACCAGCTGGCGCTGTTGGGGTAGCTAACAGGTCGATTTCCTCATCATTTAACTCATCCTCATAATAAAGTGAAATCCCTCCCTGTAATTTAGGGATGGCGGCTTGTGTCGTAGGTTCTATACTTTTCTGTTGTAAGAAGTATCTACCTGTAGGACTATCCGTCTTTAATTCTAGTTGAGTGTCTCCCTCTTTATAGGC
>JAYPDB010000124.1:3732-6029 GCA_038125045.1 Bacteroidota bacterium
ATTGAAATTTAAAAAAGATTTTTTAGTAGATATTGATATATTATTAAACTCATCTCTGATAATAAACTTTACCGGAATCCGCTGACTATTCAGCCCAGTTTTATTGTCATCGGTAGCCTGGGTTGCTTTTGATCTAAAGGTTACTTCATTAATAGTATTTTCAGGTATTTCTGACTCGATTATAATCTCTTGAGGCTTCCCGATCTCAAGCTCTAATTGCCACGGTGCCGCAGGTACAACCATGAATGGATTAGATAGTGTTGAGTCTATGTCACTATTATGTAAGACTATTAGAAATGCTTCTGATGACGTAGTAATAACAAGGTT
This sequence comes from Bacteroidota bacterium, assembly GCA_038125045.1. GTDB lineage: Bacteria > Bacteroidota > Rhodothermia > Balneolales > Balneolaceae > UBA1275. The sequence continues at coordinate 4,060 of JAYPDB010000124.1, forward strand.
TTCAATAGCTAGAATAGCACTGTCTGGTTGAAGAGTGCCTGGGTCAGTATAGCCATTTTGATCTAATACTTCTCTCGAATCGGATTGAATGATACTAAAATCAAGTTCTTTTGTATACCAATCGGCAAGAACACCTCGCTGGTTTTTAATTTCGAGAATGATATCAGGGAAGGTTTCACCTGCCATTATGGAATCCAATGGCTGAGTAATCCAGCTTAGGTTCAGAACAGCAGCCTCTACTATGAAATTAACTATTAATTCTGATTCCGCTCCATTTGTGTCTAAGGCTTTAAGAGTAAAAGTATGATCGCCTGGTACTTCTGGCGTTCCCTGCATATTTCCTGTAGACGATAGCGTTATTCCTTGCGGTAAACTACCCTTGGAAGTGGACCATGTAATTTGCTCAAAATCTCCATTTGCAATGAATTCATGCTGGAATCCAGACTGCTTTTCAACCCAAGTAAACAAGGTGTCGCTTTGAACAGTGAAGGATGAGTTAACCGTACTTTGGAACGGTGAATCCAATAACGGTGAATCCAATAAAGATTGCCCAGACACGGAAACGGCTATTAAATCAGTTCCTGCTTTTAATGGTGTATAGCTTGTTCGATACGTGCCATTGTTTAGGTCAACTACTTCAGATAGTATTGCACCTTGGTTAGTGCCTAATACCGTTATTTCTAAACTGTCTCTTACACCAGCAACAGGATTGCCTGTATTATCAAGTAATTGTACTTCTATTGGCGTAGATAGACCCGTGAATCCGTCAGGAACTGTTACCTGGGATAATCCTGTAGATAAACGCCCTCGAATAACTAAGCTAGAAGACGAGGATACACGTAGATCGGCATTTAGGTCATAGGAAACTTTTGTGTTATAAATTCCAGAACGAAGTTCGTCAGTAACAGTTGCTGTCCATGTAGAAATTTCGTTTACCTTGCCTGTATAAATATACTCAACTTCGTTATTTGTAACGGTTAAGGTTACGGTGGAACCTACTTCTAAATCTGTGAAGCCTGAAATAATTGGCGTGGTGTCGAAAGTTGATATCGGTTGAATATCAACGCTAGGCATAATAAAACGAACGGTATCATGTTGAATCAGGGGTTTACCATTGTAGGTTCCGGTAATGATTGCCGTATCAATTTCAGTGCTAGAAACTAAGGTGGCTGTGTACGTTCCGTCATTATTATCTGTGGTCACTCCCATTTGGCCTGCCGTAGAAGAAAGAATAATCTCACCCATAGATTCATTGATTGTATCTTTTTCTGGAGTCATCAACTGAACAGTTACTTCCGTTGAGCTTGTACCGTCGGCAAATAATTCCTGTTTATCGGCAGTAATCGTTGTCGCTCTTCTACAAACTACTTGATTGGTCGTTTGTAGCTGAGGAATGAGTGCGGGATCAATGTTGGTAGCCTTAAGAGCCTCTGTTAACTTTATAAACCCAATATTCACACCCATCTCAGCCGATACGGCCCCACCAATAGATCGGGCTTCACTTGAGTTTTTGTTACCGCTCAAAGCATTGGAAGCAGGGGGTACATTAATAGAAGAAAGAGGGTTTAAACGCTTACAAGTTAATTCAGGCACAAATGCTACCTTTGCCGTATCCCCAACCAATTGACCGTCGATCGTTGCAGTCACTAGTGCAACCGAGCTGGCGACTTTTCCTGCTATCAGAGTATCGTCTAAAGTACTCGTGAGCAACACCGAATAAGTACCGTTATCATTCGTGAAAACCTCAGATATGGTTCCCACATTGGTATTAAATGCCAATTCGACATTATCGAATTGCATGGTATCGGCATTTTGATCCATTATAGCTAGAGTCACTATAGAAACTGAGAACCCATTGGCATCTATTGAGTCTGGTAAGGCCGTTAAAGTAGACATTGATGCATTGAATTCGTTAACATCGGTGACCGTAAGCGTGAAGTACGTCATGGCCGTATCACCCGCCGCGTCGG
>JAYPDB010000125.1:0-5868 GCA_038125045.1 Bacteroidota bacterium
CGCCTTGTTCAGGAAAACGATCGTTAAGTAATGAGGCGTAATTGAGTATCTCATGTACAAAGTCAGAGGGTAACTTACCGTATAATTCCAGATCTAAATGTAGGGTTTGTGAATGAAAGGTTTGTAGGTGAATCAGTTGATGCAACCATTCAATAGCGTCCCTTGCATTGGTAAACCCTTCAGGTGATCCAGAGCGTATAACGATTTCATCGGTGAGGGGTTGAACGGCCGAATTAGTTCTCGGTTTTATTTCATCTGATGATGATTGTTGGCTAAGAAGGCGAAGTAGCTGTTCGTCAAAAGGGTATTTTTCAGACCATTCCATCAGAATTTGTTGTACCGATTCCTGATCTCCTAGACTTTCATAATTTCTATAGAGTTGTTCATACCAACGCCTTGTCTCCCAATCATGGTTAAACGGCTGTGGGTAAGTAGAGTGTTGAGCAAGTATTCGGTCATGAATAACCGTATTGGCTTCGGTTAAAAACCCCATTTTTGTATGTGTATCCACCAATGCTACTAACGCGTCTCGGTGCCTGGGCTCATTGGTGAGCACCAATTCAATTTCCTTGACGGTTTCTTGGTAATACCCCTGCGCCAATCGAATTTTGGCAAAGTGCAAACGATACCAGCTGTTCAGAGGTTCGGCGCTTAAGGCTTCCTGGGCATAGTAAAGGGCGTTGTCTATTTCGTTCAACCCGAAATAAGCGTGTGAAATAGCATAGGATATTCCCGATTGAGTGGAGCTGTTTTTCTCAGCCTCCAATAAAAGGGCTAAGGCTTCCTCGTATGATTCATCTTCTAAGGCCACCAGTCCATCTATGTAGAGACGTGAGGCCAATCCTGAAGAAGATGAGTAATTCGTACCCTCAATCATTGGAGGCCTAGGGCTTAGAGCTGGCGTCTGCGATAGAATGGGTAACGAATGCAATCCAAGGATTCCCAATAGTAGTGGTATGTAAAGGCGTTTTTTCAATATTTGAAGGTCATAAACCAATGATTTCCCGGCTATTTTGGGATGAATTAAAAAAATAACAATCTCCGTTGTATTTAAAACATCAAAAAGCGTACTTTCTATTTATGCTATTCCCAAACGTATATCATTTTTCACCGACACCGGGCAACCGGATTAGGCCTATCTTCCGGCGACGGCAGTAATCATACTGCGCTTAGTGCATCCTAATGCCTACAGCAAACTCGCTCTATACGTTCTCTCACTCTTTCACCTTTACTATCTAGCAATACACTCATGTCCATCAAACTCTATTATTGTACCCCTGATCATCATAAATACGCAGAAGCGATTTGTGAACTTATTGAAACTGCGGCCAAACAACGCGGAACGGGTATTGCAAAACGAGAACCTGAGTACATCAAAACGAAGATGACCAATGGTAATGCGGTTATTGCGTTAGATGGTGATCAATTAGCAGGCTTTTGTTATATAGAAATATGGGAAGAAAAAAAGTATGTGGCTAATTCGGGTTTGATTGTTCACTGGGACTTTAGAGGTCAGGGTTTGGCGAAAAAAATTAAAGCGAAAGCCTTTGAGTTATCCAGAAAGAAATATCCGAATTCTAAGCTATTTGGTATTACCACTTCCTTGCCCGTGATGAAGATAAATTCGGACCTAGGGTATCGGCCGGTAACGTTTTCTGAACTTACTCAAGACGAAACCTTTTGGAAAGGCTGCCAGAGCTGCCCAAATTATGATATATTAAGCCGAAACAATCGAAGCAATTGCCTTTGCACAGGAATGTTGTTTGACCCGAACAAACCCGTTCAATTATCGGATACCAAAAAGAAGCAAAACCTAGACACCTTTTATCGATGGGTACGCTTGAAAAAGCAGTCATTCTTGAAAGTCATTAAACCTCAAAAAGAAGTGAAATCATGAAGAAAGTAGTATTGGCCTTTAGTGGTGGACTCGATACCAGTTATTGTGCGATATATTTATCAAAAGATCTAGGTTATGAGGTGCATTCTGTAGCGGTTAACACCGGTGGATTTGATGCCGAGGAAGTGGATGAATTAGCCGCAAAAGCAAAAGAGTTGGGAATTGAACATCATACCTGTTTGGATGTTGAGCAGCGCTTTTATGAGGAAGGGATTCGCTACTTATTGTATGGTAACGTGCTTAAAAATCATAGCTACCCCTTAAGCGTGAGTGCCGAGCGTGTCTTCCAGGCTATGGCTATTGTTCAACACGCCAAGTCGATCGGAGCCGATGCCATTGCACACGGTAGTACAGGAGCGGGGAATGATCAAGTTCGATTCGATTTGGTGTTTCAAATCATGGCACCTGAGATGGAAATCATCACACCTATTCGGGATTTGAAGTTGAGTAGGGAGCAAGAAGTTAACTACTTGAAAGAGCACGGAATTCACAAATCTTGGGAGAAAGCCAAATATTCAATCAATAAGGGTTTATGGGGGACATCGGTGGGTGGAGCCGAGACCCTAAGTTCTCACTTAGCCTTACCAGAGTTTGCATGGCCAACTCCCATGAGTAAAAATGAATCACTCAGAGTTGAGCTGAACTTTGAAAAAGGCGAGCCCGTTGGATTAAATGGCGAAAAAATGGCTCCAGTTGCGTTGATAAAAGCAATGAATGAGTTAGCAGCACCTTATGGAATAGGTCGAGATCATCACGTTGGAGATACCATCATAGGCATTAAAGGGCGCGTGGGATTTGAGGCGGCGGCACCCGTGGTATTGATTCAAGCTCATCGCGTTCTAGAAAAGCATACCTTGGCCAAGTGGCAGTTGTATTGGAAGGATCAGATAGGTGAATGGTATGGCATGATGATGCACGAAGGACAGTACTTAGATCCGGTTATGAGAGATATTGAAGCCTTCTTACACTCTACCCAAAAGCGAGTAACGGGTTCGGTGTATGTCCGTTTAAATCCTGGCTATTTTGAGGTGCTTGGTATTGAATCGAAATTCGATTTAATGCAATCTCCTGCTGGGCAATATGGAGAAATGAATGAAGGTTGGTCGGGAGACGATGTAAAAGGTTTCACCAAGATTATGTCCAACGCGACACATATTTTCAAAAGCATGGAGCAGAATCATGACTAACGAAGAGGCCCAAGCGAAGAAACATGGTGTCACCGTTGGCATCATAGGGGGAGCAGGCTATACTGCTGGAGAGCTCATTCGCATACTAAGGCATCATCCTAAGGTGGGGGGTATTGAAGTTCAAAGCACCAGCCATTTTGGGGAGCCTCTATCCAAAGCACATCCCGATTTATTAGGGGAAACCGATGCTCGGTTTCAGGATCGACTTTCGAGTGCTTGTTCTCTCGTTTTTTTGTGCTCCGGTCATGGTAAGACGCAGAAGATATTTGCCTCTGATGTACTCCCAAGATCGGCAAAAGTGATTGATTTAAGCGCAGATGCTCGATGGGAATACGGAACCGATCGTCATGTGTGCTGCAATCATGAATTTGTTTATGGCTTAGCTGAACTTCAGTACGAGTCCATAGCCACAGCTACGCATCTTGCCAATCCAGGATGTTTTGCAACCGCCATTCAGTTGGGATTGCTGCCTTTGGCGAAGCATCACCTTCTGAACTCAGAAGTTCATGTGTCGGCTATAACGGGCAGTACAGGAGCCGGTGCTCATCCTGGCGCAACCATTCATTTTAGTTGGAGAAGTAACAACGCATCCGTATACAAAGCATTCACTCACCAGCACTTGGGAGAGATAAAAGCGAGCATTGCACACCTTCAACCCGAACCTCCATCCATTGCCTTTGTCCCCATGCGTGGGGCTTTCACCAGGGGTATTTTAGCCACGATGTATGGATCTTTTGGGATTGGCGTAGAAGAAGCGAGTGAGCTTTTCGAACACTTTTATTCCGACGCTCCATTTGTTCACCTATCGCAGGAGCCTTTAAGTTTAAAAACGGTGGTGAATACCAATAAGGCATTCATTCATTTGGAAGAACATGAATCTAAGCTGTTAGTAACAGTGGTAATCGACAATTTGCTCAAAGGTGCATCGGGACAGGCGGTTCAAAATATGAATATTATGATGGGCTGGGATCAAACACTCGGTCTTGGACTTAAATCAACCGCGTTTTAGAGCCCAATATATTCCATCACTCATACGCAGCAAAGTAACTCAATAGACGAATCTCAGGACTCACAAACATCGGAAATCATGAACGACTCAAAACGAACGAAAGTCCCTAAAATCGCCATCATTGGAGCGGGAAATTTAGGGGTTGCGATAGGAAAGGGTTTGGCATCTCATTTGGGCGCGGAATCCATATGGCTCTGTCGGCGTCATCTATCTAAAATTGAGCATCTAGCCCAAGAAGGATTTCAGTTGAGTAGCAAACTTGCCGAGGTGGCCACAGAGATGACCCATCTTATACTGTGTGTTCAACCTCAGCAAATGTCGGATGTGCTGGTTGAGATAGCCCCTGTACTGGATGCGAAAAAGCAGGTCGTGATATCGACACTAACCGGGGTTGACATCGCCAAAATTGAGGCACAATTACCCGTGGGTGTTCCTGTTATTCGAGCGATGCCAAATACGGCAATTGCCATTGGACAATCGATGACCTGTATTTGTGGTAATGAGGCCTCTAAAAGGTATATGGAACAGGTTCAACATTGGTTTGAAACTCTAGGTGAATCGATGATTATTGAGGAAGAGCATATGAAAGCGGCTACCGTGTTAGCAGCGAGTGGCATTGCCTTTTTTCTGCGGTACATACGAGCGGCTACCCAAGGAGGGATCGAAATGGGATTTGAGGCAGAGGAGGCCTTGAAAATCGCAGCAGCCACGGCGAAAGGAGCGTCTGCATTACTGATTGAACAAGGAACTCATCCAGAGCAGGAAATTGATAAGGTAACCACTCCGATGGGCTGTACCATTGCGGGACTAAACGAGATGGAATATCAGGGTCTTAGTTCTGCGGTTATTCAGGGGTTGAAAAAATCATTTGATAAGATCAATAACATAGAAGCGTCATGAGTTTATTTCCAGTATATCCACTATTTGATGTAGCTCCCGTCTCTGCTCAGGGTTCTTGGTTAACCGACGAGAAGGGTGACCGTTATCTGGATTTTTATGGCGGACATGCGGTCATTTCTGTGGGTCACGGCCATCCGCATTATCTGAAGCGTTTGAAAGACCAAATGGATTGCATTTCATTTTATTCGAATTCGGTTCCCATTGCCATTCAAAAGGAATTGGATAGTAAGCTGACCAATATGTCGGGTTATGACGATTATCAGCTTTTCTTATGTAATTCAGGTGCCGAAGCCAATGAAAATGCTTTTAAAGTAGCCTCTCATGTGAACGGGAGAAAAAAAATCCTGGCCTTTGATAAGGCCTTCCATGGACGAACATCCCTCGCGGTAGCCGCTACGGATAATCCCAAATTGGTGTTTCCTGTGAATGAAGGAGCGGACATTATTCGATGTGCTCTTGGAGATCAAGAGGAAGTGGCGCGCCACCTCAAAACCCATGAGGTTTGTTGTGTCATTATTGAAGGTATACAAGGGGTGGGTGGAATCGTAGAGTCCAAATCGAGTTTTTTAAGATTTTTGCGTGATATCTGTACCGAAACAGGTACCCAACTCATATTGGATGAGGTTCAATCTGGTTTTGGGAGGACCGGTAAATTTTTTGCTCATCAACATGCCCATATACAGGCCGATATCATCACTATGGCCAAGGGTATGGGTAATGGGTTTCCAGTGGGAGGAATTCTAATCAACCCTACTGTCGACGCTTTTCCAGGCATGCTGGGTACGACCTATGGAGGCAATCACTTGGCATGTGCGGCTAGTTTAGCGGTATTGGAGGTGTTGGAATCGGAGAATCTCATGGATCATGCGAAAGAA
>JAYPDB010000126.1:0-5695 GCA_038125045.1 Bacteroidota bacterium
TCCGAATACACAAGGCTCGCTTTCATGGTATACATCTTCCAGAGCTTGCTTTGGGATTAGATTATAGTGACACGAACGTCAAAAGCATTGTTGTTTCCCATGCCCATGCCGATCATATTCCAAGAAATCGTTCGCTAAGTGATCTGGCTGATTCGATAACCATCTATGCCACACCTCCTACCGCTGCCTTGATGCGTCTGCGTGGTTTTCGGGCTCCCATTCAAGAAATTCCGTTTAATAGTCCCATCACCATTCGCAATTTTACCCTAACCTTTTATCCGGCTGGACACATTTTGGGCTCAGCCATGACCTTTATCGAATCTCCCATTGGGAATCTGTTGTATTCTGGAGATTGTAAAACTCCTGCTTCACCAGCAACCGAAGGCTTTGAGTTTCCCACGCATGCACCAGTAGACCAACTCATCATTGAAGCAACCTTTGGTTTACCCATTTATCGATGGAAACCCATTGATGAACTCAAGCAAGAACTCGAAGAGTTTGCTATGGACAGCTTAAACCGCGGATATACACCCATATTTCTAGGGTACAATCTGGGAAAAGCTCAAGAGATGATGCATATGCTCAAAGATCTCCCCTATCAAAAACAAATTCATGGTGCTGGATTCCCACTTTGCAAGGTATATGAGGACTTTGGCCTATCGTTAGGAAGCTATCAGCGATACGACCGAAAAACATCGGAAGGGTGCATACTTTTTACCCCGAGTTCTGGTCTTGAATCCGGTTTTGCGAGTCACATAAAAAAACGGAAGATAGCCTATTGCAGCGGCTGGGCAAGCCACGAAGCCAGAAGAAGTCAAATTAATGCCGATCTTTTGATTCCCTTAAGCAATCATCTAGACTACTTCGAGCTTGTTAAGCTCTGTGAGCAGCTTCAACCCAAAAAAACCTACATAACCCATACCCCTGAGCCAAAAGTAGTGCTGCATGAACTTGCACGAAGAGGCTTGGATGCGGTGTACCTTGACCTTGCTCCTATGGAGGAAGAAGCATGAGTGTAGGAAGGCCACCCCAGCAAATCGCGACTTTCGAAGCATGGGCTCGGGTCATGCAAGGAATTGCTGAAACCCGCAGTACCCATGAAAAAATAGAGCTGTGTAGTTCCTACTTGCGAAGTCTAAACACAACTGACTTAGGCCTTGCCACACAATTTATGGCCGAAGGTGCGTTTTCAAATATTTCGGGTAAACGAGCCTCCGTTGGGGCTCGAACCATTGCAACAGAAGCGGCCCATTTCTGTGAGATAGATTATGATATCGTATTTAAAGCGTGTCGAACCGCAACTGGAAGCAGTTCGGAAACCATTCAAAAACTCTTTGAAAACCTTCCAACCGCACGTGAAAAATGGCACCCCAGAAATTGGACACTTAGTCAGATTCAGGACCATTGCGAAACCTTAGCAAAGACTCGAGATCGCGTCAAAAAGCAACAGTATCTGAGCTATATCTGGTCGGGCCTATCACCCCTTGCCACCAAATATTTTCTACGGTTGCTCTCGAGAGGATCTCTGCGGATAGGATTTGAACTCAGAAGCGTACTTCAGGCCTTAAGTCTGGCATGTGAGGTAGATAACGAGCTTATACGCTACACTCAAATGCTCACGGGAAGCATTTCAAAGACCGCAGTGATGGCAAAAGAAAAGCGTCTCTCGGAAGCTAAATTCCAGCTTTTCCATCCCATGGCATTTATGTTGGCCGCTCCCTTTTCAAGTGATAAACGTATCGAATGGAATGAGTACCTTGCAGAAGAAAAATTTGATGGTATGCGCTGTCAGCTCCATGCAAATCAGGAGCGGGTTGAACTGTTTTCTCGAGATCTAAACCCTATTAGCGAGCAATTTCCTGAAATTGTACTCGAATTTGCTAAAAAAGGGCTGTCCAATGTTGTGCTTGATGGTGAAATATGTGTGTTCAAGAATGACACCATACAAGCCTTTCAAGATTTACAAAAACGCATGGGTGTTAAAAAGCCCAGCACGAAACTTCAAGACCGGTACCCTACTGTATTTATTGCCTACGACCTACTGGTATTCGAAAACAATATGTGGGTTAAAAAACGCATGGATCAGCGGCGAGCGCAACTTGAGCGATTATCTAAGGTGTTCAGCATACCCATAAGTACGCAACATTCCCTATCCTCAAAAGAGATTATGGAACATCTCTTCCAGCAAGCGAAGTCTCATGGCAATGAAGGTCTTATGTTAAAAAAACGCAGTGCGGCCTATTCATTTGGAGAAAGAAAACAACATTGGCTAAAGGTAAAAGAACCCTCCGGCACCTTAGACACCGTCCTATTGTATGCACACTCGGGTAGCGGGAAGCGTGGGGGTACATACTCAGATTTTACACTGGGCGTTTCGGTGAAGGATGACGAGCGATATGAGGAAGAGTTCATACCCATTGGTAAGGCGTATGGAGGATATTCCGATAAAGAGTGGAAAGAGTTAAACAGCCAGATTAAATCACTAATTATCGATCGATTTGGACCCACGGCCCAACTAAAGCCCGCTATAGTGGTAGAGTTGGAATTTGAAGCCATTCAACCCAATTCCAGAACCAAGGCCAAGTATACCCTCCGATTCCCTCGATTTAAAGCCATACGGTGGGACCTCTCAACCTCCGATGTCGATACGCTAAAGGAGGTAGAAAGACAATACGAACAAGAGGCCCAACGTGAACGAACACCCCAAAAAAGTAGTCATTCCTTCTTTATTCCCAACTAAAACTCATGCCTTGGAAGGTGTTCTCAAATTGCATCTTATTTTTACGTGCTAAAACATTGTTTTAATAAGTTTAACAAACAAAAGGAATCGATTTACAACGGTTTATGGTTAATTTTCTTGAATTGGCTAACCTCAAACAACACTATGAAAAAGAATCCCCTGTTTAGGCTTTTATACCTCGCTATACTCGCATCGCTTCTAGGATATGCCTGTTCCTCAACCGATGCGAAAACAGGGCCGAATGGTCCTATGGGTAGTGGAGTAATTCCAGCGGTTGAAACCGTCCAAGCTCGTTACGGAGCTCTTCCCCTGGTTGAACGATTTAGTGGTAATGTGCGTGCCGAAAATCAGGTGCCGTTATATGCACAAATAAGTGCAAAAGTAGCCGAGGTCTATGTTGAAAATGGCGACTATGTTCGTGAAGGAACTATTCTAGTTACATTAGAAGATGAAACTTTTCAGCAACAACTCACCCAAGCAAAGGCAGGGCTTCGCATCAATCAAGCCCGATTGCGTCAGGCCGAAGCTGGATTATCGCAACTTCAATCCGAATTTAAACGGGAACAAAAACTCAACGAACAAAATCTGAGTAGTGAACTTAGAATGGAACAACTGGAGGCTGAATTAATCAGTCAAGAAGCCGATGTTGAACTCGCAAAGGCTCAGGTTGAACAGTCCGAGGCCTTGGTCGCCGAACGGGATGAAGCCTTGCGAAGAACCCTTATTCGAGCGCCCATTTCTGGAACCATTGGCCAGCGAAATGCGCAAGTTGGTATGCAGGTAACTATCAATACTCCCCTGTTTTTAATGGGCGATTTAACCAAACTTCGAATTGAAGTGGTACTAACCGAAAGCATGTTGAACAACATCTCGGTTGGTCAACGGGCCGAAATACTCGTTCCCACAGCCGACAAATCAACCATTGCTTTAGAAGCACGATTATCCCGTATTTCACCATTTCTTAACGAGATCACCCGCTCCACAGAAGCTGAAATCGATATAGATGACGCTTCAGGACTGTTAAAGCCCGGTATGTTTGTTCCCGTAGATGTCCACTTCGGAGAAAGTGAACAAACCACCCTTATTCCCACATCCGCCCTATACACCGATCCGAATACAGGTACTGAAGGGGTCTATATCGCTCCCAATGCAGGCAGTGAAATCCCACTTAGCATAGAAGACGCCAATCTTAGCCAGCCCACCGGTGTAGAATTCGTCCCCATCACCGTCCTCGCCCGAGGCCGAATGGAAGTCGGTGTCACGGGCATAGAGAGTGGGACCTGGATCGTTAGCCTAGGGCAAGACCTACTCAGCGAGGGAAGAGAACAAGCCCGACTTAAAGCCGTTAGCTGGGAACATGTTACCCAGCTCCAATCCATGCAGCGGGAAGACCTACTGGAACAGGTCATGCGTCAACGCGCCGCCAATAATGAGACCGAATAACCAACCACATTATTTAGCACCTACCTCATGGCATTAACCGATACCTCCATAAAACGCCCCATAGCTACCTCCATGGTGTTCCTCATTGTCATCACCTTAGGCATCCTGGGCTTTCGCTATCTCCCCGTAGATTTACTTCCTCCTATCGAATATCCACAACTTACGGTGTCGACCAATTACGATAATGTGGGCCCCGAAGAAATGGAGAACATCATCACCGAGCGCATTGAAAATGCACTTGCCGGAGTTCCTGGGGTCGAGCGTATGCGTTCGAGTTCGGATGAAGGTAACAGTCGGGTAACCCTTGAATTCGCCCAAGGGGTAAACATCGATGCCGCCGCTAACGACGTACGAGCTGCTTTAGACCGGGTGCGCGGAAGTTTACCCGAGGAGGCCGATGCCCCTCGAATTTGGAAATTCGACCCGAATAACTTTCCTATTGTCATTGTTGGGGCAAACTCCGACATGAACCTGTCGGATTTAACCCTCACCCTCGAACGAGAAATCACCCGGCGATTCGAGCAAATTAACGGGGTGGGATCCATCGATATTTGGGGTGGAATCAACCGACAAATCAAAGTCGATATTAAGCGAGACCGGCTCATTGCCAGTGGCCTTTCCACCCAACAGGTTCAACAGGCCATTGCCCGTGAAAACACCAACCTACCTGGTGGGAACGTTAATTCCGGGACCCAACGACTCTACGTAAGAACCCTTGGTGAATACGAAAATATAGATGAAATACGGCGCACCGTGATCACCACCATCGATGGCAAACCCATTCGAGTAGGCGATGTAGCGGAGGTGAGTTTTGGGTATCAGGATTTAGACCGACTCGTCACCATCGATCAAAAACCAATGGTTCGTTTTGGAATCCGCAAACAAACCGGTGCCAATACCGTGGCCGTAGCCGAGGAAATTCGTAAAGAAGTAGACCGAATTAATGCCGAGAGAAACGACCTCAATTTATTCGTGACCACCGATCAAAGTACCTTCATCCAAGATTCCATCGACAATGTGCAGAATTCTGCGATTTGGGGCGCTTTATTAGCCGTATTTGTACTGTATGTTTTCTTCAGAAATGGTTCATCTACCTTCATCATTGCACTGGCAATTCCGATTTCCATCATTGCGACCTTTGGGCTGCTCTATTTTAGCGATCTCACCCTCAATCAAATGAGTTTTGGAGGACTTGCCCTCGGGGTAGGCCTTATTGTAGATAATGCAATCGTGGTACTTGAGAATATTATCCGCCTTCGAGAAGAGGAAAAGGAAGAGGTACAAACCAGCGCCTTAATTGGCACCAAACAGGTGGCTGGGGCCATTATAGCTTCAACCCTTACCACCACGGTTATCTTTCTTCCCGTGGTATTTATGCAAACGATATCAGGCCTACTTTTTCAACAGTTGGCATTGGTGGTCGTATTTGCCCTACTCTGTTCGCTCCTAGTAGCCCTCACCTTGGTACCTATGTTGGCCAGTAGATTTCTTCGCATAAACAAAGAAAAAGAG
>JAYPDB010000127.1:0-5678 GCA_038125045.1 Bacteroidota bacterium
GCCAGGTTCGTATTGCTCTACCATCTTAAGTACGGTTGAATCTTTACTAATATCGGAACCTCTAAATCCCATGATAAAAAGTTGGGCAATCTGCTTAGTTAAAGAGGGTAATTGGGTCATTGAAAACGTTTTATTAAAGGATATTATTTGGACTACGCATTATCAGAGGCCCATAGAGAGACTGGGCCTCATTTTGGGTATAAATTCATGTAAATTCAAGGTAGTTTCCAAGAACTTAAGTAGTGTTTTAGCTACCTTATGCAAGTATATTAATCAATTAACACATTCTTAGCCAATCTATTACCACTACGATGCTTACAAATTTAACTCATTCTCACTTTCAAAGGATTGTTGTCTTGGTGACTGCTGTATTATTGATCAATATACCAGATGTTACTGCTCAAAATGATAACCGAATCGAAAACACCCCCACCCAAGTTTCTACAGGGTTAGAGCATCTCATCGAGATGAATTTCGAACCCATTAAAGGTAAAAGAGTGGGTTTAATCACCAACGCTACAGGGGTGGATGCAACACTACGATCGACCATCGATATTCTTCATGAAAGTCCTGAAGTCGATTTGGTGGCGTTATATGGACCTGAACATGGGGTTAGGGGAGATTATGCCGCTGGAGATAAAGTAGAAAGTTATACGGACCCGTCTACGGGAATACCTGTTTTTTCCTTATACGGTGCTACTCGTAAACCCAACCCAGAAATGCTGAATCAAGTAGAGGTGTTGGTGTATGACATTCAAGATATCGGTGTACGATCCTATACCTACATTAGTACTATGGGCTTAGCTATGGAGGCAGCCGCTGAATTGGATATTCCATTTGTTGTGTTAGATAGGCCAAATCCACTAGGAGGACTAAAAGTAGAAGGGGAATTGGTCGAAGAGGAGTTTGAATCGTTTGTAAGCGCCTTTCCTATTCCCTATGTGTATGGATTGACCCCTGGTGAAATTGCTAAAATGATTGCCTCAGAGCAGTGGATGAATACCCATAAACCCGTGCAATTAGAAGTGGTAGAAATGAAAGGGTGGGAAAGAGCCATGACTTTTGAAGATACTGGCTTGCCCTGGGTTCCGACCTCACCTCATATTCCACATCCTTATTCATCGTACTATTATGTGACAAGTGGAATTATGGGTGAATTAGGTGTTTTTTCTGAAGGCGTGGGATATACTCTGCCTTTCCAAGTATTTGCGGCAGAGTGGATCGATGAGCAACAATTAAGTGATGCCATGAATGCACTTGATATACCCGGGGTCTATTTCCGTCCCATTGTATTTAAGCCTTTTTATGGTAGAGATCAGTCCAAAACGTTACATGGTGTCCAAATTCATATTTATGATTTTGATTCCGTCGAACTAATGCCATTGCAATTTTATTTCATGCAGGTACATGCTCAATTATATCCCGATGTACCTATTTTTGAGCGATCACAAAATCGTTGGAATATGTTCGATAAAGTAAATGGGACCGATGAAGTCCGTCTTCAATTTTCCTCGACCTATCAGATTGAACCCATTTTGAAGCAGTGGAGAGCTACGGCCGCTGACTTTAAAGAGTATTCAAAAATGTATTGGATCTATGACTAATCAACCAAATATGTCTTTCAACAACCCATTAAAAACTACCAAAAAAATCTTTCGAACCATCCTTTTTGGAATGTTCGGAGTTATCATTACTTGGTCGTCTCTTAGGGCACAAAACACTGATTTTTCACTAGGGATTGTTATTCCCGAGCAGGATACTGTCGAGTACTCTTTTTCTCGATATCGGGTGGCTGCCAATACCCATCCAGAAGCTCAGGCATTTATTAATGGGAAAGAGGTGAAAGTGTATTCTTCAGGTGCTTTTGTGGATATGGTATTTCCAGAAAGTGATATTACACCCATTGAATTTAAGGTAATTTTAAAGGGAGACACCTTAGCTCAGACTCGATATCTAATCACTTCTGCCTATAAAGAATCACTCAGAAATGAATCTCCCATTACTCAATCAAATACGACCCAAGCCAGAGAATCTATTCCCAATAAAAAATGGTTTGTAAAAGAAGAACATTCTTCATTCAATACCGATCAATGGTATGGTCCAAACGATGTGATTCAGATATCGGTATTAGCAACCCCTGGTGCTCACGTATATGCTCAACTACCTGCTTCTGACAACAAAATTAAGCTATATGAACGATCGATCCCTGGCAGTTATCACGCATACGTCCCTCTTCCCGCGTATACACCATTCGGCGAGGGTACCATAGAGTATCACGTCAGAGGAAAATGGTTTAAAAGAGCTTCATCACAGGGGGAAAAGACGTTAAAATGGGGTGGGCTACCTAAAAAGGGAGTGGTCAATAGCTCCGATGCGTACTTAAATATTGGACTAGGATCCGATCGTTTGGGTGGGGCCAAATATGGTTCACTATACAAGGGAGTACAACTTACAATTGTAGGTGAAGTGGATGGCTTATACAACGTACAATTAAGTCCAAGTTTACATGCTTGGATCCCAACTCGGTTTGTAGATCTAGTAGAAGGATATCATGAACCAGAATCGATATTAACCGGTAATATTCGTATTTCTGGTCCTGGAGAGGGTGGTAACACGACTTCTAACCACGATATGGTGATGGTCTCCCTAGCTAAGAGACTACCCTACATAGTACATACCGAAGTAGATCCTAACCTCATAATCGTAGATGTGTTTGGTGCGACCAGTAATACCAATTGGAAAATACACTATGATCATGCTCAAGGAATTAATGAAGTGCGATGGCAACAGGTAGAAGATGATCGATTCCGATTGATTATCGAACTATCTCATAAGCGGCATTGGGGATACGATGTGCAATATGGATGGGGTGGGCAAATGCAAATTTTAATCAAACATCCACCGGTTATTGAAGATGCCAATCAACCACTAAAGAACAGAATTATTGCCGTTGATGCGGGCCATGGAGGGCGTAATAATGGCTCCCTAGGTGCCACGGGAACCATGGAGAAGGAAGTAACTCTGGCCATCTCGAAAAAATTACAAGAGCTCCTTGAAGAGGCAGGTGCAAAGGTAGTGATGACACGTACGGATGATTCCTATTTGTATATGAGTGAGCGCGCCGAAATTATTCGCAGCGCTAAGTCTGAGTTACTCGTTAGTATTCATGCCAATTCAATTGGCTATGCTACGGATCCTGTAGAAATGAAAGGTACGGGTGCCTTTTACAAGCACATGGCCTATAAACCTCTGGCGGAAGTGATGTACAAAAAAATGCGAGAGTTGGGATTTGCTGATTATGGATTAACGGGGAGTTTTAATTTCTCATTGAATGCTCCCACCGATTTTCCGAATGTACTGGTTGAAACTGCCTTTATGTCGAATCCAGAAGAGGAAATCATTTTACTAGATCCTTATTATCAGCGAAGAATGGCCGTGCAAATAGTAGAAGGTCTAATAGAATACTATAATGCCTATGCCGCTTGGCCTCATGAATCACTTGAAATAAACGACTAAATCTATTTGATCAAGGTCATTTTTTTGGTGTGTATACCTTTTGAACTCTCAAGTTGATACAAATATACGCCACTTGCTAATGAAGAGGCGTCAAAGGCGTACTGGTGTTTACCTGCGGGTAATTTTTCCTGTACAAGCACCTCAATTTCTCTACCTAATAGGTCATAGATCACTAAGCGAACGGCTTCAGATTCGGGAAGACTGAGAGACAGATGAGTACTTGGATTAAAAGGATTGGGGTAGTTTTGAAAAAGCTCAATAGTCGAGGGTAGATCAGTTAGATTGGTTTTATCTAAAGGCTCATTCGCAATAGGAGTGGCAATGGTTGCCACTCGAAGATCATCAAAAATGATGAATCCCGTGTTGGTATTTCCTTGGGCGTAGGATAATTGAAAGCTATCGATGTACACATTTCCATTCAAAACGCCATTGCCATTTACCCAGGATACGATAGGATCTGAGGCAAGATTCCAGCTAATTAGCTTCCACCCAATCCAATCAACCATGTACCAGAGACTGCCCTCTAATTGGCTGTTTCCATCTCTGAGCATAAATCGAAAGGGATTTCCAGACCCATCACCGAATACATAGACTTGTACAAGTGATGTGTTACTAAACTTAGGTGAACTAGAATTTCTGTACACGCGTATGAGATGTTCGCTTTCCGATGTGTTCCATCCGTAATTAATTCTCATCGATTGTGGGCTATCCGAAAGTAGATTAGTCCAAGAAGTTTCACTCACTCGTTCGGTTTCATCAGGCAAGTACCCCGTGGTGCTACCGCTTTGAGAGGGATGCCACCATTGCGAAAAATCACCATCAAAGGTATCAAGAACCTGAGTAACTTCTACCCCTTGAGTGGTGGTTGGAAAGCTTTTTAGTATCCCTTTACCTATCTCATTCCCTAAGGTATCACTGATGTTCTTAGAAATACTGAGTAAGTGATAGGTATTAGGAAGCAGGGGCTCAGATACAAAATAATTGAGCACACTTTCAGTACCTACCTCATAATAGGCCAATGTTCCTGGGATACGGCGGCCTTGTGTTAAATAATACATGGTTGTTGAATCAAAGGCAGTAGAATCTAAGGGCTCATTAAATCTAACGGAAGCGATAGGGTATTGGTCGAAACCAACCGAAGCACTCGGGAATACATCCGAGCTCACTGGAGCCATGATATCGGCAGGGGAGGTCGTAAAGATTCGTTGATAACCGTCACCCGCTTCGCCATCGCCATTTCCATCAAGTCCATGTTCATAAGGGGAATCGTCATGAGCAGAGGCGCCTATTTCCAGAGTGTATTCGGTAACAAATGCGAATTTATCGGTCGCGATTCGTAAGTTTGAAGAACTTGGCCAACTTAGGGTAAGCCCCCCATCTATTTCAGGTGTGATACGCAGTGCAGCTTCCACGGATTCTTGGTCCATACTCCGGCTAAATTCTATAATGAGTGGAGCTCCAATGTCTAGACTTTCACTTTGATCAAGTGAAATGGATTCGATATAGGGTTCTACGTTGGAGAATAACTCATGGTCTAAGAAACTGAAATCATCCGTTTTAATATCCAATTCCAAAGTATCAGGGTAATACCCATCCGCTTCAATAATTACTTGTTGTGGCCCATTAGGTAATCCTTCTAGATAATAAAATCCGTTGGATAGGCCTTCTTCCCGAGACGAATAACTTGTAAATACTGACTCAAAAGTATCGGTGGTATAACTTTTATCAGCAATGTGAATGCGAGCTCCATTAAGCCCCTTTTCTGTTGCGGCGTCACTTATGACACCAGTAGCAATTCCAACAGTGGGGCGTTCCGCCACTCCCATATAAGAGAGTATGGACCAGTAATGCGACTGTGCCTCTAAGCGTTTATATTCAGCATTCATATTTAATTGTTGCTGTCTTGGATTGGTGTGAAATCCACCTTCGCTCAACACCGATGCCATACTTGATTCCCGATTTACATGGAGGTAGGGATACTGCCGATCATGGTTATAGGCGGTTCCTCCCAAGTAAAAATTTCGGTCGGCATAGTTGCCACGTGTCCCAATACGCATGGCTGCAGTTAAATTCGTGGTCATGTAATCACCCATCTCTTTCCCACCCTTAGGGCTTTTTTCAACGGTTGATCCTTGAGAGCGCCACCCGCCATGTAATAAAAG
>JAYPDB010000128.1:0-5415 GCA_038125045.1 Bacteroidota bacterium
CTCCTTTACTTCTTGGAACACATCCCTCATGGAGTTATTCATACTTGGCCTTTTTGAGAATTTATTAGCGCAAAATCCGAGACAACAAGAACCCAACGGTAAAACTTAATGCAACACTTTTTAAAGGGTGCTCTCGAACGATTTGTTCAAGATCATTTTTAAGTTCCTCGACATCTAAGGTAAGTGGTTGCTCAACTAGAATTGATTCTGTATCTGTTATGGTTTGTTCTAAACGCTTATTTAAATTATCTAAGATTTGTTCGTCCATTGCACTCTCCTTTTTTTATACTTCTAAATATATTGAATTCTGATTCTAAGTGCCTAATTACTATTCGTACCGTAAACTCTCAATAGGATCAAGTTGCGCAGCTTTGAAAGCTGGATAAACTCCAAATACAACCCCTATTAAAAGCATTCCCAAAAAGCTACCCATTACTGACCAAATGGGTATAACCGCACTGGCATTAATCACATATGCTAAGGCGTTCCCGGCTGCAATACCAAAAATCATTCCCAAGACCCCACCGATTTGACAAATAAAAATGGCCTCCGCTAGAAATTGAGATACAATGGCTTTTCTAGTAGCTCCAACCGCTTTTCTAACTCCAATTTCTTTGGTTCGTTCGGTTACAGATACCAACATGATGTTCATCACTCCAATTCCGGCTCCTAAAAGAGTTATAAGGCCTATGAAGGCCCCGCCAACATATAGAACGGAAGTAAATGAGTCAAATGAACTCGATAGAGAGTCATTGGTCACAATTTCAAAATCATTTTCTTGTCCTGGGGCTACTGCTCTAATGACCCTCAACACCCCTGTTAATTCATCAATTGCTCTCTGAATTCCAGAAATTTCAGGAGCTCTCACCTGTATACCAATGTCTCTATATCCTCCATAAACATTAATACCTGTGGTGTAGGGTATCAAAACAAAATTATCAAATGAATTTCCAAATATAGATCCCTTAGCAGCCAAAACACCTATAATCAAATAGGATCTACCATCAATTCTCAATTCTTTACCCAAGGGATCCATGGTGGGAAACAATTCGGTTTGAATATCTTTCCCTATAACCACAAATGAACGTGCATATTGTATGTCTTCGGCACTTAAATTTCGCCCAGACTCCATTTCATAGGCATTATTTTCTAAGTAAAATTCATTGCTACCTCGCACCAAAACATTGGGTTCAGTTTCTCGATTTGCATATTGAATTTTCGTCATGCTAAAACTCTCGAGTGGACTCATACCTTTGGCATAAGTCAATCGATCTTCCAGCTGTTCTGCCTGCTCAAAGGTGATTCTTTTTCGATTTCGTTTATTATTATCCCCCGTCAACTGAATCGCAGGATTTTTTTGGACGGTAACCACATCACTTCCCATAATACTTAAGGTCTCTGTAAAGTAATTATCCAAAACAGCTACCGCTGTTGTCGAAACTAAAACAGAAAAAACACCAATAATCAATGCTAATAGAGTAAGAGAGGAGCGTAATTTGTTGGCAAATAATGCTTTTACAGCCTGAGAAATTATTTCAATGTTGAACATGATTAAAAAAATGAGTTATTCGAATCTCAGTGATTCTATAGGATCCGATTTTGCAGCTTTATAAGCAGGTATGAATCCAAATATCACACCTACAAACGTACAAAGAGCAACCGCTAGAAGTACAACCTGGACGTTCATTTGAGCCGTAAAGATTTGATCAATGATAAAGGTAAAACCTCCCGCAATAACCACTCCTATTATTCCACCGATTAAGGATAGAACAATTGCTTCAATTAAAAATTGAGCCAAGATTTCCCAAGACTTCGCACCTACAGCTTTTCGGATGCCAATCTCTTTGGTTCTCTCTTTAACCGATACAAACATAATATTCATGATACCAATGCCACCAATCAATAGGGATAGTCCAACAAGTACAAAACCTCCAAAGTAAATTCCGTTTTTTATCCCTGCCAGTTGCTCTTTAAAAGTATCAGGTTCATTAATGGCAAAATTATTTTCTTCTGCAGCATCTAATTCCCTCACTTGCCTCATTAATCCTTCAATCTCAAAAATTCCCTCCTCCTTAGATGCTTCATCTGGAAATTTAATCCCCATCTGCAAGCCACGGTTCAAACCGTACATCTTCTCATAGGAGGTAATTGGTATAATGATTCTGTTATCCTGATCACCCAAGCCCAAAAAACTACCCTGTTTTTTTAGAATCCCAATGACCAAGAATTTTTGCCCTCCAAACCGAATTGTCTTACCCAATGCTTCTTCATTTTCAAAAAGGGCAGAGACTAAAGAACCTCCAATTACCGCAACATTTGAACGGCTTCTAGATTCACTTTCAGTGAACATTCGTCCTTTTTGGATATCCAAACCCTGGATATCCAAATAATTATACGAAGCTCCCTGTAATCCTACCCGTTCTGCAGATTTGTCTTTATGCCGTATGGTAGCTGAATTGTTTGCTGAAATTGCAACAGTTTGAGCATAGCGACTTCGTTCCGAAATAAAATCTACGTACTCCATTTCAATCTCGGGACGATTCATAATTTCCCACCAATTGTCATCTCCTCCATCCCAAGGCCATTTTTCTATATAAACCACATTTTGCCCCAACATAGCCATGCTCTCATCAAATGTATTATCCATTCCTGTGGTTACTGTATCTACAATTGTAACCATGGTTATGCCAATAATAATGCAAAGAGTGGTGAGAAAAGCACGTAATTTATTTGTTTTCAGGGCATATAGTGCAATTTTAAACCCTTCATTTATGCTGGTAATGAACTTCATTAAATTGAATTATAAATGATATATTTTGAAGTGTACGATATGTATGAGTAAAAGTTCCAATGTAAAATACTTAGAAGCGTAACGATGGCAAAATTAGATATACTGGTTTTTTCAGCCCATCCAGATGATGCCGAATTGGGCTGTGGTGGTATGATTATTAGTATGATTAGGCAAGGATATAAGGTGGGGGTAGTTGATCTAACCGAGGGAGAAATGGGCTCAAGAGGCTCGATTCAAACAAGGTATCTAGAAGCCAAACGAGCTTCTGCAATTATGGGTATAAGCTACAGATCTAACCTAAAAATTGAAGATTCCATCATGGCCAATAATCGGGTTAATCAATTAAAAGTGATTCACGAAATCCGTAAAACGACACCTGACTTATGTTTTATTGGTGCAGTTAGTGATCGACACCCCGATCATGGGAAAGCATCATCATTATGTGCTGACGCTATCTTTTACTCAGGTCTTATTAAAATAGAGACTAAAGACTCAGAAGGCAAACTTCAGAAGCCATGGAGACCCCATCATGTCTTTCATTACATGCAAGATCGACCCATAGATTACCAATTTATTTATGACATTAGTGATGTATGGGACGACAAGAAAAAAGCTATGGCAGCCTTCAATTCGCAATTTAATGTGCTTGAAAACGATCATGAGCCCAAAACATACATCTCAGATCCATCCTTTTTCGAGCAATTGGAAGCACGAGCTCGTTATTTAGGGCACTTAGGAGGATGTACATACGGAGAAGCATTTGCTTACCATAATTTACCTGCAGGAATCAAAAGTTTTGATTCATTCATGCAGCACAAACAAAAAAGATAGCACGCCGTCTCCATGAAAAAAGTTCTTTTGATTCAAACAGGCGGGACCATAGCAATGCAAGCCCAAAAAGATGGTATTAGTTTGGATCCAGAGAAATGGTCAGAACACCTGTATAAGCAAATCCCCTTACTTCAAGATATCGCTTCTATAGATGTAGAACCTCTACTTTTTGAGGATAGCTCTGACCTTCACCCTACCGATTGGAATAAATTACTGGCTTCTATTGAAACTCATTATGAGCAATATGACGGTTTTGTTGTACTACATGGCACAGATACCATGGCTTATACCAGTTCTGCATTAAGTTTTAGTATTCAACAGTTAAATAAACCCATCATATTCACAGGTAGTCAAGTACCATTAAGCCGAATCAGGAGCGATGCACAGCGCAATCTTGTGAACTCAATTGAAATAGCTACATCGGAATTGCACGAAGTCGCCATTTGCTTCAATGATCACGTTTTTAGAGCTAACCGAGCAACTAAAATGAGTATAGGTGATTTCGACGCCTTTTCAACACCTAACTATCCAGAGCTTGCCGAGATAGGATTAGAAATTGATTATCACAAAAAAAATTGGCTTGGATGGCCATCTCTTAATCATGAACACTCTATGACTCAAACCTCATTTGCTCAGGGCTTTCAAGGTGAAATACTAGTCCTAACCATACATCCTGGTTTTAGACCATCACTGCTGGATTCCGTTGATTTAAACCTATACGATGCCGTAATTTTACGAGCCTACGGAAGTGGAAATTTTCCCATTAAAAGCGGTTATTCTTGGCTGCCTTTCATAAAGAAATGCAATGAGCTCCAGATCATTATAGTAATTACCTCACAGGCAAATCATGATTCAGTTAAGCTAACAAACTATTCATCTGGATCAATAGCGGCAACAAATGGTGCCCTTTCCTCTGGGGATATGACCCTAGAAGCCTGTATAACTAAACTCATGTGGCTTTTTTATCATTATTCAGATAAGGAAATGATTGCTAGGTTATTCCAAGAAAATCTTAAAGGCGAAAAAAGCACCTATTAAATCGTATGTATTTTGTATTTGATTTAGAAACTGTCCCAGACACTTCACTAATAAATGATTTGATTATTCAGGAACCAATAACCCCTGGTGAGTACGATGCTATAACTATGGAACACGATCATGCATCTTTAACAGAGGAGCAAAAGATTTTTATAGTAGGACAACGCCTTGGAAGAGGAACAAGTGGGTTTTTACCCCCTATGTTTCACAAAGTAGTTTCTTGGGTTGGACTATGGGTGGATATAAACGGAAACCCTAAGCAAAAAGTGGCTTGGTCGGGTGATGAGGAAGAACTAGGCTTAACAAAACTTTTTGATGAGCTATTGACCTATAAAGATTTTGACCTCATTCATCATAATGGACGTGGTTTTGATTTACCTGTATTAGAGTATAGAGCATTAAAATACAACCTCCAGATGCCAACACGATTGAGTCACCGTGATATTAAGTATCGATACAGTCATAACAACATTGATTTAGTAGACGAGTTTAGTAATTATGGCGCAAGTGCCTGGCCTAAATTAAAGCATCTCGGATTGCTACTAAACATTCCATTTAAACAAGTCTCGGAAGGAAATGAAGTTTATGAACAATACAAAATGAGAGCATTCGAAAAAATTGAAAATTACTGCTATGAAGATGTGGTAGCCACCTACCTTGTTTGGCTTCATTTACAATTTACCAGAGGGTATCTAAAAACTTCAGAATTTGAAAACCTAAAAAAACGCGCCTTAAATAAATTAGGTGAAATACAA
>JAYPDB010000129.1:0-5389 GCA_038125045.1 Bacteroidota bacterium
ATGGAGATTTCTAAGCTTGAAACAGGGGAGCTTAAATCTGAGCCGGAGCATATGTATTTGTATGATATTGTTCATGAGGTGGTAGAGAGCCTACAATACAAGGCGCGGCAGGAGCAAATTCACTTGCATATAGGTCAAATAGACCGAAACCTTTCAATAAAAGCAGATAAAAATCAACTTCGTCAAGTGCTCATTAACCTTGTTGAAAACGGGATTAAATACAACTTCCCAAACGGAAATGTTCATGTTTTTGTGGCACCGGCTAAATCAAACGACAAGGTGTTTGTTACCATTGAAGACACTGGCATAGGAATTGATGAGGCGGATATACCACGGGTTACGGAGCGGTTTTTTAGGGTTGAGAAATCTCGCTCTAGGGAGCGAGGGGGCACGGGGCTCGGGCTATCCATTGTTAAACACATTATAGAGGCCCACGGGGAGTCACTTCGAATTAAAAGTGAACCTAACAAAGGGTCTAGGTTTAGCTTTAGTCTAACCAAAAGCGAGCAGGCCGAACCAGTAGAGCAGAAATAAAAACGCCAATTTTAAAAAACTTGCCTAAAAAAGCGGTACTTTAAAAATAAAAAAATGGTACACGCAGTAATTATGGCTGGCGGTTCAGGAACCCGTTTTTGGCCAATGAGTACCCGCTCCAATCCGAAGCAATTTCACCGACTTTTTGGTGATGGAACCATGCTTCAAAACACAACCAAACGAATCGAACCCATTATCTCCCAAGACCGGGTGATGGTAGTAACCAATGAGCGTTATGGTGAAGTTGTGGCAGAACAACTACCAAAAGTCCCGGCGTCTCAGATTATTGGCGAGCCTGTTGCCAAAAATACGGCCCCCTGTGTGGCTATTGCGGCGGCGCTATTACACCACAAAGACCCCGATGCTGTGATGGTTGTGTTGCCAGCCGATCATCACATTACGGATGAAACGGGCTTTCTTTCTGTTCTTGAAGAAGCGACACAAGCCGCCCTTAGCGACGAGGTGTTGGTAACCATAGGGATTACCCCAAGCTTTCCCGAAACAGGTTTTGGTTATATTGAGTCGGAAGAGGGCGCGCCGGAAGAGGGCCCTAGAAAAGTATTGGAGTTTAAAGAAAAACCAGACCAGCTTACGGCTCAGAAATTCTTGGACAGCGGGAATTATTATTGGAATAGCGGGATGTTTGTTTGGCGGGCCTCCACGGTTTTACGCGCAATACAACAACACTTGCCCGAAATGTATGACTTAATTGAGCAGGTAAAACCCGAAATTGGGACCGGCATGGAATCTTTAGCTATAAAAGATTTTTATATGGATGCCGAGAGCATTTCCATTGATTACGGCATTTTGGAGTCTTCGGACAATGTCTTGGTGGTGCTGGGTGATTTTGGATGGAATGATGTGGGGAGTTGGTCAGCGGTATATGAATTAACCGACAAAGACGCCGCAGGTAATGCACTTCAAAGTATTTACCACACTGTTGCCGGCTCCAATAATAACCTCCTCATGTCTGGGGGCGAAAAAATGATTGCCCTGGTTGGGATGGAGAATACGGCTGTTATTGAAACGGACGATGCTATTTTGATTTGTAATTTGAACCACTCCCAAGGTGTAAAGCAGGTTGTAGAACACCTTTCTTCTAGGGAGGATTTAAAAAAGTTTTCCTGATGTTATTGGGCGATAGACCTCGGCTTCAGAGATAAATTGTTTGATAATCGAACGCCAGCTTTATATGCTTGGGTAAACGGGTGTTGGTGTTAGAATGACGGACTTGGCCGTTCATATGGACGAGATAGGCTTCCGGAACATTTAAACCATTAATTAGTTCAACAGCGTCTGGAATACTCAGATGGGTAGGGTGCTCGGGCTCCCATCGCAACGCACTTAAAACAACCACTTTTGAACCCTCGATAATCTCTAGACTGGAGCTCGGAAGTTCTTTTACGTCGGTCAAATAACAGAAATCGTTGATTCGAAATCCATAAATCTCCAAAGATCCATGTCTAGCAGGAATGGGTGTGATGTTAAACGGGCCCAGCCGTAGGGAATCTGTTAACTCGTGCAGTTCAAGATCGGTTGACCCTGCGTATTTTTGCTTGCCAAATAAATAATTAAAACGGGTTGAAATAGATGCAACGGCGCTTTTTGTGGTGTACACAGGGATGGGGGTTTTTTGAATGTAATTATACATTCGAAGATCATCTATGCCAGAGACATGGTCCATATGTTCGTGGGTTACCAATAGGGCGTCGATGTGAGTGATACCCGCTGAAATACTTTGTAGCCTAAACTCGGGACCTGCATCAATAAGTATAGACCAGTCATTTTCTTGAACCCAGGCAGAGCACCGGTTCCGAATATTCCGCCCATCACTCAGCAGCTCCTCTTTATAAAAACCACCCGCGACTGGAACGCCCATAGATGTGCCGCTGCCAAGGATGGTACATTTCACTCTAGGGTCCCCCAGTCATCTGAAAAACCAGACGGCAAATGAAGTTGACCCCAAAGCTGCTCCAGCTCTTTTCTAATGGCTGGTTTAATAAACACGCCTTCAAGTGATATTTGTGAAAGAACCGTCGCTAAAGTTCGCAGCTGCGATTCTGTGGGCTTGTTTTTGTTTACCATTACAATTTTATCCCCTTCAATTAAGCAGTCGGAACCTAAAAATACTCCACGCTCTTTTCTGGTCCGGTAGCCCAGTTGTTCAAGTATCTGCTCCAATTCTAAAAATAACTTATCTGCTTTCATTTGAAATCCAAACCAATGGAAAATAAATTAATGTTAGAACGATAATCAAAGTCCATACCGTCAATATTAAAATCTTGGAATAGAGTTTCATATGAAATATAAAAGCCCCGACCACCGCGCGAGGGTTTTATGTGAAGAATCGTTTCGGTTTTGAACTGATCGGTATTACCCCCGAAGAAATTACCAGCTGAATTACTAAAACCATACCATTTGGTGGCGCCTGATGATAAGCTGAAAAAGCGAGTGGGGCGCATTCTTATGATTCCACCAAAACCTCCTGAAAAAGCGGTCTGATAAAACCTAGTCGAATACCCCTCCTTGGTTGCTGCGGTAATAGCCGTTTCAACCCGAAAAGGAACGGCTATTTGTAGACGTGGCTCACGTAAGAGAAAGGATTCTGTGCCAAGTTCAACACCTAAACGAACAAAGGAGGCCTTATCATTTCCAATTAATTGGTTGCCACCTATTAAGTCTATTCTAACCCCCGGGGTATGGTATTGTATGTTGATAAGCGATGGGTTCATCTCAAGCGAGCGATCACCGGTAATAGCAGGGCTGTCTCCTATGTATTCAAAGGATACATCGCTATATCCAACATGGACACTTGAGTTGAAGCGCGCGTCCACTTTTTGCTCACCGTCTACACTAAACATTTGAGCGACTAATATGGTGGGGGTGCAGATGATTAGGCTTAGTAAAAGAATCTTAGATCTCATTATCTATCTAAGGAATGAATTTTTTATTTTTTTTCTTTATTCAAGGTAAGCAAAACAAACTATTCAAGACCATGAAAACAATCACTGTACTTTTATTTAGTCTTATAGCCCTTAACCTAGGCAGCGCCAGCACAACCATGACGAATGATAACGACACATTTTACGATTATTCTATAAAAGATATTGACGGAAACGACTTGTCACTCGAACAGTTCAAAGGCAAGGTTGTGCTTGTTGTAAATGTTGCGTCTAAGTGTGGATACACCCCGCAATACGAGGGGCTTCAAGCTGTATATGAGAAATACAACGACGAGGGACTTGTCGTTTTGGGGTTTCCGGCCAATAATTTTATGGGTCAGGAACCGGGAACAGAAGAAGATATAAAGCAGTTTTGCACCCTAAATTACGGCGTAACCTTTCCTATGTCATCAAGGGTTTCTGTTCGCGGCAAAGACCAAGATCCACTTTTTGGATATCTGACAAGTCAGCCTAATCAAGATTTTGAGGGTGGAATTCGCTGGAATTTTGAAAAGTTTCTTATTGATAAGGATGGAAAATTACAGCGTAGATTTCGAAGCGGCGTTGAACCGGAAAGCGAAGAACTTACAAGCGCTATTGAAGCTTTATTGTAAATCTACGCTTATAACAAAGAAAAGTGTTGACTATTGAGTTGATTGCTCATTATATTTGATGCTCTCTAATGGTCCGGTAGTTCAGTTGGTTAGAACGCCTGCCTGTCACGCAGGAGGTCGAGGGTTCGAGTCCCTTCCGGATCGCTTAAGCCCTGATATCGGGGCTTTTTTTTTTGCCTATGTTTTTTGAAACAGGATCATAAGAGTAGAATACATTGACTGATTTATATCCAACATATGATGTAATCGTAGTGGGGGCAGGTCACGCGGGTAGCGAGGCTGCTGGCGCGGCTGCGGAGCTTGGCGCAAAAACCCTGTTGATCACCATGAATCTTGAGGCCATTGCTAAAATGAGCTGCAACCCCGCTATGGGTGGTGTTGCCAAGGGACAGCTTGTTCGGGAAATTGACGCTCTTGGTGGCCTGTCTGGTATTGTTAGCGATCGGTCTGCGGTACAGTATAGAATGCTCAATCGCAGTAAGGGTCCTGCCATGTGGAGCCCGCGATGCCAAAGCGATCGCATGTTGTATGCTCAGTATATGAGAGAAGAACTCGAAAAAAAACAAACACTTAGCTTCCGTCAAGACAATGTGGTGGACCTGCTGATTGAAGGGGGGGTTGTGTCGGGTGTTGTAACACAAACGGGGCAAAAATTTCACTCAAAATCAGTGGTGTTAACGAGCGGTACTTTTCTAAACGGCCTTATACACATAGGTGATGCTAACTATGGCGGAGGTCGTTCTGGCGAAAGAGCCTCTATTGGCATTAGTGCCGCTCTTGAAAAGCAAGGCTTTTCTATTGGTAGGCTTAAAACAGGTACACCTCCTAGGATAGACGGCAGAACCGTTGATTATTCTAAACTGGAAGTACAGCACGGCGATGATCATCCTACGCCTTTTTCATTTAGTACGAAAGGAACGCTGCCTAATGCCAAGGAACAGCTTACATGTTGGATTGGATACACTAATGAGGCTGTGCACAATAAGTTGCGCGAAGGCTTTGATCGTAGTCCAATGTTTAACGGAAGAATCAAGTCTATAGGGCCCCGATACTGTCCATCTATTGAAGACAAAATCAACCGATTTGCCGATAAAGATAGACACCTATTATTTCTAGAGCCGGAGGGCTGGAACACCTATGAGATGTATCTAAATGGCTTTTCGACTTCATTGCCTGAAGAAACCCAGTATGAAGCCCTGCGATTAATCCCGGGTTTTGAACATGCGGTTATGCTTCGGCCCGGTTACGCAATCGAGTATGATTATTTTCCGCCCCACCAAATCAAGCGGAGCATGGAAA
>JAYPDB010000130.1:0-5386 GCA_038125045.1 Bacteroidota bacterium
GGGGTCTACAGTATCCTCTTTTTTTATTCTACCAGCTCCTAAATGAACACTTAAGCTGCCTAATGCATAGGCATCGATCTTATCTAGGTATCCCGAAGTTTCACTTATAACTGAAATTTGGTGTTTGGAAACACCTCTGGAATCTGGATGATCAAGAACGGTACAATCACCTCCTTGTGCTTGTACTATTTCTCTAAATTTAGAAAACGCTTGCCCATTTTTAAGAGAATCCATTCCCATAGCGAAGCCTTCTTCAATGGTGTGTGCTTTTTTTGAAAGAAAAAGCATAGCCCCAGCCAAAAGGCAGCTTAACTCCTGAGTATCCTTTGGCCCTGCGCCCTTCATCACCTCGAGTGATTCTTTCACCTCTACCCAATTACCTATTGCTTTTCCTGTTGGCCGATTCATATTCGTAATGAACGCAAGCGTATGTTTGTTACATCGCAGACCTATATCTACCAATGTTTGAGCCAATGCAATGGCTTGAGATTGAGTTTTCATAAAGGCACCAGAGCCAAACTTTACATCTAACACAAGAGCATCTATACCCTCTGCTAGCTTTTTACTCATAATACTACCAGCAATTAAAGGAATGGACTCCACGGTAGCCGTAACATCTCGTAATGCGTACATTTTTTTATCGGCAGGGGCCATTTCTTTGGTTTGTCCCGCCAAAACTAAACCATGTTTTTCTACAATGGAACAGTATTCCTTTAGACTAAGATGCACATTAAAGCCGGGTATGGATTCTAATTTATCTAGCGTTCCCCCTGTATGCCCTAAACCTCTACCAGAAACCATGGGAACACTCACCCCATAACTTGCTACCATAGGTGCCAAAATGAGTGAGAGCTTGTCACCAACACCGCCTGTAGAATGTTTGTCTACCTTGATACCTGGAATATGAGATAGATCCAACACGGTTCCAGAATGCAACATGATGTCGGTTAGGGATGAGGATTCGTCTTCATTCAACCCATTAAGAAAGCAAGCCATTAGAAAGGCACTCATTTGATAATCGGCCACATCACCCCTAACGTAAGCATTAACAAAATACTTTATTTCATTGTAGCTTAATTCTTTAGAGTCTCTCTTTTTTTTGATTATATCAATGTATTCAAACGCCATTCCAAATTAATTTATCCTATGTTTAGCATCAAAAGTACCTAAGCTATACCTTTAATTCTAATTTATATCTAATTCCAGTTATTCATTGAAATTACTCGCAGACAAACATATTTATTTTCTAGAGGATTTACTCCCCGAAGAGGTAGAGCTCTTTTACTACGATAGTCACCATGGATATCCTGAACTAGAGGGTATGGATGCCTGGATACTTAGAACAGTCACAAAGGTAAACGCTAAAACCATACCGCATTTACCTAGTAGCTTAAAATACATTGGCTCCGCTTCCGCTGGATTTGATCATGTAGATCTTGCGTTTTTGGCATCTAAAAATATAGGCTTCGAGTATTCACCCGGATGTAATGCACAGGCTGTAGCTGAATACGTGGTTACGGCAATAATCAGCTGGATAGAGCATATGCAGATTGATATCACTAGCGTACGAGTTGGGATCATTGGCATGGGCCACACTGGTAGAGCAGTAGCTAAATTGCTCGATCGTATTGGATTTAGTTACCTGGCATACGACCCACCTAAATCGCTCAAGGAATCAGGCTTTCAAACATGTACCAAGGAAGCACTTGCCGAATGTGAGATACTAAGCTTACATGTTCCTTTGATTAAAGATCAGAGCTACTCAACCTACCATTTGATTCCTGACATTTTGTCTATTAGTCAAAAAAATAGACTCGTAATTAACGCTTCAAGAGGAGGTATTTTAAATGAAAGTTATCTATTGGGAGACAATATATTAAATCGAATATCTAAAAAAGAATTTAGCTATATAATCGATGTCTGGGAAGACGAACCTAAGCCAAATCCTGATGTGGTTAAGCATGCATTTTTAGCCAGCCCTCATATTGCTGGATATTCAAAAGAAGCTAAATTTGAGGCTACTAGAGTAGTTTTAACTAAGATTCTTAAACATTTCAACCTGTCTGTTAGGTCTTATGGCAACACTAACTCAAACAATCCATCGGTAGATAAATCGGGACACCCCCTAGATCAATCTTCTGCTAGTGCTAAATTTGAATCATCTAATCCATTGCACATAAGCAAATTACATGGTTTGCATAACTATAACTATGAGATCAGAAAACTATCAGAGCGGCATGATATTATAAACTCAGACGAGTATGGTAGATTGTTTCAAGAGCTACGGAATCGCCTTCCTTTACGAAAGGAATTTAACAATACTACCCTTCCAGCCGATTCTACTACACCCTACTCTGTACTATTTTCAAACTCCTCATAGTCCAAATAGAACGGTTGCGTTCTGGGTGGTTTTCTGAACGATCTCTTCAACAGATATATCTTTAATTAAGGATAGCTTTTCGGCAACATATGAAAGATAAGCTGGCTCATTACGCTTACCTCGAAATGGTGTGGGTGTTAAATAAGGCGAATCGGTTTCAAGGATGAGTGACTCAATAGGTAACTTGGCAACAATGTCAGCTACCCCAGCATTTTTGAACGTAATCACACCTCCTATCCCTAGATGCAATCCCAAATTTATAGCCCTTATACCCTCTTCCAAACTACCATTAAAACAGTGCCAAACCCCTCGTAGGTTACCATCTTGATGAGCCTCAACCATGTCCAATAAATCTTTTGTGCTCTCTCTGTTATGAAGTACAATAGGTTTTTTGAGAGATTTAGCGGCGTCAAAATGGATTTCAAGGCTGGTTTTTTGGTCAGATACCGCATCTGTAGACCAATAATAATCCAAACCCGTTTCACCTATGGCTAGGATATCATCTCTCGAGCCTACCTCTGCGAGTATGTTTTGTAGGTTACTCGTCCAATCAGGATTATCTACACATAATTCTGAAACATCACAAGGATGTATACCCACCATAGGATGCATTTTTGGAATCGATGCCTCATCAGTAAATCGACCCATTAATTCGTCCATTTTGGCTACTGATGACGTATCGATTCCCGGCATGAGTATATGCCTCACACCTATGTCATGCGCTCTGGCTAATGCAAGCTCGATATCATCTGAGAATTCATCTACAAATATATGTGCGTGTGTATCAATCATAAATTATATTGTGGGTAATTAAACTAGGACTTAATGGTGATATAAGGCACCTATTTACATTTATTTACATATAGATTGACTTGTAAAATTCTTATATCCTACTGTTTTTACGGGAGTATTACAGTATTTTACAAACTCCTTCTAATAACCGAATAAAACGGCTAAATAAGCCTTAAAATACACTTTTTAGTCCTATGTCTGCATCCTTATCTGACTTCGATTTGACTAGCCACGAACACATACCTACTACCATATTTGAAACTGCTGAAAAAGGTTCATTATACGTAGCTCACGCTATTGCAGATCTTATTGAATCTCGCAATAAAGAATCCAAAACTACGGTACTTGGATTAGCAACGGGTTCCACACCTACTCAGGTTTATGATGAATTGGTACGCAAGCATAAAGAAGAGGGTTTGAGCTTTAAACATGTTATCACATTTAACTTGGATGAGTATTACCCAATGGCTCCTGAAGCACATCAAAGTTATGTGCATTTCATGCATGAATACCTTTTCAATCATATTGATATCGATCCCAAAAACATTCATATCCCTGATGGAACGTTAAAAAAAGATGCTATTACTGAGTTTTGTAGCAACTATGAAGCCAAAATTGCTGAGGCTGGCGGGTTGGATATTCAAATTTTAGGGATTGGCCGAACAGGACACATTGGATTTAATGAACCGGGCTCAACCATCGACTCACAAACCAGGCTAATCACCTTGGATCGTGTAACCATGCTGGATGCGGCAAGTGGTTTCTTTGGGATAGAAAACGTTCCAAGAAGAGCGATTACCATGGGGGTAGGCACCATCTTAAAAGCCAAAAAGATCTATATGATGGCTTGGGGCGAAGGAAAGGCTAAGATTATCAAAGAAACGGTGGAAGGTCCGGTAAATACATCCATCCCTGCCACCTTCCTGCAGCATCATAGTAATACCGAAGTTATTCTCGATAATGCAGCATCGGCCGAACTGACCCGGATAAAGACTCCATGGCTGGCAGGACCTATCAAATGGAATAACTTCCTGATCAAAAAAGCCGTTATTTGGCTAAGCTTAAATCTTGAAAAACCTATTCTCAAGCTCACAGAAGAAGATTATAGAGAATACGGAATGAATGATATTCTGGTTGAAATTGGAACGGCTTATAATGTAAACATCCGAGTATTTAATCAAATCCAACATACCATCACTGGATGGCCTGGCGGCAAACCCAACGCAGATGACACCTACCGCCCAGAACGAAAAACACCGTTCCCAAAAAAAGCACTCATATTTTCACCACATCCAGACGATGATGTAATTTCAATGGGTGGAACCTTTATCCGCTTAGTGGATCAAGGCCACAAAGTTCATGTAGCCTATCAAACCTCAGGGAACATTGCTGTGTTTGATGATGATGCCGTACGATTTGCTGATTTTGTGTCTGATTATCACGATGCCTTTAATCTCGATGATACCCAAGTGGATACGATGTTCCGTGATATCAGAAAGTTTTTAGTCGACAAAAAACAAGGCGAACCAGACTCAGAAGAATTAAAAACCATTAAAGGTCTTATCCGTAGAGGAGAAGCAAAAGCAGCCTGCAGATATGTCGGAATCCCTGATGAGAACATCCATTTCTTGGATCTCCCCTTCTACGAAACGGGAAAAATTAGGAAAAAACCGATTGGACCGGAAGATATAGCAATTGTGAAACAACTCATCACTGATATCAAGCCACATCAAATTTATGCTGCCGGCGACTTATCCGACCCCCATGGTACGCATCGCGTTTGTTTAGATGCTATATTTGCGGCTCTAAGAGAACTCCGAAACGAACCCTGGATGAAGGATTGCTATGTTTGGTTGTACCGAGGTGCCTGGCAAGAATGGGATATTGAGGATATCGAAATGGCCGTTCCACTGAGCCCCGCTGAAACGGACAAAAAAAGACGTGCGATATTTAAACATCAATCACAGAAAGACCGTCCGCTCTTTCCTGGCACGGATAAGAGAGAATTCTGGCAGCGCGCGGATGACCGGACTAGAGGAACTGCAGAAATCTATGACGAGTTAGGTCTAGCCGAGTACGAAGCAATGGAGGCATTTGTACGCTGGAAAGAACTAGACGACTAACGTAGTACCTAACAACAATAAAACAAGAGATTTAAGGGAGTATCATGAAGCTTCGTTTACTGCTAAGCCTTGGGGCATTACTATGCCTACA
>JAYPDB010000131.1:0-5378 GCA_038125045.1 Bacteroidota bacterium
AAAGATTTTCCGCACAGGTAGAAGTGGCCGCAGGTGAAACTCTTGATTTTGACATAATAATGGATCAAGAAGCTGTTGAAGGGGAAGCTGTTATTATTTCTGCTCAAGCTAAAGGGCAAATTGCCGCCATTAATGAACAAATATCTTCAAATACTATTTCAAATGTCGTATCCGCTGAGCGGATTAAGGATATTCCCGATGCAAACGTTGCAGAATCTGTTGGTCGTTTACCTGGTATATCGATTAAACGTAGTGGTGGTGAAGGTCAAAAAGTAACTATTCGCGGTTTGTCACCGAAGTACAATGTTATGGCGGTAAATGGGGTGCGAATGCAATCTTCAGACCCTAATGATCGTAGTGTGGATTTGAATATGATAGCGCCAAATGCGCTCTCAGGTATTGAAGTTAAGAAGGCTTTGACGGCAGATATGGATGCAGATGCAGTTGGAGGAACTGTAAACTTAAAAATTAACAAAGCACCTGAAGGGTTCCGTAAGAATTTCTCATATGAAAATGGGTATGCTGGTTTAGCAAATGAAAATCGCTTTGGAAATTTCAAAGGGAATCTTTCAGTAAGTAATCGTTTTCTTGATAGCAAGCTTGGGGTTCAGAGTACAGGGTTTTATCAATCCTATGATAGAAGCTCAGACAATATTACGGCAGGCTATGGATGGCACGGTGCTGAAGATGACATAAATAACTTTTGGTTAGAAAATGTTTCTATAAGTGATGTTATCACCGATAGAAAAAGATATGGCGGGAGCCTGGTTTTGGATTATCAATTATCCAAAGGTTCTATTATGTATACTGGTTTCGCAAGTCAATTATATAATCACAGTATCGTGCAGCAAAACAGTTTTGGAGCCTCATCCAGAACGTGGTCAGGTTATGCAAGTGATACGGAATCAAAGACCACTGTATTCAATAATGCCATACAAGGTGATTTTGATTTTGATTTAATAAAGATGGATTTCTCCGTATCTCATGCTCTGACGCAAATGAGAATTCCCAATCAGATATTTATGAGCATGGGGCCATACAACGGTGGTACTCTTCTTCCAGGATGGAGTAACCCTGATGAGGAATCTCGTGGTAATGAGGTGCATATGACCGCTGCGGATTTTATTAATGTGGTTGAAACTTCTACAACCAGACAGATTAAATATCTTCGAACATTGAAACGAGAAAATGATGTCTCTGCAATATCAGCATCGGTTAACTTCGAGGTGCCTTTTAACTTAGGTGATTATTTAGCTGGTAGCCTAAAATTTGGTGGTAAATTTGTACAGAATGAAAGAATAAACGATGAAACACGATACTCGATAGATGCTGCTACAGGTATAAATGTTGCGGCTATAGGAGACTCGGTTAGAGGTAAATGGGAAGACTATTTTGGATACGCGTTAACAGACCCTGATGGGAATGGATTCCAAGCCAATACTCCTGGGATTCCGGCTCAGTTTTTTATGGACTCGAATTATGATGTAGGTGATTTTCTTTCAGATTTGGGTATAAAAAAGAACATATTTACAAATCCAATAGATATTTCAAGGATGCGGGATCTTGAGGAATTCTCACGAAACTCGGTCATAACGTACAATACGGGGTCAGGTTATGAGACCAATCCAATGTATCAGGAGGATCCCTTACAGTCTTTTCAGAACGACTATAACTATCAAAGAAACTTCTCGGCCTTTTACCTAATGCCAACGTTTAACATGGGTAAGTTCGTTACTTTTATTCCAGGTATACGGTACGAAAAATTTGATTTTGACTATACTGCCTATGACATTAATGTACGGGATAGAGCAAATTATCCGGGTGATCAAAGTTACTATACGCTAACTGAAGTTACTTGGGATTCTACAAAGGCAGAAACCTGGTTTCCTCAAATACATTTAAGGGTTAAGCCTTTTGAGTGGTTTGATATTAGATTAGCTGCTACTGAAAGTATCATTTACCCTGACTATCAGGCGATTTCACCCTACCTCTACTATGATAGTTTTTCACTTCCAATTCTTCGGTTAGGTAATCCGTACTTAAAGCCGGCCACTAGTAAGAATTATGATGTGTATGCATCGGTTTATGAAAACCATATCGGTCTGTTCACTGCAGGATATTTTATAAAAGAAATTGATGATTTAATTGTACCAGTCTCCTATAGAACTAAGGATGCTTCGCTTATCAATAACCGATTCGACTTAGTACAATCAGTTCTAACGTCTGTAGATACGTGGACTAATTTAGAAGATCCTACAACGGTAAATGGTTTTGAATTAGACTGGCAAACTAATTTTTGGTACTTACCATCGGTATTACAAGGCTTGGTATTAAGTGTAAATTATACCCGCATCAATTCAGAAAGTCAGTACAAATATCTCACGACAAAAAAGACGGGTAATCCTCCATTTCAAAAGATTTCCTATCAGGACACCACAAGATCGGGTCGCTTAGTTGACCAGCCTGATAATATTATGAATGTAACCATCGGATATGATATTGGCGGATTTTCGGCAAGACTATCTTATTTATATCAAGATGATGTTTTAGAATCGGCCAACAATACCTATGCAACTTTAGATGAGCGATCCAAGGCTTATTCAAGATGGGATTTTACGTCTTACTATAGATTACCTAAAGTTGAAGGGATGCAAATATTTTTAAACATAAACAACATTACGAATGAGGCAGATTTACGGTATCGCAATAATACGTCCTATCTTTCTCGTGGTGAATACTATGGTACCACTGCTCAGATGGGTGTTAGGTATGACTTTTAACGAAAGTTAAACTAGACACAAGATGACATTTTGAGCAGGAATTAAATAAAAATTGAAAACTGTAAAAATAAATTCTCAAATAATCACAACTAACAAAAAATAACTATGAGAAAATATATACAACTAATACCAGCAATTATGCTTGTGTTTGCATCTCAGGTGCTTGCACAAACAAAATTGACACTAACTACGGATAATTCCGTAAATGCTCAGATTGAAGCAGATCGTGCCGGTGGGAGCCCTGCGGATATTTATGTAGCTGAAAGTGGTAACCTTTATTACTGGACGGCTACCATACAAGCTGACTATGATTTTCATATTCAGGGTGATGGCGAGGGTTGGATTAGAGACCAAGCTTCTCCAGCTGTAATGGTTCCTATCCCTAATGAATCAGGAGAAGTATTTGCTCTTGTTCAAGTTACAGAAGGTGGCTCTTTAACCCTTGAAAATTTCATCTTAAGTGGAATGAATGCTGCTGAAGGTGGTAATGTAATTGGTAGTTTTATGTCAGAAGTTGGAGCTTCGAGTGTAGTGCTTGATAACATGGCTTTCTCAGACTTGCAAAATAATGTACTTGAAATTAATTCTGCTCCTGATTTAGTATCTATTACTAACAGTATAATGATTAACGCTCTAAGAACTACAAACTCACCTTGGGGTGGTCATTTGGGACGTTTTAATACTCCTGGTGCTGAATTAATCATAGAAAATAATACCTTCGTTAATTCTGGTAGATTACTAGGTAACGGTGGGAATTTCTACGAGACTAATTTTATTGAAAACCACAATACCTCGTTAAACGCTCAAACAAATGCACAAAATTTGCATTGGGCTGAGGGTCTTATGTCAAATAATATTTTCTATAACTTCTCTTACATGGGAGCGAGAGCATCAGACGTTTCTTACAATTTTTCCGTAACAACCTTTGAAACTTTTAAAGGCTTGGAGCTTGATTCAGTATCGTTATATAATGGTAGAAATTTATGGTACAGTGATCCTGCGATACAAGACGCTTATGATAATCTATTGGCTGAAGCTGGAGTAAGGCCATACATATTATGGAATCTAGATGTAGACTCAACAGTACAAGCTGATGCTAACTTTAAAATTGGTAGTCAATACTGGCATATTGACCCTGAGTTTACTAATGCACCTGATAATGTTGATAAAATGATGGAATGGGTAGGCTTCAGATATATCGGTGGTGATGCATTTCCAGAATGGCCAGATTGGCGTGTTACTTCAGTTGTTACTTATGATAGTGAAGGACAACCTAGTGTAAACTGGCCACCTGAATTTGATTTAAGCTATTCTAATGACCTTATGTTAGAAGCAGGAACAGATGGTCTGCCTATGGGTGACTTGAACTGGTTCCCTGAAGCAAAAGCAACTTATGATGCCAACAGAGCTACTTATATTGCAGCATTGAAGGATTCGGTTGAAAATGCAACCGATCTTTATGATCCAACTGATAGTACTTCTGCTTATATAACTTTAGGTGATCTTGTTAGCATTGAAACAGATTCAAATGTTCCAGGAGCATTCCACTTAAGCGAGAACTATCCGAATCCGTTTAACCCTTCTACCAAAATCAGTTTTACTTTACCAGAAACATCTGATGTGAAGTTTACGGTTTATAATGTTCTAGGTCAGCAAGTTGCACAACTTGTGAATGGACGGATGAATGCTGGTACGTATACAGTGAATTTTGATGCAACTAGTCTTGCCTCAGGTATGTATATCTATCGCATTGAAGCAGGTTCATTTGTTCAGAACAAAAGAATGATGCTTATTAAGTAATTAGCATTATTTAAGCTAATTTTAAGAGTTTCTTCAATCTTTGTGTTGAAGGAACTCTTTTTTTTTGATAATCAAATACCGCATAAAGGCTACGAAAGTCTTTACGATGAATTTTACAGATTCACTATTTCTTAAAAAATCTACATTCCAAGCAATCTCATATTACCCCCTACCTATTTTCATGAGACGAAAAAATGACATTAAAACTCTCAGATTGAATCAGGGATATTCCGGAAAATATCCTGCACTTTTTTTGTATTCGCTGCTGTTTGGCGTATTTCTCATTCCTTTTCAGCATAGTCATGCTCAGAATGCGAATGAACGGGATATTCAGTTGCCAGTGCCCTCTGACGAAAATCTACCCACTATTTATTTAATTGGTGATTCAACCGTACGCAATGGATCCGGAGATGGAAGCAACGGTCAATGGGGTTGGGGAAGTTTATTTCATGAATGGTTTAAGCTCGATGAGGTTAATGTTGTTAACCGAGCGATTGGTGGTAGAAGTAGTCGTACTTACCAGACTCAAGGGTACTGGGATCAACAAAAAAAGTTGTTAAAACCCGGAGACTATGTACTCATTCAATTTGGTCATAATGATGCGTCGCCAGTGGACGATTCATCTAGAGCTCGAGGAGTATTGGATGGTATAGGCTATCAGAGTGTGGATCTCTTCAATCAACTAACCAAAGAAGATGAAACCGTATTCACCTATGGGGAATACATAAGGACGTTTATTAAGGTCATTATAGCGGCTGGTGCCACTCCAATTATATGTTCTCCCGTGCGCACGAAAGG
>JAYPDB010000132.1:0-5272 GCA_038125045.1 Bacteroidota bacterium
TAACCAATAACTAATGGAGATATAGTATGGATATACTTAAAGATGTAGGTAAATGGGCTAATGCTTTAACCGAAATTGGTATAAGTATAATTGCCCTCGGCGTAGTCTTAGAAGTTTTATTTGGTGGAGCTAATATTCCATTCTGGCCTGAAATTTCTGTAGTAGATAATATTATGGGAATTCTAGGTGGGTTAAGCGCAGAAGGGCTATTGGGCCTAGTTGGCGCCTTTATACTTTATCATTTATTGAAAAAATAGATCTAGGTCTCTTTTACAATTTATAGTTAAAGATTAACCTCTTTTCATTAAAGGAAAGAGGTTTTTTTATGACAAATATATAACAGTACCCGCTCACTCCGTCATTATACATAGTACATAGAGTGGAGTGAGTAAATAAAAAAGCCCCACTAACTATATGCTAGCAGGGCTCAATACCATTACTCCGAATGTTGAGTTTCTAATTCAATCAAAATCCTCTTATTGGTTTGGGTAAACGATGGTGTTATGATTGGTATAATAGTCCTCACAATTCAATAAATTGTAGTTCATTATATATTAATGTAGTCAGGTAATAAATGAGAATCAGCAGATTAGATCTGATTGTATTAGCTAGTTCACTAACTATTTTAGCTCAGTGTTTCTTCACACAAGGTATCTCCGCTCAAGTACCTAGCATAGTCATCAATGAATTTCTAGCTTCTAATGTAACTACCAATCCCGATATGGTTGATTTTGGAGACTTTTCGGACTGGATCGAATTGTACAACAGTCAGGATTTTGTGGCAGATATAAGTGGGTATTATATAACCGATGATCTTAATGATCCCACAAAATGGCAAATCCCTCAGCATACTGTCATACCGGCTAAAGACTTCTATTTTCTATGGGCTGATGGTGAGGACGACATCCCAGGACAGAACTATGTAAGAAGCTGGTGGCCAAGAAATATTCCATTTACTACGCAATGGTCACATACCAATTTTAAATTAAATAAAGATGCCGAATTAATCGCTCTATTTAATCCAGATGG
This sequence comes from Bacteroidota bacterium, assembly GCA_038125045.1. GTDB lineage: Bacteria > Bacteroidota > Rhodothermia > Balneolales > Balneolaceae > UBA1275. The sequence continues at coordinate 1,030 of JAYPDB010000132.1, forward strand.
AATACTGATTGATTCAGTAAGGTTTACAAATCAGATTGAAGATGTCTCTTACGGAAGAAAACCAGATGGCTCATCCAACTGGTTCAGGTTTGGTGAACCCACCCCGGGTAAAATGAATTCAACGGCAGGAATACAATCCACTATATATGCTGGAGATGTGATTTTTTCTCAAAAAGGCGGGTTTTTCACCACTGTTCAATCCGTGATGCTTAGTTCAAGTTCCGGTTCAGGGACCATTCGTTATACGCTCGACGGAAAAAAACCAACCAGTGAATCTAATTTATATGAAGCGCCTATTTCTATTACGGAGAATACCATTCTGAAAGCAAGAGTTTTTGAAGATGGAAAAATACCTGGCAGGGTATTTGGGAGTTCTTATCTAATCAATGAAAAACGTAATCTACCCGCATTCTCTATCATTTCAGACCCAGAATATATCATGGGTAAAGATCTTGGTATTTATCTGAATACACTTAAAGAACGGGAAATACCTGTCAATATTGAATACTTTCCATTGGGTGCTGAACAGGGATTCTCTCAACAAGTGGGTATGAGAATTGGTGGAGAGAATATTTACAGATTTGCTCAAAAACCGTTAAATATCTATGCCCGTGGTATTTATGGGGAATCTACAATTGAATACCCGGTCTTTGATCATTTACCCTTTCAGTCCTATAAACGATTGTATCTGCGTAACAGCGGTGATGACTGGCCATATACGATGATGAGAGATGGAATGATATCTAGCCTAATAAGAGATCAAGTTTCAAATTCAGTGCAGGCTTATAGGCCTAGTGTATTATATCTGAATGGTACCTACTGGGGAATTTATAATCTTCGTGAGAAGCTAGATGCTCAATATTTCTCCCTTCATTATAATACAGCAGTGGCTGATTTGGATCATCTTGAATCAACTTATACAGTCATTGAGGGTGACTCTTCTGATTATCTGACATTGCTTAATTTGGCATCTTCATCCGATATCAGTGATCCAGATGTCTATTCTGAGATAGCCGGTCAAGTCGATATTCAGAATTTGATGGATTTTGTAATTGTTCAAGCTTATTTGGCAAATAGTAGTTGGGGACATAACAGAGAGATATGGAGAGATCGTGGGAATGAGAGTGTGTGGCGATGGGTGCTAGTAGATATGGATCGCGGATTTGATACCAACAGAATTGGAAGCAATCAGATTCAGGATATATTTAATGAGTTCGAACTCTTTAGATATCTGAGTTCAAATGAGCAATTTAAAAATGAATTCATTCAACGCTATTCTGAACGGATTAATTCCACATTTGCACCAGATAGAGTAATTTCAATTATTGATAGTTTGGCATCTGGAATAGAGGCTGAATTACCTCGCCATATCTCAAAATGGGGAACTTTTATCGACTCATTATCCATTACTGAGTGGGGAATGTCATCAAGTATTTCCTCTATAGAAAGATGGAATACGGAGGTTCAGAAATTTCGAACATTTGCAGAACAGCGTCCTACTTCAGCTATACAAAACTTATCAGATTTGTTTTCTTTAAGTGGTCGTTCAAAACTTTCTATTAGTTCGAATATCAATGATGCAGGAAAATTGGATGTGAATGGATTCTTCAAAGACTTAGCGGCTTCTTCAGGACGTTATTTTGATGGAATTCCAATCTCGATTAAAGCCTATGCCCCACCGGGGTATACATTCAGCTCATGGAAGCAGGTAGGTGGAGCTTTAAGTGAGATTCTTATCTCTAAAAATAGTGTTTGGAAATACTATGATCAGACAAGTGTACCATCCCTTTGGAAGACACTGGAATTTGATGATAGTTCCTGGAAATCGGGAGCTGGCATTCTAGGTTATGGAGATGATCAGGATACACAGATCGAGTATGGTAATAATGTTCGGGACAAAAATTTAACTGCTTATTTTCGTCATCTATTTAAACTAACAGAACCCTCGGAGATTGCCGCATTAGATCTTGAGCTATTAATTGATGACGGTGCCGTAGTATATTTAAATGGTAAGGAGATTGCACGAAAAAATATGCCTAATGGAACAGTTAGTGAAAATACGGAAGCACTAATTGCAATCGGAGGGACAGCTGAGACTAGCTATCAACTATTACGAATACTTCCGGATCACTTGCTATTGGGTGAGAATATCATAGCCGTTGAAGTGCATCAAAGTTCGCCTAACAGCTCTGACCTTAGCTTTGACCTTAGTCTATCTAAAATCATGTCAAATGTTTCAGCTGATACCACTCTTATCTCAGATTCAGATTCAATTAGTATCACAATTTCAGGAGATACAAAGCTCTTTGTAGAATTCACTCCTACAAATTCCAGTTTTATTCCTCCCGTGATTGATCAGTATTTGACTCTTACCAAAGCCAATTCACCATATTTTCTGTCCGAGAATGTAGAGGTTATGCCAGGAGCAGTGCTTGAAATTGATGCGGGTGTTGAATTGCTAATAGATCAAGGTAAAGGAATCAATATTAAAGGAACCTTAACCACTAAAGGCACAGAAGATGAACCTGTTATAATGAGCGCTTATTTTCCCGGTCAATATTGGAGGGGTCTGTTTTTTGACCAAGCAGATTCTAGATCCATTTTAGATCATTTGATTATTAGTGAAGCAAGTGGAATTACAAATGATAAGAATTTCTTTTCTGCTATTTCCCTTCTTAACTCTGATGTAGAAATCTCTAACTCCATAATAAAGGATACTCCCTTGCCAATTTCATCCCAAGACAGCAGGTTAAAAGTAACCGGTAGCAGGTTAACCAATGCTACTCTTGTAGGTGACTACATTAATGTGAACGGTGGAAAGTTGTGGCTCATCAATAATATTTTTGAAGGAAATAATATTGAAGATATGGATGCAATTGATATTGGATTCATGGAAGATACCACCATAATTCAGGGTAATGCTTTCTATGATTTCATTGGTGATAACACAGACGCCATTGATATTGGGGATTCATCAATGGGCGTTCAGATTATTGGAAACAAGGTTGTGAATTGTGGTGACAAGGCCGTGTCAATAGGTCAGGGTTCGGAGGCTCGTATCTTTAAGAATGTATTTGCCAAATGTAACCTAGGAATAGGAATAAAAGATGCTGGTTCAAAGGCCTTCATAGATCACAATACATTCTACTCAAACAATGTGGGGGTGGCTGTGTATCAGAAAGTTATTAACCGTGGTGGTGGATCGGCGGATATCCGTAATTCGATCTTTATGAATTCACATGAAGTACCTGTAAGCTATGATGAATTCTCATCGGCTGATGTGTATTATTCCATAAGCGATACGGATACTCTTCTAGGAAGTTCTAACCTTTTTGATGATATCCTTCTCATTAACCCGGAAAATGAAAACTATTATCCACAGGTCATTTCCCCAGTGATCAACGCCTCGGAGAACATATATCTTGACTCCGAAGAGGCCGAATCATTATCTGAGATAGGAGCATTTCAATTTCAGGGAATTCTAGATTCTGTTCTGGTGATCAATGAGATTAACTATCATTCTTCACCAGATTTTGATCCTGAGGATTGGATCGAATTTTACAATACTACAGAGTCTCCGTTGGACATTAGCAAATGGGTATTTATCGATGGTTCTTATGAACAAGCCTATGTATTTGAAGAAAATATAATCGTCCCTACTAAAGAATATCATGTTTTATCACGTGACCTTTCATTGTTTACGGAATTATTTCCTACGGTATCACAAGTCTCTGGAAATATGAATAAAGGTTTTAGTGGCAGCGGGGAGTCATTATTTTTATACAATAATGATGGATTTCTAGTCGATTCGCTCACTTATTCGGATGCAAATCCATGGCCAGAACAAGCTGATGGTAACGGCCCAAGCCTTGAACTTATCTCTCCATTTCTCGATAATGGTAAACCGGAATCCTGGCAAGCTTCTCCAGGAAATGGAACGCCTGGCTTGGATAATTCTCAGTTTACTTCCCTGGAACTTGAAGAAAATAGCACCAAGAATGAATTCGCGCTATTTCAAAATTATCCCAATCCATTCAATCCCTCTACTTTAATCAATTTTCAAATACCTGTAAACGGTCAGGTTTTTCTTAATGTCTATGATATGCTTGGTCGAGAAGTTGCGGTATTGGTGAATGGTCCTATCCAGGCTGGCTATCATCAAATCACTTTTGATGCAAAAAATTTGTCCTCTGGAATGTACATCTATCGCTTGAAAGCTGGTAGCACAGTCATTACACGTAAA
>JAYPDB010000133.1:0-5248 GCA_038125045.1 Bacteroidota bacterium
ATACTTCTCATGTTACTGACATTGATTACGTTCCAGTCACCAATATCTTGGTTAAATGAAGTTGCGCCATAAAACATTCTGTACATAGTTTTTGCACTGCTGACATTCCATTTTCCAATGTCTTGGTTAAATGAAACGGCACCATTGAACATGTCATCCATAAGCTCTGCTCTCTTGACATCCCAGTTGCTAATATCTTGATTAAAATTAGATGCACCCCCAAACATTCCAATCATTCTTGAAACACCAGATACATTCCAACTATCTATCTTACCATTAAATGATGTAGCTCCATTGAACATACCGTCCATATAATCAACTTGAGTTAAATTCCAGTTATTTAAGTCTTGATTGAATTCTACTGCTCCAGTAAACATATATTGGGTTGACCTCACATTAGACATATCCCAAGCACCAATATCTTGGTTAAATGCTAATGCACCTTTAAACATATTCGCCATTTGAGTAACCTTACCAACATCCCAGCTACCAATATCTTGATTAAATAGTGTTGCATTTTCAAACATGCTTAACATGAAAGTCACATTACTCACATCCCATTCTGAGATATCACCGTTAAAGGTGGAGCCTGAAAACATATCTCTCATTTGTGTTACTGATGAAACATCCCAGTTACTTATATCATGGTCAAATGCTGAATTTTTTCTAAAAAGAGCTTCCATTGAAGTAACGTTACTTACATCCCAACTACTTATATCTTGATTAAATGTTTCTGGTAATGTGAATAAGCTAGTTACATTTGAGGTACAAACTTTAGTTACATCTCCAGTTGTAAATAGTGTGTTTCTGAGTGTATTCTTGTCTACAGCTGTATAAGTAATTCCATTCACAACACCAGTGCTTCCAATAGTAGCTCCCTCACATACTATGGTTATGCCATTCTCGTGTAACTTAAAATCTTGAGCTAATACAATGGAGGTAGGTATTAAGTATATAAAAAAGATGATTAGTAATATTTTTTTCATGGTATGCTATTAGGATTCGTAATATTTGTCTTTACATTTAAGAATCTCATACAATTCCAAAAACTATTGATTTTTACTTCACTAATAGTTTCAAAGTACTTTCCCAACCTGTTCCCCAACATCTGAATTAAGCAGGTCAGCATAGTTCTGAGTGGTTTGTACAGAGCTGTGGCGCATCCATCGTTGTACCGTATAAATAGGAACCCCATTACGTAGTAGCTCAATACAACACGTGTGCCTTAACGAATGTAGGTGTATGTCTTCTCTTTCTGGCATGGCTAAACGTACATACTTCTTAAAGGTTCTGGACGTACGCTTTGAATCAGAGTGACCAAACAGGGGAGTATCGATAGTAGCACATTCATTAAGCAGCCTTTCAGCAAGCTCCTTAAGAGGCTTAACTTGACCTATGGGAAGTACCTGCTTCCTCTTAGACTTGGTAGTGAACGTAGCCGAACCAATGGTGATGTCCCATGTCTCCGTATTAAAGCTACGAGGGGTTAGACTCAAGGTTTCTGAGATGCGCATGCCACTCCATCGCTGCCAATCAATCAGGTCTATAAGCCATAACGCATTCCTGCTTTTACTTTGATACCCTCGAGCGATATCCCCTTGAACCTTATCACGAATCACTTGCTTAAGGGTGGCTACTTCAGAGTGGGTTACGTACGAGACAACCTCTTTTTGTTCCTGCTGAAAGTTGTAGACCTTGACATCAGCTAGGTTCATCCTTAGCAGCTTATGCGTGACGCACCACTTAGCAAAGGGTTTAAGCTTGGTGCGGTCACTGTGACGAGTGGCAAAGGCAATGCCTTCTCTGTTGATGTAGTCGTTGAAGTCAGTAGCACACAGGCAAGATATGGGCTTCTCAGAGCCTGCTACACGCTCAAATGCTCGAAGTACATACGTAGTATCCTTAGTGGTTCGGTCTCTCCAATCTTCTCTGGATTTCTGGGAAATGTAGTAATTCAAAGCGTCACCAAGTCTTGAATTTTTACTTAGGGGATTTTCACGTTCCTGATGTGTACTCCAAGGGTCAAACTCACCTGACTCATACGCCTTCTCCAGCTCAACATGTTTGCGAATGGCGATGTCTTTATACTTCGTTCGAAGGGCTATCCTCTTTCTAGATGGGATTCTGTTGGGGTTATAAAATTGGGTATAGTAGCTTGAATGTTGTTTTACTAACGATGCCATTTGTTCTCCTCTTACTGCTATTAAGAGCGAGCTTTTTATAACAATGCGATAACAAATGTGCTTTTTAGCCCTAAAATCGGGGGTAGTACCATGACTAATCCATCATACAACTTAGATACTCAAAAGCACCTTTTTGTTGCTCTCGGGTTTCAAATGCCGTACTTTTGGTATTCTCGAGGCGTGGCGTAGTCCGGTAGCGCACTCGGCTGGGGGCCGAGGGGTCGCAGGTTCAAATCCTGTCGCCTCGACTTTATAAGCTCATATGTATGGGCTTTTTTTATGGGTAGAGAGCTATGGGCAGAAAGTCTTGGGACCACCTCGAATAGTTTCAACCCGAATCATCGGGAAGCCGTAACCATAATTTCTACTTTGGCATCTCTTGGGATCCTAGAAACTTCAACCACCATACGCGCGGGTGGATTGTGTTCAAAGTACTTAACATAAATGCCATTGAAAGCCTGGTAGTCATTTAAATCCGATAAGAAAACCTGTGCACTTACCACATCTTCTAAGGCCAATCCACCGGCGTTTAAAATGGCCTCAATATTGGCAAGGGTTTGTCGGACTTGTGATTCTAAATCTTCACCTGCGAGTTGTCCCGTTTCTGGTACCAAGCCAATTTGCCCGGACACATAAACAGTAGACCCTATTTTTACCCCTTGTGAATAAACCCCAATCGCAGCAGGAGCTTGTTCGGTGCTAATGACTTCGCGCTCAGATATTGAGTTGTTGGTGGGTGCGGCCTGATCAACATGCACGTCACAAGACCCGACTAAAAGAGCAAGTAATAAGGGGAGACTAGCTGATCGCAAAGAGGTGAAATCGGGTTTAGGCATTGCTGATCTCCTCTTTCATGGCATGAGTAAATCGAGCTATTTCTGCTTTGGTTGTGTACACATTCGGAGTCACTCGAATACCCTGAAACTGATGGTGCTTAATAGGGGTAACAATAATGTTATGATTTTTCCATAGCCGGTTACTGAGTTCACCGGGATCCACCCCTTTTATTTCCACCGTAGCGATACCACAAGCAAATCGTGCATCCCTGGAGGTATGCAAGCTTACCTTTGGATCATCAATAATAGCATCAATCCATAGATCATTTAGGTATTTCAACCTGGCTTCTTTTCGTTCGGGTCCAATGCCCTCGTGAAAGGTGATGGCTTCGCCAATCGCCAAATAGTTGGCAGCGGGATGAGTTCCTATCTCCTCGTATTTACGAATATCATGGTCTTGAGCCTCGCTTGCGGCCATTAAGGGCCATAAATCTTGGATCTTGTCCTTTTTCACATAGAGCAACCCCGTACCATGAGGGGCAAACAGCCATTTATGTAAACTGGTCGTATAATAGTCGCAATCTAAATCCTCCTGATTGAAACTGAAATGAGCAAAGGCATGAGCCCCATCAACCACCACCGGTATTCCCTTTTTTCGAGCCATATGAACGACTTTCTTGACCGGTAGAATTTGCCCCGTAATGTTGACGATATGACACATGAGGATCATTTTGGTCTTTGGGCTTATATTTTGCTCAAACAGTCGTACGATTTCGTCCTCATCTTCGGATGGAACGGGCAAATCAAATTGTTTTAAGACAATTCCTTCACGACGTTCTCGCTGTTTAAAGGTGGTGATCATGCGAGGATAGTCATGACTGGTAGTGAGTACTTCATCTCCGGCTTGTAAGTCCATCCCAAATTGACAAATTTGAAGACTTTCGGAGGCATTTCTGGTGAGTGCAATTTCATCGGGATCCACCTTAAACAAACCCGCTAATTGCTGCCTCACCCCTTCTCTTCTAGGCTCCAAAATTCGCCACATATTATAGACCGGGGCCTGATTGGAAAAGTCCAAATGCTTTTTCATGGCCGCTTGAACAAAATCAGGCGATGGACTCACCCCTCCGTTATTTAAATTGATTAAACTGCGGTCCACGGTAAAAGCCTGCTGAACACGGTACCAAAATTCTTCATCACTGGCGAGCTGAGTTGGTGATTGCTTATAATCTTTTAGCTCATCGATTAATTTTTTTGAGCTCTGGGGGTCAAAAAAAACACCGGTTGAAAGGGCCGCCGCCGCCGCACCCATATGCTTTAAAAAATGTTTTCTGCTGGTCATAGTCGAGGGGTTATTGAAATCTCTCCCTATTTAGGAATCCATGAACTAAGATGCAAGAAGGTGTCCAATGCCATCATCGTCTTTTTAAAAAGTCTTATTTCGTTTTAAAAATATGACATTAAATAAGTTGTGAATAATTATGTATTTTATGTCTATTCAATTAACATTTTATATGTTATTGTTTATGGATTGAGCCTCATAAGTACATCTTATGGGGCTTTTTTTATGCGGCAATAATCCACCGTTTCTGAATACTTTACCATTTTGAATTAAAGATCTGCTACAATACCTTAAAATAAGCAGGAGGTGTGTTTCTGGCTGAAAAACCTATTCAACCCGAAAATACCAACCCTAAGTCTTTAACCAAATAAACGTACTAGTGTCATGGGTTTTACATTTTATTTGATCATTACCATTCTAATTATTGCCAGTTTTGACATCTTTTTCATCGTCAAACAGCAAAGCTCTGCAGTTATCGAGCGCTTTGGAAAATTCACCAGTATTCGATCCTCAGGATTACAACTGAAATTACCTCTGATTGATCGAATAGCGGGGAGGCTGAGCTTAAAGATTCAACAATTAGATGTATTGGTGGAAACCAAAACCAAGGACGATGTATTCGTGAAGATCAAAGTTTCGGTGCAATATTTGGTGGTCCCCGAACGCGTGTACGACGCCTTTTATAAGCTGGATTTACCCCAAGACCAGATTACCTCGTACGTGTTTGATGTGGTTCGCGCGGAAGTTCCTAAGCTAAAACTGGATTATGTGTTTGAAAAGAAAGACGATATTGCCATCGCCGTAAAGTCTGAACTCAACGATGCCATGATCAACTACGGATATGATATCATCAAAACACTGGTCACCGATATTGATCCCGATCCACAGGTAAAAGAGGCGATGAACCAAATTAATGCCGCTGAACGCAAAAAAGTAGCTGCTCAGTT
>JAYPDB010000134.1:0-5137 GCA_038125045.1 Bacteroidota bacterium
AACTTGGATAGTAGTATTGTAATTCAGCTAGGTGAGAATACCATCAATAATTCCGATAATCTAAGATCTAAATCCTTCTACAATTCTATAAATGAAAACTTAGAAGGTAGTAGAATACCTCTACAGTTAACCATTTTAGATGCGTATGGCAATGCTACTTCATACAAAGAAGGTGATACCAAAATTGATGTATCGAGTAATTCAAGTGCAGGGTTATTTTTCAATATTAAAACAGAGGTTGACCCTACTACTAGTACTGTCATTCCAATAAATAAATCTGGACGGGTTATATTCTATGAGGATAAATTTGAAGGAGAACCGCTCCTAGTTGCAGATCCAATACCACCATCTGGTGGAGTGGCAATCACAGGAGATGATGAACAGGTATCCATTTCAGAGCCTTCTACATTTGTAGTTAGTCCAGCTAATTCAACGGTTCAACAAAATGATACACTTGACATTCAAATAACACTTAAAAATTCCAAAGGTGAAACTGTTAACGCACCATGGCCTGGAATTTCAATATCCATTGATCCGAGCCAATTGAGTGCTGAATTTAGACTAAAAAATAATTTAGAAGATACCATTTATACAGTTCTTATTGAACCTGCTGAAAGTTCGTCATTGCTTAGCTATACTAACAGTGTAATAGGATCTGATACGGTTATTTATACTTCAGATATTTTACAAACCTCACAACAGCAAATTATTCAGGTTTTGGCTGGTGATGTCGATCTGTACGTTAGTGAACTATATTCTGATGGTGGGCTTGTAAATACACAAATTCCTCTATACATATATTTGAAAGATAGCTTTGGAAATCCAATCCCATCAAAATCTGGTGATTTAGATATTACTATTAAGAATGGTCCAAATAGTGATGTAGTATTTGGACCAATAGAAGAAATAGAAGGGGGTACCTATCGGAGTATTTATACACCAACAGTCGGTGGTACCGATAGTGTACTGGTCACGTATAATGATGATCTTTTAGATATGTCACCATACCCCATTCAAGTTCTTTCTACCTCTCCCAAAGCACTTGAATTAGTATCTGGTGATAACCAAACAGCAAGTATCTTGTCGAGTTTAGAAGAGCCCATTGTAGTACGGGTATTGGATGAAAATGACAACCCTTATGCTGATGTAAAGGTTAACTTCACTTTTGCATCAGTTCCTGAGTTCTCTACAGGAGAGTTAATGACAGTCATAAACGCTACCACTGATGCCGATGGAATTGCTTCAATTAGGCTACAATTAGGGTCAAAAGTAGGAGAATATTTAATTAACGCTACGGTATTTGGAGTTGAGCCTGTGCAAATAACATCAGCTGCGATCAATTGCATCTTCGACCCGAATAATATGAGTGATATATGCAGTCCTTATGCATATAGTGTTACGATATCAGATTATCGGCCAGGTGTCAAAGATACGGTACAAGTTAGTGCGCAATTAGAAGATCAATATTCAAATGCGGTACCTTACCAGGGTTTGGAAACAGTTTTTACCACTACAAATTCTAGCGGTGAAATAATTTCCTCAACGACCACAACCGATGTAAATGGTATTGCTCAAACAACCTACGTTGTTGACGATATTATTAATTCAATACACGTTCTAAACGCTACAAGTTTGGATGTGATTACTGGTTCTTCTGATAAGATTCGAGTTGTGGGATCTACAGAAGTGAGGTTTGAAATAACTGGTCCAGATACAGTAACCGTTGGTCAAATTAGTGACACTTTTACCATAAAGCTTGTCAACAAAGATGGCTACGAATATAATGTTACTCAAAATTTAGGACTCAAAATAGACATACCTTTATCGAATAATTTGAGTGTATTTGAGCTCATTGGAGATACCGTAAAATCAAAAACTGATCGACGAATAGTCATTAGTAAAGATACGAGTGAAGTACCTGTAAAAGTTGCCCAAACGGTATCTGGTTGGAAATATCTTAAAGTAAGGATTGTTTACGGTTTACTAGACTTAGCGCCAGATTCTATTCCTGTTTACTTTATTTCTGAGATACCAACAGATATTGAACTTCATGGGGGTAATAATCAGGAAGGAAGAATTGGGACTGAAGTAGAAAAAGATTTAGAGGTGAAAATTTTTGATCAATTCAATAACCCTGTGACTCAAATGCCTGTTCGATTTGATGTCACCGAAGTGCCCATTCAGTCACGAGGGTATGAATTGTTTGAAAGTACTCTGTCTAGTAAATCGCTTAACATGCTCACACAACCTTTAGCTGAAACATTTACAACAAAAACCGATACAAGCGGTATTGCAAAGGTTAAGTTTAGATTTGGAGACCTTCCAGGAATATATTTAGTCGAGGCAACGGTAGCTAATTTAGGTACATTAGTATTTAATCTTACTGCTATCCCAGAGAACTACGATTTGGAACAAAATTATCCTAATCCATTTTCTGAAGAGACTGTTATACCGTTCCAATTGCCTATGAAGTCGGTAATATCCATTGAAATCTATGATCCTACTGGGGCCCTTATTGAAAGGCCTATCGAGAAACAGGAATATGATATGGGTAGACATTTGTTTAGGTGGGAAGCTAAAAATAGGGCTTCTGGTATATACTATTTCCGCTTAATTGCAGAGGGTGAAGATGGAACCGTATTTATTAAATCTAAAGGCCTAACCATAGTACGATGAGAGTATTAGAAAACATGAAAAAACAGTCACAACTAGCACTTTTAATCGTTCTAACAGTTTTATTAAGTCAAAACCTTTTGGCTCAGGTAGGACTTACTAGTGTGCCTTTTCTTCGGATTGAACCAGAAGCTCGTTCAGCAGGACTAGGCAACACGGGGGTTAGTGATAGTAGAAATTATTACGCAGGATTTTGGAATCCATCCATTCTTACCCATCAGAAGGAGTACAGTTTTGGAGTAACCCATTCAGACTGGCTACCTGGTTTGAGTACGGACTTATCCTTTGACAATTTTTCAGCTGTCATTCCATTAGGGCCTAAGAGTACTTTGTCTTTAGATGCCTTATATTTTAATCTGGGCAGCCAAAGTAATATGGACGCAAGCGGTAATAATCTTGGTGACTACTCTAATTATGAGTTTACCCTCTCAAGTTCATATGGTTATGCCTTAAGTAACCATTGGGCTTTAGGCGTAAATCTACGATACATAAGTAGTAATATTGCAGATGGTGTTCAGTATCAAGATAATACGTTAAAGCCAGGTACCGGACTATCTTATGGGTTTGGTACCTTATTTAGTAAGACAATGGTCTCAAACTCTAATACCAGAGTTAATACACGTTTTGGTCTTAGTTTGAATAATATGGGTTCTGGTATTGATTATGGTGACAACTTAACAATTGAGCCTTTACCAACACAGCTACGTATTGGTTATTCTTTTGATTTTTTGACTGGAGATGCTATGAAGCACCGGGTATCTATATTCAATGATTATTCTAAGAATTTGGCTCGTTCAGAAAGCGTTGAAGAGAATGGTATAACACGATACCAGCCTGTTAGTTCATGGAGTGCTTTAACTTCAGGTTGGGGATCTGTGGATGTGTATACAGGTGATGAATGGGTAACATTAAACTTCATAGAACAGTGGAGTCTAGGTGCAGGACTTGAATACGCATTAATGGATAAGTTTATGCTTAGAGGTGGGTATTATTCTGAGAATCAATGGAACGGTGGTCGTAACTATATTACCACTGGAGTAGGCTTAAATGTAGCAAATATCAATACGGATATTAGTTATTTAGTAAGTACTAAAGCGAATGATCCTATGGCAAATACGATAAGGGTTTCGGTTCGTTTAAATCTCAAAAAAGAGAAAAAACAGCGAATCCCAAAATATGTTCCCCCTGTTTTTATCCAGCCCGATTCTTTAGCTTTGGAATTTATTACTCATGAGGTGGTTGTGCCTGATATTGAACTAGATACGACCCGAATTATCGTACCAACTATTCCCGAACTTACGGTTAATACTCTAGCTGATTCGATTAATGCGATATCACGTGAAATGGTTAATTTCGATGTAATGTCATCACGAATTAACCCTGATCAAGCAGCGGTATTGTTGAAGTTTGTTGAATTATTAAAGACCTATGATGACGCATACATCGACATTAAAGGGTATACTGATTCAAGTGGAAACTTACGTCTTAATACCATGCTATCTGAAGCTCGGTCTCGTGCTGTTTGGCTGTATATGGTTGAACAAGGTATTGGATGGCAACGTATCGATATTGAAGGTCTCGCCGATAGTGATCCACTTGGTGATAATGATAGCGATGAAGGGATGGCTCAAAACCGAAGAGCATCTATTGTACTTGATAGCCTCAAATTGGCTACAACCGAAGTGTTGGTAGATATTACCGGTCAACCTCTATCCAATCCAGACAGCAGAGGTATCTTTATATCGGGTAATCCGTTACGATTTATGTTGTTAGATGTAGTTAATGAGAATAGTTTTGTGACTAATTTAGGTGGTATTTTAACTTGGTTAGAAGAAAATCCTGAAGAAGCCATTGAAATTGGTTACCATATTAATTACCCGTCATCAGGTAACTCATTTGAGCGAGAATTAGAGAAAGCGCGTTCAGAAAAAATTAAATCACTCTTTATTCGTTCGGGCATAGATTCTAATCGTTTAGAAGTTATTACAAAAGCTCAAACCTTTAACTGGCAAAACCGAATGGAAGGGTTTGTAGACTTCTCGCAGCAGGAACACTTAGTTATTCGAGTTCGTAATTAACTAATTTCTGAATTGATTTCTTGAATAATTATTCCAAACTGTTTTAATGGAACTTGGCAATAAAAAAGACGGTACGTACTTAACATACCGTCTAGGTTTCTAACAACAGTTTGTGATTATCTTATTTACGACTTACTCCAAAGCTCATCCATATCTTCTAGCTCTAAGCCTTTGGTTTCAGGAACCATTTTAGCAATAAAAATCACTGAAATGATCGCAAAAAAGGCGTAGATACCATAAGCGCCAGTTAGTCCAATACCGGTTAACAGAATTGGGAAACTTATGGTGATTCCAAAGTTAGAAAGCCACTGAGCTAATCCTGCTATGGAAAGCCCCGAACCTCGCATTTGATTGGGAAACATTTCACCCAACATGACCCACATGAC
>JAYPDB010000135.1:0-5110 GCA_038125045.1 Bacteroidota bacterium
GGTGAACCCGCTATGGTCGAGCAATTTATGGACAGTGTGCGAGTTCGGACACAAATTTCAATGCAAACAACGACTGAAAGCGGACAAGAAATCTATTTTTTAAATCACTCCGATAAAATCATGGTCATGAATCCAAAAGGCGAAATCATCATTGAATATGGAGGAAGTATGCCTTCGGTTCCATCTTTGATAATTCAAGACCTGGAAGGTCTCATTCGATGATAACTTCCTCACCTCTATGCATGGACTAACTCATACGGTACCCCTAAATGATCCCCCCAAATAACCACTCCTTGTTCATTATGTTAGCATTCGTTAAACCCTCAAGAAATCTGTTCACCCTACTACTTTTAACATCATTGGTGATTGGCTGCCAAAGGTCCGAAACTTCTTCAACCCGAACAACTACTACCCACTCGGAATGGGATATGAATATAAAAGAGGCTTGGGTGCGCCCGACCAAAGCCGGCATGATGAGCGCGGCCTACTTTAACCTATATAATAACAGTTCGGTAGCTGATACCCTTGTTCGTGCAGCTTCTAGCGTATCGGATAATGTTCAAATCCATAGAAGTTATGAGAAAGATGGACTCATGGTTATGGAAGAGCAACCCTTCGTTGATATCGCTCCCAATAGTGAGCGTAATTTTGCACCGGGCGGTTATCACATCATGATCATCAATTCATCCATGGATTTGAAGGAAGGAGATGAAATACCCATGACCTTATTTTTTAGTTCTGATATGATATTGGAACAGATGATGCCCGTGAGAATGAATCCGTAAAGGGTTCTAAAACTTCACAATTAGGGTACGAGCACTCAAATAAAAACCCCCGGACCAATCAAGATCGGGGGTTTAAGTCGGTTTGAGTTATTCGGAGTATGAATCTACAATATGTCTTTATAACATCGAATGACTCGAAAATGGTTCCCAAAAAATTAACGGTACGAACTAAAGACCGAAGTGCTTCCGTCCGAATTAATTAAAAGAACATCATAGGGGTCTGGATTGGGACCTTCCATACCAGGGGAACCCTCGGGCATACCGGGAACTGAGAGTCCGATCGCATCGGGTCGTTCTTTGAGCAAACGCTGTACGTCTTCGGGGGATACATGACCCTCCACAAGGTAACCATCTACAAATGCCGTATGACAAGAAGCGAGCTCATTGGTGATCCCTTGAGATGCTTTAATACTATTGAGTTGTCTAGTAGCTTCTTCGGTTACATAAAAGCCCGCCTTATTCATATGTTCCGCCCATCGAGTACAACATAAACAGCCCTCGTTTATATACATTTTAACCGCAATAGTTCCCTCGGGGGCAGCCATTGCCTCCTGGGTTTGAGGTACGGGTATTTGAGCGACTTCATCTTTCGAGGAGGGCCAAAACAAGATAGCAGCAACTAAAACCGTGATAAAACTTCCAATAAATAAAATACTTTGATTGCTCATGATGGATAGAATAGGGTGTCGTTTTTAATGGGGTGTTTACTAATGGTGTTTTTATAAAAGACGTCATGAAAGACGTATTTGTATAACTACCCTTACATAATAATGATTTCCAAAAACTCAAACCTATTAGTACAACTAAATATTACCTGAGGTTTTTCATAATTTCTTCATACTAGACTTGGAACTTCAAACTAGTTGCGCATATTAGTACTAGCAATTCAATTTCATACCAGATGCTCAGCTATTCACTAGACATAAAAACAAACCGAAGTTATGAACTGGACCTGCCCCATTTCTCGATTTAGCGCACTTTCTTTACTACTCTTAGCTTTCGCCGTAGCTTTAGGCGCTATGGGTTCGCATTTTTTAGAAGGGGTCTTGAGTCCGGGATTACTCGAGACCTGGGAGACTGCAGTGCAATATCAGTTTTGGAATGCACTTGGATTGATGGGGCTGAGTCTTCTAGAACGAAGCTATGGGGTTAACTTGAACCTGACTATGGGCTTCGTTATCGCGGGTGTTTTCCTTTTTTCCGGTAGCTTGTATTGGCTTTGTTTGGCTCCAAATCCTTGGATTGTCTATGCAACTCCGCTGGGCGGAATCTCATTTTTGATTGGTTATGTGGGCGCAGCGATTCGTCTGGTAATGCCTCAAAAGTCGTGAGTATTTCAGCATAGATCATCAAACTTCATCTTTCTTCACATTTTCTTCATAATTCATCCTTTTCTTTAGCAATCAACACGCAACAGGCATAAACATGATTGCTTTGTTGATATAAATCAACGACTCGACTATTCATCAAGGGATGTCCCCTAACACAAGTAGATTTCCTTACACAAGATTTCTTTGGCTTTCTTTTGCACTTTTAAGCCCATTTTTTGGCTTTCATACCCTTCGTGCATCGGTACATATTAGCGAAGCTGCTTACTCGGAGTTTATACATACCCAATCCCGTGCATCCTACAATAAAACACAGCTCCATGGACGGGTAGTTGATGAAGATGGGGAAGGCATTCCAAGGGCTCATGTACGCCTGAGTACAGCACAAGGTACCATAACCGATTCCTTAGGTTATTACTCCCTCTCAGGTATACTACCTAATCGGTACACCATTACCATATCCGCCGTCGGCTACGAAAATTATGAGCGTACGGTAGAAATCATTGAGAATGATAAGATTTACATGGAGACCATTCTCAAATCCTTGGCCTATGAATCGGAAACAGTAGTAATTACGGCATCCAGAACCAAAGAATTGCTCAATGAAGTTAGCGTTCCTATGATCGTAGTTCCTAAAAAGGAAATCCAACAAAATGGGAATGTTCGATTAAGTGACGTACTCTCCGAGCAGTTGGGATTGTATTTGGTTGAAGACCATGGGACCGGATTACAGCTTCAAGGATTTGATCCCGAATACACCCTCATTTTAATTGACAACCAACCTATAATTGGTCGTTCAGCGGGGACCCTAGATCTTACGCGATTGAGTGTAGGAAATATCGAGCAAATTGAACTCGTAAAAGGACCCTCATCTGCGCTATGGGGTAGTGATGCCTTAGCGGGTGTCATTAATATCATCACCGATAAAGGATCTAAACCCTTTGAGTGGGGACTCCATTCAAGATATGCGACTCATCACACCAGAGATGTATCGGGCCACTTCAACCTGAAAAAAAACAATCTTCAAAGTCGGTTTTATGGCAATCTGAATGGGTCTTCAGGATACGATTTAAATCCAAGTACCATTACCCCTACCATCCCCGAATACCTAAATTACACCTTACAAGGTGGGGCTACCTATTCGTTTGAACCCGGATTATCATTGGATGTTTCGGGTAGATATTACCGGGAAGATCAGCAGTATCCAGATGTCATTTTGAACCGAAGAGTGGAACGGCAAGCACAAGGCGATGAGTTTCAGCAGGATTATTTTATATCACCCGCACTTAGTTATGCCGTAGGTTCGGTCCATTTGGTCGAGGCTCATGCCTATATTGGTTTTTTTCAAAGCCAGTCAACCCTGAAATATCAAGACACCGGAGAACGATATTTTTCGGACCGATTTTCTCAACGTTTGAATAACTACGAATTTAAAGCCTCTACCTTTTGGAATACCCAACACACCACCATACTTGGAGCGGGGGTTAAACAAGAAAGTCTAGATGCCGAAATCTATGCCGAGGTGCCCCTATTTACCAGTACCTTCATGTATGGGCAACACGATTGGGAGCCTTCCAAAGATTATTCGTTAACCGTAGGATTTCGATACGACACCCATAGTGAATATGCCTCTCAATTAAGTCCTAAACTTTCGACACGCTGGAGCATTAACCCAACGTTTACTCTTAAAGCTTCCTTTGGGGGTGGATACAAAGCTCCTGACTTTCGACAGTTATTCTTGAATTTCAGCAATCCCATTTCAGGATATAGTGTATATGGAACCTCTACGATCCTTCAGGGTTTGGAACAGCTTCAAGCCACTGGTCAATTAGCCGAATTATTTGTCTCTCCTGACGAACTTGTCGATATAGAAGCCGAACAATCATTGGCCTTAAACCTTGGGTTCGACTGGAGCTTATCTGATGCCATAACCCTACGCTTCAACTCGTTTCGAAATCATGTATACAACCTTATTGAAACTCAGCGTATTGCCTTAAAAACGAACAATCAATCCGTGTTCTCTTATGTGAATATCCAACAAATGTATTCACAGGGTATGGATATTGATGCACAGTTCGAAGTTCCATGGGTCAAAGGTCTTCGTTGGACAACTGGCGTTCAACTATTGGACACACGACAACGTATTCGCGAACAATTTGATGATGTAGTGAATGGTCTAGTTACCCAAAAAGTGGTCTATCGATTTGTTCCCATGTTTAATCGATCCACCTTAACAGGCCTAAGCAAGCTTTATTATGAGGCACCTAATCGTGGGTGGGATATTAACATTCGCACTCAATACCGAGGCCCTTATGGATTTGTGGATATAAATGGTAACAATAGAATCGATGATCGAGAAAAAGTCGAGGGATACATCATTGTGAACAGCTCTGTAGGCAAAGCGTTTAAAGAGGCTTATCGCATACAATTTAATATCTCTAATCTCACCAATAGAACCGATCCCCTTCGGATGCCTTCTAATCCGGGACGAGTATATAGTCTACAATTATCTATGAATTTTTAATTAATAACTACAAATACTATTCAACATGAGAAATATACACTATGTAACTATTGCTGCTTTATTTGCTTTCACGGCTTGTAATGGTGGTGGAAACGACGGGCCTTCGCCTGTGACCAACACCATTTTGGAAGACATAGCAGCTAATTATAACACCATTATACAGAATATTGAGCTAGTCACCGATATCAATGACTATCCTAGTGTACAAGGGAAATACACCTTCTATGATTTGGACCAAGGTGTCACCATAGAAGATTCTACCTCGGATGTTTGGGATATTGCCTTTGGAGGTACCACCCTACTTGCTAATTCGGCTCATGGTGGTGGAATACAAGTGGTGAACGAAACCTATTCAGCTTTGGAAAATGCCCCCGAAACAGGATACGAAAGCAGTAATGCTAGCTGGTATATCTATACAGGAGAAGCTCCAAATCTACCTAAGCATGCGGTACTTCCCAATAGTAACGCAACCG
>JAYPDB010000136.1:0-5104 GCA_038125045.1 Bacteroidota bacterium
CCCACGTGAATGCTAAGCTGGGCGTCGAATTTATTCAGATTAAGCGTAGTGAACTAGATAAGCGCTACCGAAAAATTCTGTTCATGCATACAAGCTTAGAACGATAGTAGGCGAGTTTATTTGGGGCGAAAATGACCCGCAAGGTTCATTTTTTAGATAACTGAATGAGTTCTTCTCGCGTATTCCCTGAGCCATCGGTAAGTCGAAGGCTCACTTCTACCGTCTGGTTGGTGGGCGCCTTCCAGCCGGGTAAGTAAAAAATCATGGCGTCCTCTTCGAAATCAAACTCCACAATTCCTTTTTGACCGTTCACCAGGAGAGTAGACTCGGTGGTGTTGAGCCCAGAATGTTCTTCTGAATAATTTAGCACCACCCAATCACTCCCGTATGGGCTGGTACTTAGTCGCGCGCGTGTTAGGGTCGGGGCGGTGGTGTCTGCCCACAGGGTGTACAGCCCTTCCGATGAAATTCGAGCGTGGATATGCCCACCCTTGAGCTCTGAGGAAACCCGTCGGTACTCATTTTCCTCTGCATCCCAGCTAAATAAGGCCATGCGATCTTGATCGAAGGGTAGCTGTTGTAGATAATCCCCAACATACCATTTGATTTGAATGGGTTGTTTGGCTAGAATAGGCAAAGGTAACAGACTTAGAATGGGTAGGGTATAGGATTCATCCACCCGCCATTCGGTGTGCGAAAAATGAAGGCTCAGCGTGTCATCGAAGGTGTTGGGCCTGATGTAGGCGTGAATGCGTTTATCGGGGCTGCGTAGATGCTTTTTTTGGTCTGGAATAATTCGTGCGGTCGAAAATAGTTCACCTTGATGCCACCAGTTTGATTGGCTCGGATCTTGGGTAGAAGTTGGACCGTTGGTTTGTGTGAGGCTCGGGTTCTGGGTAGATACGGGGCCAAGGGTGGCGAGGGACCAAGCGACCGAGTCGGATGGCGATACCCAGTTGGTTTGCCAGTACCAGTCGAAGGGATGCTCGGTTGGGGTGTGATGTTCGCGAGTTGGTGAACTAACTGGAGTCGTCGAACTAGCTGTAGCCTTCGAACTTGCTGTCATTCTAGTACTTTGCTCAGAACCAACGTGGGGCACAAGCTCGTAATAAGCCCGCGATTCGTTCCCATGAAAATCCTTCACCAATAGTTCGAAGCGTTGAATGGAATCCGAGGGGTCAAGTGCACCGCCTACTCCCGGGCCGGGACGAACTTTTTTATAAAACGGAACCTCGGGGCCTTCTTGAGGGAAAAAAGCCTGATAGCTTCTTCGACGGCTACCGGGGGCTTTGAGCCGGTCCACGAACATGGCGTCCCCCTGGCTGAACTCTAGGGCATCGATACGCTGATGAAATACCGTGTCGGGGTACTCTGATTGGTGATTTATGAGCCAAGACTCATAAAAGGCGTATTTATTGGTCACTTCATCGGCCCCGTCATAACTATCAAAAGCGACTCCAATGGGGCCTTGGACCTCTATTTGTCCAAAATCAAATCCCTCATTGGTTAAAGACTCCACCGAAACTAGTTGTGGTCGTGCAGAGCCGTTCACTCGGCTCTCTGGGCTCAATGGGAGTACCATCATCGATCGGATGGTGGGCGTTACCTGATCTTTTACATCAATACCGTATTCCAATGCGTTGAGGGCTATTTCAGCAGGGTCTCTGAGTTCAAAGTGCAGATGCGGAGGGCCGATGCCACTCGATCCACTATAGGCAATTCGCTGGCCTCGGTTTACCGGGAATCGTGTGGTTTGAGGTCTTTTTTGGCCTAAGCTTGCCGCGTTTTCGGCATATCCTAAATCCAGATCAATCTCGAAACGATAGTCGCGTCGTACCCGAATAGAGTCGATGAATCGCTGAATGGCGGGTGTGAATCGCTGAAGATGGGCGTAAACGCTGGTATAGCCGTTGGGATGGGTGATGTAGAGGACCTTGCCGTAGCCTTGGGCGCTGATGGCTATCCGGCTGATGTAACCTTCTTCTGTGGCAAAGACGGGGTAGCCTTCTTGCCCCCAGGTTTTCATGTCGAGTCCGGTGTGAAAATGGGCCGATCGGGTTTCTCCGAAGGTGCCCGATAGGTGCCTTGAGATGTCAATGGGCCAGCGGTAATCGGGTGAAAAGGTGGTGTCGGGCGAGATCGGATATAGGTCGCTGGATGCCGATGGTGGAACGCTCGCAAGGTCCGCCGATGGAATAATCGTGCTCATCATCCCATTTGGAAGCAACATCCATAGCAAAAGTCCGACTAGGGTAGGGATCATGCCAGTGTATATTCGAGTCGATGGGTGATTTGGCCGTGTTCGTCACGTAGCTCGGCGAGACAGTGATCGCCAGGGATCACTTGGGAAACCCCAGAAGGGGTGCCGGTAAAAATGAGATCGCCGGGATGAAGGGTGAACACACTCGAGAGGTAGGCGATGAGCTCTGCAGCGGAAAAGAGCATCTCGCTTAGGGCGGCTTTCTGGCGGGTTTGTCCATTGACTCGAAGTTCGAGTTGATGGTTGCGAATGGATTCGAGGGTGCTATCCTGCGGCTTGGGTGTAAAAAGGCTCACAGGAGCAAAACCATCAAAACCTTTGGCAAGGGTCCAGGGTTTGCCTGCTTTTTTGGCCTGCGCTTGCAGATCTCGGGCTGTGAAATCAATGCCTACGCCCCAGCCTGCTAGGTGATGCCAAGCCTGATTCAATGGGATATTCTTTCCACCTTTGACTAACGCGAGTACCCACTCCACCTCATGATGTACCTCCTTGGATTGAGCAGGGAGGTTAAGCTGTCCATCTCCTATGTGCAAACTGCTCATGGGTTTGATGAATACCATGGGCTCGGAAGGAATGTCGGCCTTCATCTCCTTAGCATGTTCGGCATAATTACGCCCGATGCAGTAAATAGTTCCTGCAGGGAGCGCCTGTTGCTCGGAGTTTTCTAATCCCTTGAGGCAGGGCCAATGCGAAGGTAGTGCGGTGGGTAGGGTTGCATTCATGGTCGTAAAATACAAATCGTTGCGAAATCTTGGACATAAAAAAACCCTGACTTCATGGAAGACAGGGTTTAGAAAATCGTGACCTTGAGGGGTCTTACTCGGCGATTGAGTCTACGTGAACAAATCGACGTCCGCCGGTGCTTTTGGAGAAACTCACGGTTCCTTCTGCTACAGCAAAAAGAGTATCGTCGCCTCCGCGCATTACGTTGGTACCCGGATGAAATTTGGTGCCTCGTTGACGTACGATGATGCCGCCAGCGCGTACAAACTCACCGCCAAATCGTTTAATACCTAGTCGTTTTGAATTTGAGTCGCGTCCGTTTCGGGTTGAACCTTGACCTTTCTTATGTGCCATTGTCGTATTCTTTTGGGTCGGTTAAAATTAACTTAGTGCGTCGATGAGTTCTGCTTTCTTCATGCTGGTGTAGCCTTCAATGCCACGCTCTTTTGCTAGGGCTTTGAGTTCGGCTACTTTCATAGAAGAAAGATCAGTGGCATCGTTGCTGGCTGCTGCTGGAGCGGCTTCTGCATTTGGCTCTTCTTTTTTAGCGGCGGCCTTTTTCTTTGCTCCACCTAATGTAATGCCATCAATCTGAATTTGAGACATCATCTGACGGTGGCCATTTAATTTCTGATATCCTTTTCGGCGTTTTTTCTTAAACACCAATACTTTGTCTGCTTTTACCGTATCGAGTAGGGTCGCGGTTACTTCTGCGCCTTCTACTACGGGAGTTCCAACTTTTACGCCTTTGTCTTCTTTTACAAGAAGCACACGGTCGAAGCTAAGTTTGTTGCCCTCTACGTTTTGTTTGTCAACGAAGAGCACGTCTTTTTCAGCTACTTTGTACTGGTGTCCACCAATTTCTACAATCGCGTACATGATGCGAATAATTTAATTATGCAATTATTTTAGAGCTTGATAAGATAAGAGAATCCTTTTTTAAAAAAAAGAACATTTGCAATTAAATATTACCTTTTTAGTGCCTGCTCTATCGAATGGCTCAAGGCCTCGAGGTCTGTTGGCTACGGGCTAGGGTGAATTTCGTGCTTAGGCCACTTTGGCCCGGGCTCGTTGAAAGCCTTGACGGTTAACATGCCCGATGTACTTACCTATAATTCGCACCTCTTCAAACACGTCTGGAGAGACGAAGATATCATCGTATTCCTCGTTAGCAGCTTCTAGGCGAAGACCGTTATCATCCCAAAAAATCTTCTTTAAGGTGGTTTCTCCATTGTAGAGCACCGCGCCAATGTCTCCGCTGTTGAGCTCGGTGTCCATCAGAAGCACAAAATCTCCGTCGTAGATGTCGGCATCCTTCATGCTGAAACCTGAAACCCGCAAGGCGAACAGCTTGTCCAGATTAGGGAATAGCGTATTCATAGTGATATGCCCAAGGTCTGCCTCCACCGCTTCTTGTAGATATCCGGCCGCGATAAGCCCGCGGATGGGAATACCGGCTCCTTCCGCTTCACCCAGAATGTCCTGCTTATCGGGGGGAAGATCGTATTCCTCGTCGTTGGTTTTGACCAAATACCCCTTTTTGAGTAGGGCCTGAATGTTTTGGGTGACACTATTGGGCGAGCGGAAGCCAAAATGATCGGCAATTTCTCGATAGGTGGGCCAAATATCGTATTCTTTTTTGTATTCTACGATGTAATCAAAAAATTCACGCTGTTTTCTGGTGAGGTGTACCAAATCCATGGAAACAATCTTTAATTGTTAATAATTAGCGGCATTTCTAAAATAGCACACCTTCTTGAGGGCGGCTGTTCCAGAAAAAATACCTCTACATGTATATTACATAATGTATAATATATGTGTAAAAAGCAAGAAAACTCATAAATCTATGAAAAAAGCTTCTCATTACGGTGTATTGGCCTCTTCCACACTCCTTTTTTTCGGGTTGATGGGGGCCTTATCCTCAGTTTATGCGCAGACCATCACCCCTGAAACGACCGAACTCTATGTGCCCTTGGCGCAGGTTAGTCCTGGGGCAACGATTTCAGAGCCACCCTCCGATGCCATTGTACTCTTCGACGGCACTCATTTGGATGCCTGGCAAAAAATGCAGCTGTGGGTGGGAGGAGCCATGCCGGATGTGGTGCGTAATCTGAAAAATTT
>JAYPDB010000137.1:0-5015 GCA_038125045.1 Bacteroidota bacterium
GTTTTGTACAACTTATCTATAGTTAAGAGTGTTTTATCACTAAATCAAGAGATGTATATCCTATCTAATATCTAAGTATCCAGATAGATCTACATTTAGGACATCTCGATAAGAATGAAATGTATTCCTGCCACTTAGTTCTTTTCCAGGTATGTTTACACTTAAGACATTTCATTTCAGATCCATTTATTTCAAATAAATTTGGCCCCTAAGGGCTAAAGTCAAGGTGGGTGGGTGTTTGGTTTATCCCGCTATTGCACTCCTTAAAAAGAACGTAAAGTACACGGAATAAATCCACTCACTCCGTGTTTATATATAGTACATGGAGTGGAGTGAGTACATAAAAAAGCCCCACTAACTATATGCTAGCAGGGCTCATAAAGACTGACTAGAAGCTAATCTACTTAATCAGAAGCATCTTCTTGGTCTGTGTAAACGAAGGGGTCGTTAGCTTATAAAGATACACTCCACTTGATAAACCTGAAGCATCAAAGGTAGCCGTATGATAGCCTGCGGATTGTTGCCCATTCACTAGCTCCATCACCTTTTGACCTACGCTGTTGAACACCTCAAGGATTACTTGGGTCGCCTCTGGTAGAGCATACTGAATCTGAGTAGATGGGTTGAATGGGTTGGGATAGTTTTGGGATAGGATGTACTCTTGAGGTAGTAATTCATCTTCTGTAGAGGTTCGCACTCCAGTTGTAAAGTTCCATGTTTGACTCCACTCACCATATAAATTTTTACCCAAATTGATACCCCTAACTCGCCAGTTATACAGAGTAGTTGGCGCTAATTCCATAGTAAATTGAATGCCTGTGGAATTTAAAAGAGTATCTAGTACATTACTTGTAGAGCCTAATGCCTTTTCCACGACTAATTGGTATTGACTAGCTGCAGTATCAGCTTTCCAGCTAAAATTAGTAAGTGTTCCAATGTTTTTAGCGCCCTGTATTGGATTAGTTAATATGATAATTGTGGGTAAACCACTACAGGTTCCCCAAACCGGTTTAAATTCTTCTGATAATTGAGAATCGGTAGAAAAAAATTCTGGCTCATCAGTAATTTTAGATACACACCAAGAAGATATGTCCTGATTGAATAATGAATTATTGAACATTCCAGTCATCTTATTAACATTACTCACATTCCAATCACTGATGTCTTGGTCAAAGGATGTATTTCTGAATAAAAAACTCATATTGGTAACATTTTTAACATCCCAATTAGCTAAATCTTGGTCAAAAGGCGTTCCTGAAAACATACCAGCGATATTATACACTGAACTCATATCCCACTGATTTATGTTGTGGTTAAAAGATGAATTCTTAAACATATCAACCATTTCTCTAACATTAGTCACGTTCCATTGACTGATATCATGATTAAATTTCGAATCTCTAAAGGTAAAGTTCATTGACCTCACAGAGTCAACATTCCATTTGCTTAAATCCTGGTTAAATGGAGTACCATCAAACATGTAGTCCATAGTTTGATTTGAATCTACTTCCCAATTACTAATATCTTGGTCGAATCCTGAATCCTTAAACAAATAACTCATTTTTGTTACACTGCTAACATCCCAATTGCCAATTGCTTGGTTAAAGTCTGCTTTTCCATTAAATAAAATATGCATGTTGGTAACATTACTAACGCATGAAGTAGTTAAATCCGCACCTTCATCCCTTCGTTGAAATAACAGTTCTCTGTCGACTACCTCATATAATTTGTTATCAATTAATTTGGTAGTACCAATTGAAACCCCCTTGCAACGAACAATACCATCATCACCAATAGTAATAGTCTGACTGACTTCGAGAACATTATTGGTAACTGTTGTACTGGTTAAGTTCTCAGCATCATTACCAGCTTTGTCCTGGATGGCATTGGTATCGTCGGAGCTAGAAGGATCGGTGTAAGCAACGGTAATGGATTGATTGGGTTTGACAGCTATTGAAAGAGTAAGTTCCACTGTAGAATCTGAAGTGGCAACATTTGAGATCGATGCATTGGAGTCATCAACAATAACCTTGAAATCTGATGTAGAAGCTGTTATTGAGGAAAGCGCCTCGTCATAGGAAAGAATAATCTTTTTGCCATCTGTTGAAGTAGCAGCTGAAAGGAAGTTGGGCGGGGTGGGGTCAGATGGTGTATTATTAACTTGTATCCAATCGTTAATCTCTTGATTCAAATGATTACTCATTTCAAGATTATCAAGATAAATCACTCGTTCATCCCTAATTTCAGTGTACATACCAAGCTTAATAAAACTATCATGTTTGTCAGGGTCATAAGATGATTCATTTTTCAAGTTAGTTCCAGAGTAACTATAAATCGCTTTACCGTCCAAATAAACATCCATAAAGCCTTCTCCATTAAATTCAGGCTTCATATGAATGTTTAATTTATGCCAAGTATTTGGCAACAGAGTAGCTATCTGACAGGCTTCACTCTTGGTGCAGTCTTCTAAGTGATATTCACTTCTTATGTACATTCCATAGTCACCATTATTACTAAGCCTGATTTCAAAATTGGGAGAACCGCCTACATATTGTTTATGTTGAAAGAAAACTATTGAGTATTTAGTCACATTATCCCAATAATCACTGGGTAAATAAAAATAGGTGGAATAAAAAACCTCTGATCCTTTCCTGATTCTATTGTTCCAATCTCTGTTGCCTAGTTCTGCACGCTTACTAAAACTGTTTGGTTCATCTGATCCATAATTACTACCGTCAGCATGAATTCTTATTAAGTACTCACCTTCAATTGGTGATACCCCAATACTATCACCTAAAATTGGGGATATACTATGAATATCACTATCTGTTAACATTTCACCATTTTCATCTTTATTGCTACTATCATTGTTATAGCTATATGTTTCCCAAAATGGTGTAGGGTTATCACCTATAAGCGTTCTATTTTCTCCTCCTGTTCGTATTCGCCAGTGCGAATAGTTGAAATTAGAACTTCTACCTGAGACTGGACTTCCAAATTGATCTGTATACTCAACTTCAACATAAATATTAGCGCTGTCCGTGTACTCTTGATAATCTGTTGTGATTAGTTCTTGACTTACAGCATTAGGTATAAGCTGGTTTTCAGAATACCACCTAAAACTTATAGGTTCTAATGTATCAGGAAGAATTAGAGAAGATAAATCAACTTTTATTTTTCCCCCTGTATCTACTGCCCTATGTCCTTTTTCCATTCTTGAAGGATATTCAGCACTACCTAGCAACCTTATATAATTATCTGACGAATCTAATTGAGCATAGATGGAATCTGACATTAAAAAGATTAAAAAACTTAATATATACTTCAAAATTTGAGGGTTAATTAAAACTAACTAATAGACTAAGCAAACTAATAAAATGATCTAAAATCCATTGACTATTGGCTTGTAATAATGTGCCAATACACACCGTCAAAAAGGCTTTTTTCACTTTTTATTGTCTTATTAATACTAAGATACCGTCAGAGTATTTTTGACGGCATCAAACATTTTAAAAAAGTACCAAAAATAAAATATATAAGCGTGAAATTAAGATTAAATCCCTTTAAGCTTCCAACGCTTGACCAATATCCTGAATGATATCCTCCGAATGTTCTAATCCAGCCGAAACACGAATCAACCCATCCGAAATAGCCACAGACTGACGTTCCTCGGGCGTTAGTTTGCTGTGGGTAGTAGATGCCGGATGTGTAATGATGGTTCGAGTATCCCCTAAGTTTGAGGTTAACGAGCACATTTGTATACGATTAATAAACTCTTGACCTCCTTTTAAGCCATCGTAAACCTCAAAGGCAATAATATTTCCACCCATAGTCATTTGTTTTCTAGCCAAATTGTATTCAGGATGACTTGGTAAAAAGGGGTAACGAACGGCCTTTACTTTCGGATGACTTTCCAAATAAGCAGCCAAGCTAGTCGCGTTTTCACAATGTCGTTCTAATCGCACCGACAATGTTTCTAGACTTTTAGATAATACCCAGGCATTGAATGGGGACATGCTGGGTCCGGTATTCCTTGAAAAAGCTTTAATCTCTTGAATGAGGTCATGTCGACCAAGTGCCAAACCACCCAAAACCCTGCCCTGACCATCGATTAATTTAGTTGCTGAATGAAGAACTAGATCGGCCCCATACGATATGGGAGTTTGGATATAGGGTGTAGCAAAACAGTTATCAACTACAAAGAGGAGGTTATGTTGCTTTGCAAATTGACCAAGTTTTTCAAGATCAAAAATTTGCAATCCTGGATTAGTAGGTGACTCTACAAAAAGGATTTTTGTCTCAGGCCTTATTAGGCTTGCTAAATCTTCAATACCAGAATGATCAAAATAAGTAGTCTGTATACCCCATTTGGGTAAAATTTTTGTGAATAGAGAATGGGTGGAGCCGAAAACAGCACGAACCGAAAGTATATGATCACCTTGTTGTAACAATGAAGCAAAGGTGGTAAAAATAGCGCTCATACCAGATGCAAACGTTACACCCGCTTCTGCGCCTTCAAGCAGACACAACTTCTGAACCAGTTCTTCATTGTTTGGATTCGAAAGGCGGGTGTAGATGTTGTGTTGTTTTTCCTCTGCAAAGGAGGCCCTCATATCTTCGGCATCATCAAAGACAAAGCTAGAAGTAAGATAGATCGGATTACTATGTTCTAAGTGGCCAGATCTAGGAATTTGAGTGCGTATAGCATCCGTCTCTGGTCTGAATCTTTTTGCCATGGTGGTGTAAGTGAGAGGCGATTCGTTGGCTTATTTCCAATGATATTTTATATAGCTAGCGAAAGGCAGGATTGGGGTGAAAACTATTTGGTTTTATTCTTCTATGAAGATACAGGGCCAAAAGTGATTAATCAACGAAAGGATTGCAAAAGGAAGACCGCCTTGATATGAGCGGGAGCTTCTCAACCCGAATAAAAAAAAGAACCACTCGGTCGAAGCGGCTCTTTTGAAATTAGGGTCTAATAATTAGTTTTTAAAAAGATATCTACCGGTCAAAGT
>JAYPDB010000138.1:0-4996 GCA_038125045.1 Bacteroidota bacterium
GCGTTCGACCCTTCCAGATCCTCCGAATGAAATCCTAAGGATTAATGTCTTAGATAGTATAGTTTCAACCAGTTAAACGATCAAAGAAGATGATTAATCGAAAGGATTTTATTTCAAACAGCCTAAAAATCCTAGCCGTAAGCAGTCTTGGATTAGGATTCAAACCCTACCGTAACCACACGAGTATCCATGGTGAAAACATAGGAATTCTGAATCAGAAGATTCAAGAAGACGGGTTTCAGGAACTGCGTCGTAATGTAGGACTCTTTACCGGAAGAGGTGGAACCATTGGATGGTTAGATAATTCAGACGCATTGGTTGCCGTTGATGCTCAGTTTCCTGATACGGCCGAACGTTGTATTAACGGGTTGAAGGCGCGCGGTTCCAAATCCATGGATCTTCTGGTAAATTCCCATCATCACAATGACCATACCGCAGGAAATGAGGTCTTTGCAGGCTTTACGAATCACATCATCGCACACGAACGGGTACCCGACTATCAACGCGCGGCCAATGCGAACAGTGAAATGGACCCAAGGGTTGCTGATCAACGGTTTTCAACGCGATGGAGTGGAGATTTTGGTGATGAAACTCTGCACCTTTTTCATTTTGGAGCCGCCCATACCGGTGGAGATACCATCAGTTTTTTCGAACAAGCCCAAGTCGCCCATTTGGGAGATTTGGTGTTTAATCGGGCCTATCCCTACATCGATCCAAAATCCGGGGCATCCGTACGCAATTGGGTTTCTGTACTTAATCAAATTATAGAAGAACTCCCTAAAGAAACCTTGTATATATTCGGTCATGGCCACCCTGAACATGGTATTACGGGTACCTGGGAAGACATCCGCCGGAAACGTGAATTTTTGGAAGAATTATTGTCGGTTACTCAACAGGCCATTTCGGAAGGTCAGAGTAAAGAGGAACTCTCTAAGATGGAACTACTCCCTGGATTTGAAGATTTTGCAGCCCCTAATTGGCGATTACCGCTATCGTACAATCTAGAGATTGTCTATGATGAACTCATACACTCATAGAACTCTAGTGTAGTAGAGTATTCTTTGCTGTTTTAATAATCCCGTCGATACTGTATATCAAAACCCTCTCGAGCATCATCGGATTGGATGATAACAAAATCCCAATGGGGTTTGATTGCGGTTTGAAGAAGGAAAAAGGTATGAGGAGATCGGCCTGCTAATTCGTTAATCACAAAAAATTGGGCCCTATCCGAAATTACCCATCCTGTCTTAAGCGCCGGACCTTGTCCTTCAAAGCCACTTTGGTCGAGCTCAATGATATCCATACCAAGACCCTGCTTCGCCAACTGTTCCATTTCGGATCTCAGTAACTCTTCCCACAGGTAACTATCTTGGCCCAAATAGGAAAAATATCCCGAAGACCAAAAGCCCACCGAATCTGCCTCCACACCATTCAGGGTCTGAATCGGCTCCAGATTTACTAAACTTTTCTGAAGAGGTGAAGGGGTAATGCGAAGACCATCGCTGGTAACCCCCTCTAAGCTACTGTAGGTACTGCATGCTTGCAGCCATACAGTTAATACAATCCCTATGAATGGTAATAACTTCATCAGAATGCCTCTCCTATTGATATATACAGTGCCCACCGAGCCCATGCACGTTCTGTTTGAATGCCTTCAATAATACCCAAATCATCTTCATTTGGGTTCAATTTATAGGCGACGTCCATGCGGATCGGTCCCAGTGGAGATCGGTATCGCAGACCTCCTCCCAACGCCCATTGAATATCTTGGAACGACAATTCATCGGTCCGTTTCCACACCTGACCACCGTCCAGAAAAACGACTCCATACCCCCCTTTCCACCATGGAAAGGGTTGACGCCATTCCGCATTCAATGTTAGCATCGCTTTACCACCTGTTGGCACAAATTGATACCGATTCACAGGAACCCCAGAGCTGCTGTCGACGCGTGTGACCCATTCTTTAGGACCCAAATCATGTCGCGACCAACCTCGCACCAAGGTACTTCCCCCATTATAAAATCGGACGTCCGATGGCAAGCTATCCTGATTTTCTTCAAAGATCCATCCTGCTCGAATGCGTGTAGCTAGCACATGTTCTTTGGCAACAGGCGTGTACTTACGAACATCCACTTGCACACGTTGATACTGAAAATCACTTTCACCAAATAATCCTGATACTTCAATAGAGGGTTGAATGGACCATGAGTTATACCCCACGACCCCCTTAGAATGATACCTTGCACTCAGATTAAACACAGATAAGTTATAGGTTAACAAACTATCTGGTATCACCTGACCAGCTTCTACATTCGACTCATCATTGAGTGCAAACTTATATGAAACCGTACCCGTTAATCGGTTATTGTACACATAACTTAATGAGGTGCTCAATCCACCCGAGCGAATATCATAGGCTCGTTCGTCTCGATATTGCAGAAAGGGATGCACGCGAACACTGCTTTTGGTATTGAATGCAAAAGGAAAGAGATAGTCTGCTTCCACATATCGCTCGAAATACGCCAGCTTAAGCTGAGTAGAAAACTGATGGCCCGTCCCGTTTACATTTCTGTGCACCCAAGACCATTGCGTTCGCAATACCTGATAGGTGTCCCACAGAGAAAAATTACGACCCAATCGATCGAAATACCCCAAGCCACCTCTCCATTGAAAAGAACGCAGGGGTTCTTCTTTAATTTGAACCTCTAATAGTAGACTATCTGATTCGGGTTGAAGGGGAATCCGTATCTCCGCTTGGTCAAACAAATGATGAGCGTATAATTCCGTAGTAGAGGATCGTTTTAAGGACTCTTGGTAAGGCTGATTCAACCCTAGGGTTAATTCTCTTCGTACCGTAGCATCATCAACGGTTTGGTTTCCTAAAATATCAATTTGGTTAATAACAGGGCGGGGGCCTAAATAGAGGGTAAATTCAATCTTTTTACTTCGAAAAGCTGATTCGGCATCGATGGATATTTTGGGATACCCATACACGAAACCATGTTCCCTCAGTACACCAATTAATCGGTTCTGTTCTTGAAGTATTAGAACTTCATTGAATGGTTTGTTCTCTAGGGATTTAGATTTTGCTAATTCACGAATAAACAAGAACCCTAAACCCTCACTTCGTATGTGCTCTTGAGCCATTTCACTTAACAGAATACCCGAAACTTCAAACCACTCTTGCTCATCTTGTTTGTCCAATTCTGCTTCATCAACCGCGATTGACATGATCACCTCTGTGACCATGGTGGGAGGACCTAAATCGATATGAAACCAAAGATCCCAAAATAATCCATCGTGAAGCGGTACCACATGGGTGTGAACATCCGCATCTAAATACCCCTGTGCATACAAAAACCTACGGATTCGTTCTACATTTTTGTCCATGTCTTCGGAATTCCAATTGGGCAAATCAACCCAATCTACCGTAGGCAAACCAAGTCCAGTTTCATCTCTTGACCATGCGTCCATACTAGCCCATTGCTGTCTCCACCAACCAGGAATATTGCCCTCTAGTTGCGCTCGAAGTATAGATTCGGAAAACCGTTCTTGGCCTCCAAAGCGTATCGATCGAATTGGAATGACATCGGGAAGCTCTTGTTGAGGGTTTTCTAAAAGATAGTCTTCGACTATGCTATTTAATGGAGATTGAGCGTAGGCACGTTCACCACAAAACCCTAGTACCACTAGGAGTCCGCATAGAACAAACCGGTTGAGAAACAATATTTTATGTATTTTTTGATAGCTACACATCACCTACACAATCTATCTATAATATAGTATCTTAATTTAATATTGAGCCATGTGTGGTACACATTATTTCACAGCCTATGAACAAAAAACCAAATACATTCGACCTTTTTCCCAAGCTCTCTTTCCAGTCTATTTTAACAGCCCTCTTGGTAAGTTTTTTTATGTTAAGCTGCTCATCAACCGAGCCTTTTACGGGTTATTCCTACGATCCTCCAGACGCAACAGATACACGAGATAAACAAACCGACATTCAGAAAAAAAGAATTATAGGATTTGGGACTCCGAAAATTTGGGTGAGTAATGAATTCAACGCCGCCCGTTTAAATGATGCTTGGCTTATGAAGGGTAAAGAGGATGCCATGGATACGGTGGTCGTTTTGATTGAACCTGAAAACGCTCCCATCAACAATTCTCCCTGGTACGGATTTAAAGTATGGGCCGATGAATCTCGAGAAGTTATACTACGATTGGAATATGCAGATGCTCGCCATCGCTATGTCCCTAAATGGACGTACAATCCAGACGATCTCATCTGGCAGGCAATGGATTCGGTAACGATTAGTGAAGGCGATGCCATGATGTTGGTAAACCTAGGACCTGAAGCTAAATGGATTGCTGCGCACCCCACGCATCCCAACGATTATACGGCTCTGAAGAATTATTTAGTGGATGCAGCTATTTCGGAGTTGGTTCAAACGGATACCGTTGGTTATAGCCATGCCAATCGGGGTATTATTGAATGGAAAACACAACCATCACCACAATCTAAGGTCCAGCAGACGCCTTCCGAAAGTATGGATGAGCCTGAGCAAAAAGCCCTAAATGGTCAGGGTTTATTACTTTTGTTCAGTAGACAGCACCCCCCAGAAGTTACCGGATACCGAACATTCCTACACTTTTACAATCGCCTTCATGCATCCGATGACCTTGCGATACAATTCCGGGAGTTGTTTACCATTCTGGCTTATCCGATGCTAAATCCAGACGGAGTAGTAGAAGGTCATTGGCGTCACAACCTCAAAGGAATTGATTTGAATAGAGACTGGGAATATTTCAGACAGCCTGAAACCCGAGCTGTGCGAGACGCGGTTTCTCCCTATTCCGATCTTGAATATTCGGTGGTATATGGAATCGATTTCCACTCCACCAACGAAAACGTCTTCTATCCTATCAACGAAGAAGTAATCACGGGCATAGATAACTTCACCCAACGCTGGTTCCCCTTTGTAGCTGAAGCAAA
>JAYPDB010000139.1:0-4976 GCA_038125045.1 Bacteroidota bacterium
TCTAGAGCCTCTTGAAGATAGGTTTGCGTTTTCTTGAGGTCGATAATGTGAATCCCGTTTCTTTGCATGAAGATGAATTCTTTCATCTTGGGATTCCAACGGCGGGTTAGGTGACCGAAATGAGCACCGGATTGTAGTAGTTCCTGAATGGAGGCTGCTTTAGGCATGGTAATAAGTGTTAGGTTGTTCCTCTGTGTGGGTCAACTCGCAAAACCTATTTAAATCATACTGGATTTAAACACCTGGCTTACGATCGCCACACATGTGTGTTAGTTGTTATGAGCTACGCTCAGGTTACTCATGAACACCTTCAATGAAAGAAGGTGAGAGCTGAGTAAAACTCTTATCGTTTACTGAATTGGAAACGTTTACGCGCTTTTGGCTGACCATATTTTTTACGCTCTACCATTCGGTCGTCACGAGTCAGCAAGCCATGTTCTTTTAAAGGCGTATGTACACCTTCATGCTCTCCGTCTAATGCGCGAGCAAGAGCATGTTGGATGGCACCAGCTTGTCCAGCTTTTCCACCACCACGAACCGTAACTTTGATATCGTATTGATCTTGAGTTTCCGTGATGTGCATTGGAAGTAGAGCAATGTTTCTCATTGCTTTTACCGGAAGGTATTCTTCAATTGGAATATTGTTGATCACAATAGAACCTTTACCTGGCTTTATGTATAAGCGAGCAGTAGAGGTTTTTCTTCGTCCGATGTAGTTTGCTTGGGCCATAGTAATTAGAGCTGTACAATTTCTGGATTCTGTGCAGTATGCTGATGAACGGGACCTGCATATACACGTAGATTTTTTAGAATTTTTCTGCCCAACTTGTTTTTAGGTAACATCCCTTTAACGGACTTAGTCACCAGAGAAGTAGGGTCTTTTGCCAGCATGTCTTCGGCACTGGTAAATCGCTCACCACCTGGATGAAAGGTGTGATGGAAGTACATTTTATCCGTCATCTTTTTGCCGGTCAATTTCACTTTTTCCGCGTTGATAACAATTACATTGTCACCTGTATCCATATGCGGCGTGAAGGTAGGCTTGTTTTTGCCTCGTAAAATAGACGCAACAACACTACTCAATCGCCCTAGCGGTTGGTCTTCGGCATCTACCAGGACCCAGTTTTTCTGAATGTCGCCGGCTTTAGCTGAGTAGGTTTTAAAACTTAAAGTATCCACAGTTCTTGTGTTTAATTGCTTTTTTGGAAAGACGTGAAAATTACGGCAAAAAAATTTACTTATCAACAATTTTAATTAGAATCCTTCAGCCTTTTTGTAAATTCAGATGTAGACTACCTGTAGGTCCTATCTTCTCGCCCCACTTTTTGCATATCGACTTGCATATCGACTAAATACATATTTTATCAAACTACCGGCTAAATCATTGCTATACTTAACATAAACCAGCCTGTTTAGCTTCTTTATGATTCGATTCCATCACTTTTTGTTATTACTTGCAATCCCATTCTTACCAGCCACCCTGCAGGCGCAAGCAGATGTTACGCCCAATTTGCCTTTTCAAATGGTACCAGATGAAGGTTTTTTCTCCGATTCTGTTCATCTGAGCCTCACACCTTTAGAAAGTGGTTGGGAGTATCGTTTTAATACCCTGGGAAAGAAGCCCACCAACTGGGTATTCCCAGAACAGGGCATTACCCTGAAATCTTCGAATGTGGTACGGATTCTTGCGGTTCAACCCGAGACAAAAGATAGTGTGGAAGCTATTTACACCTATTTAATCGACGAAGAGCATGAACTTCCTGTGTTATCGGTGGTTTTTGAACCCAATCATTTTTTTTCAGGGGATGAGGGGATTTACGTTAAGGGATCCAATGGCATCACGGGTTATTGCCGAAGCACTCCTCACAATTGGAATCAGGATTGGGAGCGTCCGGTTCAGCTCACACTCTTTGATCCGAGTGATCAGGGACACCAAAAGTCTTTTTCGGTTCCTGCAGGCGTTAAGATTGGGGGTGGGTGTACACGCATCTACGATCAAAAATCACTCGATATCTATTTTCGGTCCGAATACGGAATGTCTCGCCTTAACTATCCTCTGTTTCCCGATAAACCCATTACCGAGTTTAATCGGCTCGCGCTTCGCAACGGCGGACAGGACTGGTACCGAGCGATGGTTCGCAATGCCTACTCGCAAGAATTGGTTCGCGGGCGCATGGATTTGGCGTATCAATCGTATAAGCATGTGGCCGTCTACTTCAATGGACAATACTGGGGGATTCACACCCTTAGGGAAAAGCAGAACGAGGATTTCATCGAGTCCAACTACGGGGTTGATGCCAATGCCATAGATCTGCTGTCTGGAAATGCTTCGGTAGGTGAGGGTAGTGCTCAGCATTATAAGGACATGATGGCCTATGTAGAGACGAATGGGGTGGTAGAAGATCTGCATTATGACTGGTTGAAAGAGCGGATGGATGTCGATCAATACATGGACTATTTGATCACCGAAATCTTTCTTGCCAATGGGGATTGGCCGGCGAATAACATCAAATACTGGAGGGCACAGGCCGATACGGGTAAGTGGCGCTGGATCCTCTACGATGCGGATATGACCATGGATAGTCATTCCAGAGGGCGGCTTTCGACCAATATGTTCGAAAAAATACACACCACCACCGACACCGATTACGAGCACCCCGCTTGGTCGACCCTGCTGATGAGAAAACTCTTCGAAAATGAACACTTCAGGAATGCCTTTATTCAACGCTACAGTGTGCACTTGCAGCTTAGTTTCAACCCGTCCAGAAGTCTTACGCTCTTGGATTCTATGGCCTCTTTGATTGCGCCAGAAGTTCCCGAGCATATGCGAAGATGGTCTCGAAGCATGCGTTTAGGCACGGACATGAATTGGAATAAGCACCTGCAGCTCATGCGTGATTTTTTAACCGAGCGCCCGAACAAAGAGCGTGAACATATTCAGAGTTTTTTCAACACGAAAGAATTGGTATCCGTTACAACAACCCTGAATCGCCCAGAAATGGGAATAATTCGGGTTGAAGGTGTCCGTACCGATACCACCAACGAGTTTCTGCTCTACAAAGACATCCCAGCAAGAGTTCAAGCCATCGCTTATCCAGGTTATCGGTTTGTGCGTTGGGAGGGGAGTGTTAACTCAGATTCTGAACACCTGTTGTTGCGCCCACAAGAAGCTTCTTATCTACATGCGATTTTTGAACAAATCCCCCTTCAACAAACTAGCTCTGTGGTGATTAACGAGATTCAGTATCATCCCTCGGATGCTATGAATACCGCCGATTGGGTGGAACTACATAATCCGTCTGATACCGAGGTGGATATGAGTTATTGGTATTTTTCAGATTTCGATGATACTCATCGGTATTATTTTGCGCCGGATAGTAAACTTCCTGCGCAAGGCTTCCGAGTGTTGTCGCAAAGTCCGGATCTCTTCTCATCCTACTATCCCAATGTCAATGCGGTAGAAGGGCCCTTGGAGTTTGGCTTTTCGGGGAGCGGTGAATTGTTGCGACTTTATGATGCACAGGCACAACTCATAGATTCGGTCCGCTATTCCGATGATGCCCCATGGCCGGCCGAAGCCGATGGACAGGGAGCAACCTTGGCCTTGATCAACCCCGGTTTTGATAATGGTCTGGCTACCTATTGGAGTGCTTCTGTAGAGGGGGGAACGCCTGGTGCACCCAATTCGGATGTATTGGTATCGAACGAATCAGAAGAATCTTATGAGATCGTATGGGACGGTCCAAGGGAGACTGGACTAGGGAACAACTACCCCAACCCTTTCAACCCGAATACTCACATACCCTTTTATCTAGCCGAAGCTGGATGGGTTCGACTCACCGTTTATGATGTGCTTGGAAGACCTGTGAAAAGTCTGGTTAATGAATATCGTTCGGCGGGTAGCTATCATGAGTATTTTGAGGCCGATGCCTCTTCTTTGGCCAGTGGACTCTATTTTTATGAGTTATCGACGCTCGATAGACGAGAAATCAAGACCATGTTACTGCTTAAATAAGCAGGGGAACCTCGTCCAAAGGTGTAATGGAAAGTTAGGCGCGGAAATGATGGATGGATGTTCCCTATAAAGGGAAAAAATTTGTACCTTTTAAATCTGTAATGCTTTTCTGGTGGGTTGAAGAAATGTCGGTTTCAACACAGCTATGTTTTAGCAGTTACGCCGAGTGCGTAAGGCCAACATGTTTGATGAGCACATAAGTCCAGCACTACACGAACCTACACGAACAAATTTCATACATAAGATGATCGAAATGAGCGATTTCAAAAACACAAGAGTAGCCTTTGAAACGGGAAATGGAACAGCTTTCATGTACAGTCTGTCCAAATTAAAAGACATGGGGTTTCAGGGAATCGACAAGCTACCATTTTCCATTAAGATTTTATTGGAGGCGGTTCTTCGAGAGTACGATGATTATTTGGTAACCGCTAAGGACATTGAAACGCTGGCAACCTACGAGGCGAAAAACCCCACGGGTGAAATTCCTTTCAAACCATCTCGTGTTGTGTTGCAAGATTTTACTGGGGTTCCCGCAGTGGTGGATTTGGCAGCCCTTCGTTCTGCGATGAAACGGATGGGTGGAAATCCAGAAGCGATCAATCCACAGGTACCTGTAGATTTGGTTATTGATCACTCGGTGCAAGTAGATATGTTTGGTCAGGAGTACGCCTTCATGCACAATGTGGAAAAGGAGATGGAGCGTAACCGCGAACGCTATGAATTTTTGAAATGGGGTCAGCAGGCCTTTGATAATTTCCGTGTGGTTCCTCCCGGACGAGGTATTGTGCACCAGGTTAATTTAGAGTATTTAGCCCGAGGAATTTTTAGCCGAACCGAAGCCGATGGAACCGTTACAGCTTATCCTGATACGCTGGTGGGAACGGATTCACACACCACCATGATCAATGGTTTGGGAATTTTAGGCTGGGGCGTTGGTGGTATTGAAGCCGAGGCTGCGATG
>JAYPDB010000140.1:0-4906 GCA_038125045.1 Bacteroidota bacterium
GTGGCACCTCAGGAATTAACCAAATTGTTCAAGCTTAGTTATGCCAACATTCGTACTCGAAAGAACAGGATCATACAGGCCTTGAATGAGTGTTTTTTACGCCACTCAAAAGCTTAGATGAAGCTGAAGCACGGGCATCAAACTAGTGACATCCGTAAACAGCGTTGCATTTGGAAGGGGTAGGTTGGCAAGGTGTAAGCTAAAGTAAGGAGAGTTAAGCCCTTTTAAACTTTCGGTTAGTGGTTCATGAGTCAAGTACAAAAGCAGGTCAAATAGGAACAGAAAACTTCCTTGAAGGATGATGGATTGTCCATATCCTTTCCAGCGGTTGTTGTCCTGTCTGAGCCCACGATACAGTAGCCATGCACCTCCCGATATGTAGAGTACATCCAGACCAGCGTTAATGAGTAGGATGTGATCAAATTGGTGCATGGCCGAGAGAATTTCAGGGGTAGTCAGGGCCGCTTCCTGTAGGGTCCCGCGATAGCCGAAGATAGCTATACCTGCATTAACGACATTCCAGGCGGCATTCATTTGATGAAAATAGGTTCTGCTTCCTTCCGTTCTAAAAGTGGCTATACCTCCGGTTAACATGTTCAAGCCCGCCCAGCTCCCAAGGAGTAACATCCCCCGCTGTTGAATCTGTAGTGATTGCGCATGTAGCAATAATGGGCGTTCAGGAAGGGCTTGGGTTTGCGAGAAAAGTTCCGTCTGTTGAGCCGCAATGAGGACAGGAAACAGGAGTAGAAAACCCAATACACCTAACGCAGTTGTCCCCCAGTGTGCATTCCAAGTTGATATAGAAGGTATTCTGAGCATGATGTTCTTGGATTACTTTAAAGCGATGAGTTCATTTTCGGCTATGGCATAAAGTTGCAAGGCTTCCTTCATAGTAATCATATGTAGCCCTGTAAAGGTTCCAAAGGCAGGTAAAATAAGTTGTTGTTCGTAGAGAGCAAAACATGGCAGGACCAGTCGCTGTTTTCCTTTTCCAGCCAGTTTTATCCCGGGATGAAGGTGACCACAAATTGAAGCTGATAGCTCTGAGGATTCTATGGGTTTGGCTCCCGAGGGTTCGGGTTGATGTCGAAATCGTAGGCCATTCAGATCGACATGGCTTGCGACCTTCAAACCGAGGGCTTCATACTTTTGCGGTGAATAGAGTTCATGATTTCCAAGCGCTAAGGTCATAGAAAGTGTGCGGTGACGAGTTCGCCAG
Source organism: Bacteroidota bacterium (assembly GCA_038125045.1). Taxonomy (GTDB): domain Bacteria; phylum Bacteroidota; class Rhodothermia; order Balneolales; family Balneolaceae; genus UBA1275. The sequence continues at coordinate 1,220 of JAYPDB010000140.1, forward strand.
TCATGGAAATCATCCCATTCGGTATTTACTTCACTATGAAATAAATCACCAATAAAAATTATTTTTTTCGGGTTGAAGAGCTCGATGCAGGCATCTAATCGGTTCAGGTTATCCTGGTTGATATCTATTGGCACGGGAATTCCATTTTTTCGGAAATGTCCGGCTTTACCTAAGTGAATATCACTGAGTATGAGGGTGTCTTCGGCAGGGTAGTAGAGGACTCGTTTGGCCGATACTATGAGCTCCTGTCCATGAAATGTTATGGTGATATGTTTGTTTTCTGGGCTAGGCATGAGTGCTTCGCTTACACATGTTTTATGAGTTGTTCCTGCATTTTACGAATACGATCAATTAATTTTTCACTGCTCATTTTTTCTCGTAATCGATCGACCATTATAGGAAACGCGTAGGGAGTGAATCGCTCGGTTTGTCGAAACTCTATGCTTCCATTTTGGATACGCTGGAGTACTTGGCGTAATCTCACTTCGTCGAATTGAAAAAACAATACTTCATCCATTGCCTGTTGAAGTAACAGATGCTCGGGTTCATAGCTTTGGAACACCTCAAAAAAGAGGCTAGAGGACATTTGTAGGTGTCTGGTGGTTCGATTTTCGCCTGGAAACCCTTGGAAAACGAGTCCAGAAATTTGGGCAATTTCTCGAAAACGTCTTTTTGCTAACTCTGAGTTATTTAGACTGGCTTGTATGTCTGTAATGAGATGATCGGTGCTGAATAGATTGTTTTGGAGTGCTTCTTCGATGGGGATGTCTTGATCCGAAAGCAACTCAAAACCATAATCATTCATGGCTATGGTAAATGAAATAGGCATGAGCTTTGAAATCCTATGAGCAACTAGAGTAGACATTCCCTCGTGTACGTAGCGACCTTCAAACGGAAAAAAGAAGACATGGCAGCCTTCCCGTGAAAAACTTTTTTCAATAAGTAATTGATGGGGCTGAGGTAGTAGAGACCATTTTTTTTGAACCTCGAGTATGGGAGCGAGATAGCTAAGCTCTTCGGAGTTATGATGGGGGTCCATGGCTCGGTACATGGTTTCCTTGAGCCCTTTGGACAGGTTGGAGGAAAGAGACATACGACCGCCAAGCCAGCTTGGGACTTTAGCCGAACCCGAGGGTGCGCGTCGTACGTAAACCGTCATGTGTTCTACTCGTATAAGTTCAAGGCATCGACCTGAAAACCAAAATCGATCCCCTTCACTGAGTTGGCTGATGAACCATTCTTCTATGGTTCCAATCCGACCTCCGCTCAAAAACTTAATCTGTAGGTTGGCATCGGAGGTAATGGTACCAATATTCATTCGGTGTCGACATGCTATCCTACGATCATGTACCCGGTAGATGTCATCTTCGTCACGTATCAGTTTTGAAAACTCAGGATAGGCTTTTAAAGCGGGGCCTCCTGTGCATAGGAATTGAATGATGCTTGAGAGGTCTTTTTTGGAAAGTGGGCGATAGGCGAAACTTTGGGCGAGTTCGGCATACATGTGCTCAAAGTTAAATCCGCCACCAACGGCACGGGTCATGAGATACTGAATGAGTACATCGGTGGGATTAACAATAGGCGGACGTGGCTCCACCTCATCGTCATATATCGCTGTTCGAAGGGCCTCGGCTTCCAATAATTCCAGTGCGTGAGTAGGTAGAAAATAAATGACACTGGTCGCTCCAGGACGGTGCCCGCTCCGACCAGCACGCTGAATCAGTCTAGCTACACCCTTCGGGCTTCCAATTTGAACGACTGTGTCGACAGGACTAAAATCCACTCCTAAGTCTAAACTAGAGGTACATACCACAATTTTTAGGCGATGTTCATGTAGGCTCTCTTCAACCCAATTACGCACCTTTTTATCGAGTGACCCATGATGTAAGGCGATGCTACCGGCCCATTCAGGTACACGTTCCAATAACGCTTGAAACCATCGTTCGGCCTGCCCTCGGGTATTGGTGAACACAAGGGTCGACGAGCTTTTTTCCAAGATGGGAAGTAATTCCTCAAGTAAATGAAGCCCCAAATGTCCATGCCACGGAAATACCTCAATAGAGCTTGGAAATATGGATCGTAATACAATATTCTTTGGAATCTTAGCGCTCACTTTTACAGCTTTTTGATAGCGCTCCTCTGTTCCCATCAGAACTTCTAAGGCCTCATCCATGTTTCCCAGGGTCGCAGAAATTCCCCAGGTTTGAACCTTGGGATTTAGGGCGCGAACACGAGCCAGAAACAATTCGGTTTGGGTGCCTCGTTTCGAACCCATGAGTTCATGCCATTCATCCACTACAATGGCTTGTAATTTTTTAAAATAACGTTCATGCTTTTTTTGAGCCATTAATACATGAAGACTCTCAGGAGTGGTGATAAGCACTTCCGGCATGTTGGTTTGCTGGCGTTTTTTTACCGATGCGGAAACATCGCCCGTGCGACGTTCAACCCGAACAGATAACTGAAAATCCTGCACGGTTTGCTGAAATTGACGCTCCATATCTCTCGCAAGAGCTTTGAGTGGGGTAATCCATACAAGCTGCAGTCCTTGATTCGTACTATCGGGGTTTTGAAGCCAGCGTAGAATGTGTGGCATCCAAAGGGCATGGGTTTTCCCGGAGCCGGTGGGGGCATGTAACAAGCCGTCACGACCCTGATGAACGGCCTGCCAACAGTCTTTTTGAAAATCAAAAACGGTCCAGTCTCTCTGCGTAAACCACGCGCTTACTTGAGTTAAGGCCTGTTCATATGTGGTGGTTTTGTTTTTTTGCACAGCAGCTAAAACGAGTTATATGACCATATTGATGCATTTTTTTTAGGCTAATCACATTTTTGAAAAAACCTATAAAAGCGCTTGCAGAGCAGTATTATTTTTGAGAGTATATGAGTCTTCAGAAATGCTATAGTCGGATAGCATTCAATGAACTAGTACATTAAACTATTCTAAAAGCGTTCCATTATGTGGTTAAACATAACATCTTACGAACAGTATCAACAAACCTTTGACAAGAGTGAACAGGATCGATTGGGATTTTGGGATCATGAAGCCGGTACCTTTTATTGGCGGAAGCGTTGGAATCAGGTCCAGACTGGGAGCTTCGAAGACGGAGATATCAAATGGTTTGTGGGTGGGAAACTAAATATTACTGAGAATGCGCTCGATAGGCATTTAAACACCATTGGGAACAAAACGGCTTTTATTTTTGAACCCAACCATCCCGACTCTTTCCGGCGCACCATCACCTACAAACAGTTGCATGAAGATGTATGTCGTTTTTCAAACGTATTGGAAAGCAAAGGAATCACCAAGGGAGATCGTGTATGCATTTACATGGCGATGACTCCTGAACTTATTATTGCCGCTTTGGCCTGTGCTCGAATTGGGGCGGTTCACTCCATTGTGTTTGCCGGATTTTCTGCTCAGTCACTCAGTGAGCGTATTAATGACTGTGAGGCTAAGATGCTCATCACCAATGATGGGTTACGAAGAGGGGATAAGCATGTGCCTTTAAAAGATATTTCCGATGAGGCCCTAAAAACCAGTCCGAGTGTTGAAAATGTAATTGTGTGTCAGCGAACCAACCGAGACATTGATTGGGTGGAAGGCCGTGATTTTTGGTGGCACAACCTCATACGGAATGCTTCCCGACATCATGAAGCGGTGGAGATGGATGCTGAAGATCCGCT
>JAYPDB010000141.1:0-4738 GCA_038125045.1 Bacteroidota bacterium
TCAATCCTATGGGGAAACAAAAGATTAATATTGTTTGGCTAAAAAGAGATCTTCGTCTACAAGATCATGAGGGGTTTTTTCGGGCTGAAGCATCTCCTTTAGAGTACATCGTGTTGTACATTTTTGATGAACACTTGCTCAAGGCTCCTGACACTTCTTTGAGGCACTCTCAATTTATTTACCACTCTCTTCTAGATCTTAATAAACAACTGGCTCCTTACAATAGAAAGGTTCAAATATGCCAGGGCAGCAGCGCAGAAGTGTTTGAGTTTTTTGCTAGGCAATACCATATTGAACAGGTTTTTTCTTATCAAGAGAGTGGCACACAACGAAGTTGGAATCGGGATAAAGCAGTAGCCGAAGTTTTAAAAAAAGAAAACATACTATGGGTCGAGTTCGAGCGTGATGGGGTTCAAAGGGGGATAAAAAACCGAGAAGGTTGGAAAAAACATTGGTTGAATACCATGATGAATCCATTGTTTAACGTTCAAATAACGAAGTCATCACGCTCTTATAATGATCCATCCTACCCCTTGCAATCCTCTTTAAAAGAACAGTTCAAACAGTATTCTCCGCACTTTCAGCTCGCAGGAGAACAATCGGCATGGAAGGTACTCTCGTCATTTATGGATGGGCGAGGGGTACATTATCAGAAGCATATATCTAAACCACTGTTATCCAGAGAAAGTTGTAGCCGCTTATCACCTCATATAGCATGGGGTAATGTGAGTGTGCGGCAGGTGTATCAGTTTGTTAAGGGACACCCCGGTTTCGCAAAAAATAAAAGAGCCTACACTTCTTTTTTAACTCGTTTGCAGTGGAATTGTCATTTTATACAAAAATTTGAAATGGAGTGTGAATACGAAACGCGGTGCATTAATAGAGGGTATGAACTCATGTCATATGAGGATCGACCAGAGTTCTTAGAGGCATGGAAAAAAGGTGAAACGGGTATTCCGCTCATTGATGCCTGTATGCGCTGCCTTGTGGCGACGGGTTGGATAAATTTTAGAATGCGGGCGATGCTGGTTTCGTTTTTATGCCATCATCTGGATTGTAACTGGAAGAAGGGGGTTTATCACTTAGCACAACTTTTTTTGGATTATGAACCGGGCATACACTATCCGCAATTTCAAATGCAGGCCGGTACTACGGGTGTCAATACCATTCGTTTGTACAACCCTGTAAAACAATCCAAAGACCATGACCCTGAGAGCCTATTCATACGTCAATGGGTGCCAGAACTTTCCCAATTACCCACAGCTTATGTTCATGAACCTTGGAATATTACACCTATTGAGCGAGCAATGATGGATCGTTTACAAGAATATCCAAACCCAATGGTAGATGTGATGAAATCAGCTTCAATAGCCCGAAAGAAGATTTGGTCGTATCGATCCTCACTGTTGGTTCAACAAGAAAATAGTCGTATACTAAAAAAGCATACCCAGCGATAAGGATATGGATCGCTGAATATGCTTGTTAACCATTAGTAAGGCCGTGTTCGTTAGTTCCCTTCTTGAATAGCTTCGATGATATCTCCTTTTTCGGACACATCGACCACCTCATATCCAAGTGCTTTCAACTTGTCTCGATTTGTAGCCCCGTCACCAACAACCAGAATGTAAATATTATCGGTGTGAAGGTGTTTTTGCGCAAGAGCATTAATTTCTTCACGGCTAATATTTTTGATGATATCGGCTTGTGTATCCACATAGGATCCATCCAAATCGTAACGAATTATATTGCCTAGAAATCCGGCCTTCTGGAAGGGAGTTTCGTATCTGCGAGCATCTCTTTGACCGATGGAGTTTCTCATAAAGGTTAACTCATCATCAGTTATGCCATTTTCTTGGAAACTTTTGATTTCTTTTATGAATTCAACGACCGAGCTATCGGTAGCATCTGCCTTAATACCTGCCGATGCTGTAAACTGACTGCCACGATCATTACCACTAAAGCCTGAACGAGCACCATAGGTCCAACCTTTGTCCTCTCGTAGGTTTAAGTTGATTCGGCTATTAAATGCTCCACCTAAACTGTAATTCATTAGCGTGGTTTTAAAATATTCACCCGTTGCATCGTAGCTTAATTCGGATACGTAACCAATTCTGATTTCAGACTGAGGAGCCCCCACTTTGTCCATGAGATAGACTTTGGTATAATCTCCAGGTTTAGGTTCGGGTAGTACAGGTAGTTCAACATTTTTAGGTGTCCAGTTGCTTAAAAAGGACACATGTTTTAGTGCTTCTTCTTCGCTAAGGTCACCAACAACTACAACCTCTGTAATTTCAGGTGAAAAGTATGAATCATAAAAACGTTGTACATCCGCAAGCTCAATTCTACTCACGCTTTCCTCTAAGCCAGAAGTTGGAACGGAGTAGATGTGTTCATCACCATAGAGTAACCGACTGTATACCTGATTGGCAATAGCAGCTGGATTTTGATAGGATGCTTTTATACCCTCGAGCTGTTGCTGTTTAACACGATTAAAATCGGCCTCGTTGAAAGCGGGTCTAAAGAGCACCTCTTCTAACAGCTCCATCGTTCGTTCTATATTTTTCGATAAAGTACTTACGCCGATCACGGTTTCACTACGGTTGCCCGATACACTAATGGAACTAGCTATCATGCGAAGTTCCTCACTAATCTCTTCACTTGTGAAATTTTGGGTACTTTCATTCATTAGTGCAGCAGTGAGTACCGCGAGCCCAGATTTTTCAGGTTCATAGGCATCCATTTCGTGACCACCTTTGATGTAAATTTGCATATTTACAGTGGGAATTTCGTTGGATTGGGTTCCGATTAGCTTCAACCCGTTATCAAAATCAGCTCTCCAATACTCGGGTACTTGCACAAGTGGAGCAGGACCTGGTGTGGGCTTGATGCTACGATCAAAGGTATCACCTTCAGGACGAGTATAACTCAGTCCACTGTAATCGGTCGTAGGAAATGGATTGTCTCCTGTGCGTTGGGCTAAGAAATTATCTTCTTCTGCGGCGGCGGTTACGCCCCCGTCGTTGGGTAATACACTCAAAATGACACCTGGTTTCCCGTATATGTACTCATTGAAAACCCGCATAATGTCTTCTTTAGTTACGGCTAGGTATCTTTCGAGATCCTTCTCTATGTAATTGGCGTCTCCTGATATGGTTTCATAGTCCGCCAGTTGAGAGACTTTACCACTAACCGATGAGAGTCCATTGATAAAACTGGATTCAAAGCTGGCTTTGATTTTGGTAAGATCTTCATCCGCCACTCCTTCTTGTGCGAATTCATCTAATATGTTTCGCATTTCTTGTTCAAAGTTGGCTAGTGTTTGTCCTGGAAATGGTAACACAAACATGGTGAATTCACCCGCAAGCTCACTCACTGGGTGAAAAACAGATGCTTGTATCGCTTTTTGAGTAAGAATGAATTTCTTATAAAGGTATGAACTACGACCCGTACCTAATATTTGTGCTAAGAAATCTAGGGGTGCCTCGTCGGGATGAAATCTAGCTACGGTTGGGTAGGTGGCCAATAAGGCTGGGAATCGAATATTATTGTCTACATAAGAAACGTAGCGATCGGCATCCAATACTACGGGTTCAAGGCGCATGTCTTCAACTTCTGGGCCTCGTGGAATTACACCAAAATATTTTTCGACCAACGGAATCACGTCTTCTGCCGTTACATTCCCTCCAATAGTAAGGGTAGCATTATTTGGCCCATACCATCGCATGAAAAACTTTTTGAGATCCTTCACATCTACACGATCCAAATCTTCTAATTTACCAATGGTTAACCAAGAGTAGGGATGACCAAATGGGTAGAGTGTTTCTGCGGTTAATTCACTCCATCGTCCATAGGCAGCATTATCGTAATTTTGGCCTTTTTCATTTTTAACGGTTTCGCGTTGAATCTCAAATTTCTTTTGAGTTACGGCATCTAAAAAGAATCCCATTCGGTCCGCTTCCAACCATAATACGACCTCTAGTTGGTTGCTTGGTACCGTTTGATAGTAATTGGTTCGATCCCGGTTGGTCGAACCATTCAGCGTTCCTCCAGCATCACTAATAATTTTGAAGTGTTCTTCATCGGCCACATTTTCGGATCCTTGAAACATCATGTGTTCAAAGAAATGAGCAAATCCAGATTTGTAGAGCTCCTCTCTTGCAGAACCTACATGATAGGTGATATCTACATGAACCAAAGGATCGGAAGTATCTTCATGAACGATGACCGTAAGTCCGTTGTCCAGTTCATATTTTTTGTAGGGTATGATAATTTCATCTCCCTCTCGAGTTACTTCTTCGATCAATGTTGTTTGTGCTTGAAGCATAGTGTTGGGTAGTAATATGGCGATAATAGCCAGGTATAAGATTGATTTCATGTGCAATAAAGTATTTGATTTATGCATAATTTTGATAGTTTTAGCTCCGAATAAGTAACGCTATGGAATGCTAGTAACATCGGTGACCAAAATACATTAGTATTTTTATGTATTTAGCTTATATATGTTCCGCCTCGCTTCATTCAATTAAAGAGATACCAACCGTCTACGGAAACAGGCGTGAGCAGTAAAAGAGAAAAGAAATGCCCGATCTCTATGCCGGGCATGTAATTTAGTTATCGCTAGATTCAGTTGTTCCAGCGGACTCTTCGTTAGCGCTAGACTCGGTTGTTATGGGTGCACTCATAGGTGCTTGAGGAACAACAGGAGCACCAACGCTTTCAATAGGCGCGCCCGTTTGTA
>JAYPDB010000142.1:0-2682 GCA_038125045.1 Bacteroidota bacterium
CTTTATACGACCCGAGGCAATGCGCCCAGAGAATCCTCGAAAATCTTGATTGGGTCGAATCACATATTGTACCGGAAAGCGGAAATCGATCGCATTATGGCCGGTATCTACTTCTACTTGTTCTAGATGGTAGAGCAAGGTACTCCCTTGATACCAAGACATGCTGTCACTTTTGTCCACGACATTGTCCCCTTTCAGCGCGGAGATAGGAATAAAAGTCACTTCTCCTACATCCAGTTTTTTAGCAAAGTTTCTAAAATCTTCACGGATATCGTTAAAGGTTTGCTCGTCGTAATTAACCAAATCCATTTTGTTCACGGCCACAACGAGGTGGGGTATTCGAAGCAGTGTAGAAATGAAGGCATGCCGGCGAGATTGCGTGAGTAGGCCTTTGCTTGCATCGACCAGAATGATCGCCAAATCGGCCGTAGAGGCGCCGGTCACCATGTTTCTGGTGTACTGAGTATGGCCAGGGGTGTCGGCAATGATGAATTTTCTACGAGGGGTGGCAAAATACCGATAAGCTACGTCGATGGTAATTTTTTGTTCTCGCTCGGCCTTGAGTCCGTCGGTGAGTAGGGCAAGATTGACTTCTTCTTCCCCACTGGAGCGACTGGTCTTTTCGATGGCCTCCATTTGGTCTTCGAAAATGGATTTGGAATCGTACAGTAGCCGGCCAATGAGCGTACTTTTCCCGTCATCTACACTACCTGCCGTAGTGAAACGAAGCATGTCCATTTTTTCGTAGTCGGTAATCAGGTCATTTTTCATTGCATCACTCATTAGAAATACCCCTGTCGTTTACGATCTTCCATGGCCGTTTCGCTTCGTTTGTCGTCGTGACGAGTGCCTCGCTCGGTTTGTCGCGCGGAAGCAACTTCTTGGATAATATCATCCATGTTGTTTGCCTCTGATAGTACCGCCCCAGTACAGGTGGCATCTCCGATGGTGCGGAATCGAACTATTTTAGTTACCAACTCCTCATCTTCCATTCGATTCACAAAATCCGTATCGGCCAACCAAACACCGCGCCGGTTGAAAACTCTACGCTCATGAGCAAAGTAAAGGTTCGGAATGTCAATGTTTTCACGAGCGATATACTGCCAAACATCCATTTCCGTCCAGTTACTCAGTGGAAATACCCGAAAACTTTCCCCCATGTTTTTTCTTCCATTAAACAAATTCCAAAGCTCGGGGCGCTGATTTTTAGGATCCCACTGACCAAAACTGTCCCGATGGGAAAAAAAACGTTCTTTCGCCCGTGCTTTTTCCTCGTCACGTCGACCACCGCCTAGGGCGGCATCCACCTGGTGCTTCTTTAACGTGTCTAATAACGTGACGGTTTGCAGGGCATTTCTACTGGCATCGGGACCCGTTTCCTCTTTCACCCTGCCGGCGTCTATGCTATCCTGAACAGATCCAACAATCAGTTCCACTTTATATTTGGAAACAAGTTCATCTCTAAAGGCTATCGTTTCGGGGAAATTATGCCCCGTGTCTACATGCATCAAGGGAAAAGGGATGCGCCCGGGATGAAACGCTTTTAGGGCTAAATGAAACATGACAATGGAGTCTTTTCCCCCGGAAAAAAGTAGTACGGGTCGCTCGAATTGGGCAGCGACTTCCCGCATTACATAAATGCCTTCGTTTTCAAGTTCGTCTAAGTGTGAGTGTTGGCAATTCGACACGTCTAAATGTTTATTTAAAGTTTTCTAATATTTATTTTCGAATAAGTTAACCATGCTAAAATCCATACACAAAAGAAGGATTTAACAGATTTTTCTTATTAAACACTAATTCCGAGTTATGAGGTTCGCCTTCGCCTGAATAACGGTAAATCGCATCCCCCGCCGCGACATCCCACTCCATGGTAGGACCCATACGAGGGTAAATATCCGCCTTACCTTCAGCGACCAAACATATCTTGAGGGAACTCCCTGATGCCACACGCGATGATATCTGGAGATTATTTTCGATTATGTAGTCTTCTAAGGCTTGTGAACCATGGGAACGGCTTTCTACGAGTGTTAATGGCTGATTTGATTCCGCTTTCCGAGAATAGATTTGCACTGGGGGGGGGTGCTTTTCATGTTTGGGGGAGATGATTTGCTTAAAGCTACCCGAGTTTACTTCTGCAAAATATAGCAAGTTCAAGGCCGGCGCATACACCACTCCTTTGGTTGGTATATTATACTCTATCAATGCAATATTTACCGTGAATTCTCCATTGCGCTTGATAAATTCTTTTGTGCCATCCAAAGGATCTACTAACCAGTAACGCTTCCATTCGCTACGCTCTTGGTAAGTAGGTAAGGTAGACTCCTCAGATATTATTGGGGTTTCAGGGTCTATGTTCTTTAACCCATCTACAATACAATGATGGGCGGCTAAATCCGCCTCCGTTAAAGGAGAATGATCTTCTTTGGATTTAATCGTTAGATCATCCTGACCTTCCACACGGTTATAGATAGTCATGATGGCTGCACCCGCCTCTTTTGCAACCTTAATAACCTGTGTTAACTCATCCGATGCCATTGAATAGTCTTTATTTGTTACCATTAGAACCCCCAAATTCTTGGAACTAAAAATAAGGTTAACGCCGCTATTATCAAATTCAAAGGTAAGCCAACTTTTAAAAAATCAGTATATCGGTAATTCCCAGGCCCGTAGATCATCAAATTA
>JAYPDB010000142.1:2692-4722 GCA_038125045.1 Bacteroidota bacterium
TCCTAGTTGTTGTGCTATGGCTAATGCTAAGGGAAACACGAGTACAGCGGCGGCATTATTGGTAATGAGTTCGGTCAGACCCCATGTAATAAAATAAGTGATCACCAATGCCAAAAATGGCTCATGTGAAATAAATCCATACCCTTTCAAAGCAATCATTTCTGCTACACCTGTGGCCTGTAAAGCCCCTCCCAGCCCTAGAGATGCCGCAATGGCAAGAAGAATACGCCAATCAATAGACTCAATACTAGTACTATATCCGATCACTCGACTCAAAATCATAGTGCCTGCTGCTAAGAATGCAGCCTGGAGCATAGAAACTAAACCAGATCCAGCTAGAACGACCATTCCAATGAGAATTAACAAACTTACATTAGAACGGCTGGTGTTAGGTAGTTGGGCCCCTTGAATTGGACTAATCAAATAATAGTCAGAGGCATTTCGAAAACGACGAAGGAAGGTATTAGACGCCTCAATAAGCAAGGTATCTCCGGTTTTCAAAATGATATCACCAATTTTATCGTTTATACGCTCGCCACTTCTAGATACGGCCAACACAACCGCGTTATAACGGTTTCTAAATCCACCTTCTTTAATGGATTTCCCTCTGAGTGGATGGGTAGCCGATACAACCGCTTCTAACAGGCTTCGATTATGACGGGCTTCATCGAGTTTAAACACCTGGTCGGTGGCGGGTTGCAAACCATCCATCTGCTGGAGTTCAATCATAGAATCAATGACGCCCGCAAAAATTAATCGATCATTGGCTCGTAAAATTTGGCTTGGACTTACTGCAGAGATAATATCTTGGTCTCTATGCATTTCGATTAAGAAGCCCCCATTTAGCTGCCTTAGCCCAGCTTCTTGCACGGATTTTCCCACCATCGGACTGCCCGCTTGGAGCAACATTTCCATGGTGTATTCGCGGGGATCACTGAAGCTTGAGTACGCCTGACCCCGAACCGGGAGTAATCGATGTCCTATGAAATACAGGTATAAAAAGCCCACGATGGCTGCAGGGATGCCGATTAAAGCCGGTTCAAATAAACCCAGTGAACGTGTACTTGCCTCTTCAATCAGTAGTCCATTTAAAATGAGATTAGTGGAGGTCCCAATAAGGGTACAACTTCCACCAAGAATGGCGGCATAACTAAGTGGAATAAGTAATTTGGATAGAGGAATGTTGGTTTTTCTAGACCACTGCTCTAAAGCTGGAATAAAAGAGGCCACGATGGGAGTATTGTTCATAAATGCGCTAAGCACCATTACTGGTGCCATTATTTTGGCTTGGGTGGTGCGTACATTTTTGGTGTTACCCAGCAATCGTTGGGTAATTCGCTGGATCGCGCCGGTTTCTTTTAGCCCCGCAGCCACTACATATAAGGCCGCAACGGTCAACATTCCTTCATTGGAAAATCCAGCAAAGGCAATTTTAGGATCGATGATTCCAAAAATTAAAAGAGCACCTAAACCTGAAAGCAATACTAAATCAACCGATAATTGGGTCGTTATGAGCAGTATCAATAGGATACCTATAACCGCAAGAACTGCTATACCTTCAAAGCCCATGTGACACGTTTAGTGAAATTTTAAGTACAATATACCGCAAAATTGTTTCAAGAATAACCATTTAGCTAAAATGAAACTGATCGTCAATCACAGAAATTTCGTTCATTTTATCACACTGCAGCTTTATTTAGTAAGATGGCATCTATATCCTCTCATAATTGGACGATAATATAGCTATTTTTAGCTATTAGTGCTGTAGGTATTGCCAGTTAATATCCTTCTTATAATTAAGGTTTGCTACCCTATGCAATCACCGATCTTTCCCCCTACCATCTTAGCAGTATCTGAGCTGTAATTTCCCTCTTTGTAGGCCCTAGTACTTGAGTGGGCCCGGAGCCAATGGCTGAATGACCAAGGTATTCGGCCTGGCTGTATTTTAATTGGATATGCAGCTTTGCCGTAAAGGGTCGGATGTTTAGCAGAACATAATATTGGTGGCCTTGCCCCTGCCACTGGCTCAC
>JAYPDB010000143.1:0-1486 GCA_038125045.1 Bacteroidota bacterium
ACTTTACACCTTCTTTAAATTGATCAGTACCATTCAAAAGGCTAAAGAAATTTCCAAAGTAACGGGTAAAACGATTGTTCCTGTTTTTTGGCTTGCCGATGAAGATCATGATTATGATGAAATTAACACGAGTACCTGGTATGAATGGAAATCACAAATAAACTCACAGGCAACCGATAATCAATCGATCAGTCACAGAATTTCATCAGATTCACTAGCTTGTGGTAATGAGCATGATGAGCGTCAACTAGAAGATGAAAAGGGTAAACCAGTTTCGCAAATAATGAGCGATGTAGATGACTTCAAAGAACAATTGCGCAATTTTTTAACAAGAGAATACCTTCAAGATCCTGGCGCCAATGTATCGTCTCAAGAAGAATTAGAGAGTTTTTTTCATGTAGATACCCACGTAAAAGAAGCCTTTGAATTAATCTCTGGTTGTTACCATTCGACCTCAAACCATGCTCAAAACTTTGTTCGTTGGTTACTGAGCCAATTTCCAAACCAAGGAATACTAATTGCAGGCAGTCATGACCCCGCACTTAAAAGGTATCTTCAACCCGTAATTCAAGAAGCACTAGAACGACATCCACAAATTACTGCCGAACTAAAAAATCAAAGTTCTAAGATTGAAAAGATGGGTTTTAGAGCCCAAGTAGCCGTTATGGATTCACAGTGGTTCATGATGAATAGTGAAGCAAAGCGAGTTAAGCTTCAGTTATCTGCTGATGGTGGGTATGATTATCGGGAGGGAAGCTCGATAAAACATATTACAGAAGATCAGCTCCTAGAGATGATTCAACGCACCCCAGAGCGTTTATCTCCAAACGCACTTATGCGTCCATTGCTGCAAGAGTTTTTACTTCCAGTCTGTGCATATGTAGGTGGGCCCGCAGAAATTGCTTATCATGCTCAAATAAAAGGAGTCTTTGATTCTTTTGGACGAGATTTACCCGTACTTATACCGAGATTAAGCGCTTCAATAAGAGAGTCTCATATCCAAAAATCAATGCAGGAGCTTCCCTTTCAGTTTGAAGACTATGCATCCGATTTTACAGAACTTAAAAAGCGTTTTATGACACTTCAGAAAGATTCTAATGTCATGGATGATTATGAAGAATTTAAACAATGGTTATCTATCCAGTTTATTTCCAAAGTAGACGACTACACTCAAATAGATGTTACCTTGAGGGCCTCCTATGAAAAAACAGGAGCTAAGATGGCAGATGCCTTAGGATATTTTCAACAAAAATTAAACAAGTCTCTTGAGCTTAAACACAGTGATCAGCTAAGAAAAATACACATTGTTCAGGAGTATTTATTTCCCAATGGTCCTATGGAAAGAGTACTCACCCCAGCATATTTTATCATGAGGTATGGTATATCTTTTTGGCAACAGCTAGCACAAGAGCTTGAACATATCGAAATTGATATCGATGGTCACTATGTCATCGATGTGTAGCAGATGATGAACTCAGAAGACACT
>JAYPDB010000143.1:1586-4715 GCA_038125045.1 Bacteroidota bacterium
TGATTGGAATCAGTTAACATCTAACGAATGGGGTGTTATGGAGCCCAAAACCCTTCATCTCATATCACCAGAATGTATGGATGTTGTGTTGGTTCCTATGCTTGCAATGGATGTTTATGGTAATCGTTTAGGGTATGGAGCAGGTTATTACGATTCGTTTTTAAAAGATTTACCTAGGTCAACAAGTAAAATTGGACTGGTTTTTCATGATTTTGTAGTTAATAAATTACCGGCCAATTCATGGGACATCCCTTTGGATGGTTACGTGACCGAACGAGGTTTTTTTCGTTGCAACCAATACCATGAATTCTCGTATACTGAATCATGATGCGTACAAAAAATAAAAGCCGGTTTACCGATGATTACTCCACCTATTCAGCACCATTTGGGAAGGATTCTTTGGATGTAACCCTCGAAGAATTTCTCGACACTGAGGAGCCCAAAAAGCTGAATACCTATAATTTAGCAACTCTCTCGGGTGCTGTATTATTACTTATCACTTTAATTTACCTGTTAAACAGTATTGGATTTTTAAGTGGTGTAGGCTTTCAATCCATTGAAGGGTTACCCATTATAGGGGGGATCTTACTGTTATTTACGGGTATAAGTGGTCGATTTATGGGAGAAAAAAGAAAAAAACGCTCAAAGAAGCCTACTACTGCGAAAACAGATGATGTGTATGGTGGGGGAGATCTCAGGTACAAATCTTCATTGAAAAATCAATTTGATGTCTATGGTGGGGGTAGCACAACTGAGGCCGACAATAATGAAACAGACTTTTCGAAACAACCAAACGAAGAGCGTGCACGTAGAAGTACTACCTTTCAAGATGATTCCACTACCTCTTCATGGGGATATTTTCAACAAAGAAAAGATCGAAAATTGACCAAATCACGCAGTGATAAAAAATTATGGGGAGTTTGTGGGGGTCTCGGTGAATTTTTTGGTATTTCTTCGGTATGGGTACGTCTTATCTTTGTGGCTGCTTTTTTTATGGGTTGGGGATCAAGTCTGTTGATCTACATAGCTTTAGGATTAATTCTAAACAAAGGTCCATTAGATCTGGATCATCCTGAACAGTGGTGAGTACGACATGCTAATTTCTTTTGAAGGGGTAGATGGATGTGGTAAATCCACTCAGATTGAACTATTGCAGCAGCATTTAGAGCAAATGCATAGTAAAAAGGTACATATCTATAGGGAACCAGGCGGTGTTCCACTTGCAGAAGAATTAAGAAGCTTACTTCTTGATATTCGTCATACCATTGATCCTGTCTCCGAATTGCTCATGTTTTCTTCTGCCAGATCCCAATTGGTTCAAGAGAAAATTACGCCTGATCTTAGCCAAGGTACTATAGTAATTTTGGATAGATATTTTGATTCAACCACGGCCTATCAAGGTTATGGGCGTGGAGTTCTTTCACTTGAAGATATTCATCGGCTCAATAAGTGGGCATCTCATGGACAAATACCTGATGTAACCTTTTATTTGAAGCTATCCTGGCAAACAGCGAAATATCGTATGAAGGATAGGGACCAGAATCAGGATAGAATGGAGCGTTCTGGTTCAGATTTTTTTGAACGGGTTATTTCAGGATACGATGAATTGGCACAAAGGGAACAACGGATATGTACCATAGATGCAACAGCATCTATAGAAGAGGTATTTGAAATTGTAAGAAGCAGGGTAGAAGAATTAATATAAATTTCTTCTCTGAAGACGTTGAGGCTTACACATATTATCCGTAAATTTATAACAATGGATGAATCTTACCTGTTTCCCCATAATCGGTTCTCCATCATTAATAAACTATTATTCCAAGAACCAAGGTATATTTTATGGCGCACGAAAGAATTGAAATTGACTTACCTCTTTCAAAAGTATATGAACTACTAAGTAACCCAGTCGATTTCCCTAAGTTTCTAGAGCGGATAGACTCTGTGGAACGCATCAATTCTCAAACATTTGAATACAAGACTACGATAGCTGGCGAGAGCTTTCAGTGGACAACTAACCTAATTGATAATTTACGAAACACTCGATTTGCTTGGATTACTATTAATGGTAACCTCAATCAAACGGGAACCATTCGTTTTACCCCATTAGATAACGGAAGTAGGACGCGTGTAGAGTTTTCATTGGATTACCGAACCTTTTTTGGAGATCCAACAGAAGGTCTTGCATCCTTCATTGAAGATTCGGCTGCTCAGCTGGTTAAGGATCTGGAATCCTTCAAAAAACTAGCTGAAAGTGACACCTTCAAAGAAAGTGCACTAGAACCAAGTGAGGAGATCACTGCTTAATTCTCCAAATAACTTTTTTATTGAATGCGCAGCCAGTAGTTGCGCATTTTTTTTGTCGTGAAGTTGCTATACTCCTGCTATGAAATTTTCAGAGTTTATTAAAGATCCCATATCGAATAAGCCTCATTTACTGTTAATTGGCCACCCTGTTTCCCACAGTGTCTCTCCAATCATGCATAATTTAGCTTTGAGAGCATACGATTTAGACGCCTCCTATATTGCCGTTGATGTACATGAGCATGAAATAGCGTCATTGGTGGCTCATTTTAATAGCAAAACATTCCTTGGCGCTAATATAACCTTACCCTACAAACAAACACTTTTTGATGCCGTTGATGAACACTCAGATCTAGCGATTGAAATGGGTGTGATCAATTGTATACAGAAAAGTGACCACAGATTAATAGGTCATAATACCGATAGTTACGGCTTTGTTAAGCCTCTACAACTGAAGGGATATGATCATTTAGAATCGGCCCTTATCTTTGGTTATGGCGGTGCGGCACAGGCAGTAATTCATGGACTTCAAACCTTAGGTTGCAACAATATCTTTGTTGTGAGTCGCAAGTATGACAAAAATGAGAACGAATCTCATGTAAAATTGATTAGTTATGATGAGTGGACTGAATATGTAGACGAGGTAGAAATTATCATTAATACTACCCCGCTTGGGATGTATCCAAATACACAAACTAGTCCTGTTCAAGATGAATATTCTATTTATTTAAGAGACACATTGTGTTATGACATTGTTTATAACCCTAGACAAACTAAATTTTTGGAGCAAGCGAGCAAACAAGGTGCTATGTGCATCGGTGGTTTACC
>JAYPDB010000144.1:0-4695 GCA_038125045.1 Bacteroidota bacterium
TTTTCTTAGCATTTTTCTAATCTAAGGGTATATATTGCAGATAGACCTCAAAATTTAAGTCCATGGGTGGCTCCTGCCTTCATTAGTTTCTGAAATAGTTCCGTTACCGGGTATTGCTTGGCATCAACATATAATTCAAAGCCTTTTTCCCCGGTATAACCTGTTGCACTAATTATGGCCGGTATACCAGCCACATGCCCCAATTGAAAGCCATAAAACGGAATGTGATCCAAATCTACTTCCGTTAATTGGGCTAAAATTGCTGGTGAATTTGGACCTTGTAAAGCTAAAAGCGCATAATCTTCAGAGGCATTGATGAGCTGAGCCCCCTCGGTATTATGTCGTTGTACCCATTCCCAATCCTTATCGATATTGGCTCCGTTTACCACCAATAAATACTCTTCATCGGCTAAGCGATACACAATTAAATCATCTACAATGCCCCCATCTTCATAACACATACAGCTGTACTGGGCTTTACCTACGCTTAGTTTGGATACATCATTTACCGTAATTTTTTGTAGTAGGGGAAGGGCCTGAGCTCCCGATACAAAAAACTCACCCATATGAGACACATCGAACAAACCCGCCGCTGTGCGAACAGCGGTGTGCTCCGCTTTAATGCCTTCGTACTGAATGGGCATTTCGAAACCTGCAAAGGGTACCATTTTTGCTCTACCCTCAAGATGCATATCATAGAATGGAGTTCGCTTTAATTGGTCAGACATAACTGCTTATAATTAAGCCTAATAGATGAATAATGACTATCTAGATTAATTTAGTGATTTTTTACATAAGGTATGTGTTTAGCTTGGTGCTAATTGTGAGCAAAAAGAATGATACAATACGTATTAGGGTTCAAGTATTGGCCGTAATCATGAACCAACAAACCATCCTCTAATCCACTAATTCTTATGATCCATCATAACCTTACGAAGCTCGAATCATGGCCTAGCAGAAAAAAAGCTCACTATATTAACAGTATCGTTGGATTCAAACCCGTTCACTTGATTGGAACTCATCATGAAGGGTGGAGTAACCTATCCATCGTATCCACACTCACCCACCTGGGAAGTAACCCAGCGCTCATTGGGTTTGTACTTCGCCCAACGACGGTCCCAAGACACACCTATGACCTGATAAAAAAAAATCCCTATTTCACTGTTAATTCCATTAATGAAACGATGGTAGAACGCGCCCATCAGTGTTCAGCAAAATATGAGGAAGGGGAATCGGAATTTAAAGCGGTTGGATTTGAGGAAGAATGGAAGGGACTAAAAAAAGCACCCTACGTAACTGAAAGCCCTATACAAATGGGTTGTGAATGGATCAATGAATGGCCAATAGAAGAAAACGGATGCCGATTTTTAGTAGCCAAGATCCATGAAGTTTTTATTGATTCAAATCTAATGACCGAAGATTCGGATGGGTTTATACGCCTAGATTCGGCTGATATTCTTTGCGCCTCTGGCATGGATGCCTATTACAAGGCTCAATTTTTATACAGGAGAAATTACGCGCAGCCCGATGTAGAACCCCATACCCTATAGGCCTGGTTTCCGGCATGATTTATAGATATAAAAGGGACTGCACTCAAGTGATAAGTTGCGTATTTTGTTTACTTAATCAGAAAACCTACTCCTAAGAGTCTCTTTTTCTGGTTGAACCCGTTGAGTTTCACCCTAGATCAGAATCTTTCATGGCTATTCAAAAAGAACAAATAAAAACGGCCTTGGCCCATGTCATTCATCCCGAAGAGAAGCAGGATCTTATTTCTTTGGACATGATTCAAGATCTTATTGTTCAGGAAAAATATATTTCCTTCACACTCGAAATGCCGTCACCTAACGATGCCTTAGCACAAGAATTAAAGCAGCGATGCGAGGGAGCCATACACAAGTTCATTGACCGAGAAGCCATTGTAGATATTCAGGTGGGAATTAATGTTTCGAGACAAAAGGCAGCATCTGAACCTACACCTAAGCCCCCAAAGCCTGTTCTTTCAGGGGTGAAACACATCATTGCCGTGGCCTCTGGAAAAGGAGGGGTTGGTAAGTCTACGGTAGCCGTAAATTTAGCTGCTGCACTCGCTCGAAATGGAGCCAAGGTGGGGCTTATGGATACGGATATTTATGGGCCCAGTATACCGACCATGTTTGATTTATTTGAACGGCCCGATATCACGGTTCAAAAAAAACTAGTCCCCCTCGAAAAATACGGCATCAAGTTAGTGTCTATGGGCTTTCTGGTAGATGTGAATCAGGCGATGGTGTGGCGCGGTCCTATGGTAACGAGTGCCATTAAGCAATTTATGAACGACGTGGAATGGGGCGAATTGGATTATATGATTTTAGATATGCCTCCAGGAACAGGCGACATTCAGCTAACTATTGTTCAAAGCGTACCCTTATCGGGAGCAGTTATTGTGTCTACCCCTCAGAATGTAGCCCTTGATGATGTTCGAAAAGGGGTGGCCATGTTTAACAAGGTGAATGTTCCCGTTCTCGGTGTCATTGAAAATATGGCTTATTTCAGCCCGCCCGATGCACCTGATAAAAAGTACTACATCTTTGGTCAGGGTGGAGCCACTCGATTAGCGGATGAGTTAGCGGTGCCTGTACTCGGTGAAATACCTCTAGAGCAACCCATTCGAGAATCTGGAGACGCTGGAAAGCCTATAGTGTTGGCCGATGAAAGCTCAAGTGCTGCCGCAAGTTTTATGGCTTGTAGCGCCAATATGCAGCAACAGCTAGCCATACGAGCCGCTCAAACACCCAAGGATTTATCCATTTCGTTTACGGGAAAATCCCCATCTGTTCATACATAATGCCAATTTTGTTGATGGCATTCACAAAAGCAGCCGTTCGAAGATCATCGAGTTGATGCTCTTCTCGAATGGCGGTAATCTGCTCATAGGCGGTAATCATACTTTCTTCGAGCCCCGAATCTACCAAGTCGTATTCATCGGCGCCGCGGGTGAGTAGATTTCGTTCCGCATCCCCAAATTTTTGGCCCGCCAATTGTTCGATTTCATGAACAATACGAGTCAGGGATGCTTCATCAAATCTCTTATTCATTCGTCCATAGCGTACGTGCTGAATATCCTTGAGCCACTCGAAGTAAGAAACAATCACCCCTCCAGCATTCAAGTACGAATCGGGTATAATTAAAGCGCCGCGCTCTTTCAAGAAATCATGCGCATCGGAGGTGGTAGGCCCATTCGCAGCTTCCGCTATGATTTTCGCCTTAATATTGGGTGCGTTTTCGATGGTAATCTGACTCTCTAATGCTGCAGGGATAATGATATCACACTCCTGCTCGAAAATCGCACGCTTACCCTTGATTTGTTTTGTGTTACCAAATCCTATGATGCTTCCGGTTTCTTTTCGATAATCCACCAAGGCCTTTAAATCTATTCCATTGGGATCATAAATGGTGCCCTCCATCTCCGCAACGCCCACAAGTTTCGCGCCTGCTTGGGTCATGTATAAGGACGAATGATACCCTACATTACCCAATCCTTGCACCACGAAGGTTTTACCCTCAACACCTACTGGCAAGCCTAATTTTTTCATATCGGCGGCATTGTTACAGGCCTCTCGAATACCAAAATAAACCCCTCGACCCGTGGCCTCGGTTCGCCCCCGGATTCCCCCTTGCTGTATGGGTTTTCCCGTTACGCAGGCCTCGGCATTAAGATCCTCACTCATCTGACGATAGGTATCCAAAATCCAGCCCATTTCTCGAGCCGAGGTGCCATAATCAGGAGCAGGCACATCCACGGCCGGACCAATAAACCCTTTTTTAATCAACTCAAAGGTATATCGCCGCGTAATTTTTTCGAGTTCATTAACCGAGTAATCACGGGTACTAATTTTTACCCCCCCTTTAGCTCCACCAAAAGGTACGTCCACGATGGCGCACTTATAGGTCATCAAGGCGGCCAGGGCCATCGTTTCATCGGCATCTACCTTATGAGAGTAACGAATTCCACCTTTGGTTGGCATTTTATGATGGCTATGCTCTACTCGCCATCCCTCAATCACCTCAATGCTTCCGTCATCCCTTTTAATGGGAAAAGTTACCTTATAAACCGTGTTACAGACTTTAATTTGATTTAGAATACCCTTATCGAAGCGGGTAAAGGGAGCCGCTTTATCGAAATTACGATTTACCTGCTCGTAAAATTTATAGTGCTTCATGTAGATGCTTGGGATTTTTCGGGTTGAAGAGATGGGTTGCTGTATTCGTTATGGTAGACCTCACTGAGTGGGCGTTTCCATCTCATTTTCTCAAACGTTTAATTGGTCTAATGGTCGGGAGAATCTGTGACATTTACAATAAAAAAGCGCTTTTTTCGTGAAATGATTTACCCCCGACAGATCGGCTTATTCACGCTATATGCGTGTACTTCAAGACGCTTTTCTGGCTATATAAAACCCATGACTATAATAGTCTTTGTACTTCATATAGAACGCTATTTCAGCTTCGGTATCGCGAACCACTTTTTGAGCCCTTTCAGAGTGCTCGTGGCGTTCCAAAAAAGCGGCAAACCCATTCGCTAATGGCGTATAATAATTATCTAGCCAACTATTAGAAGACAAACAAAAATAACCCTCCAAGAGGTATCCATTTTGTTCGAGTTGAGCAATCTTATGCGAGGCTTGGCTAATTTCTGCATATTCACCCATCCAA
>JAYPDB010000145.1:0-4676 GCA_038125045.1 Bacteroidota bacterium
ATGACAATGATGTCTTCATTTTCTTCGGCGAAGTATTGAAACTCTTTGGGGTCGGCTGCAATGGGCTCCCAGGTTCCGTAGTGCATGGGTATGGCTATTTTAGCTCCAACAAGTTCCACCGCATAGGCGGCCTCTTCCGGGCCCATGGTGAAGTGATCTCCAATAGGAGCGAGCACCAAGTCGGGCTCATAGAGTTCTCCATAGAGCTGAAGATCGCTGAAAATATTCGTATCGCCCATGTGATAAATACAGATATCATCATCAAAGGAGAGGATGAGCCCTGCGGGATCACCGGCGTAGGCTCCTTTGTAGGATGAAGAGTGGTTTGCGTGAACCATGGTCACCGAAAAATCTTCGAAATGAATGCTTCCGCCCTTGTTGAAGGCAATACTTTGTTCTACCGACAGGCCTTCTTGTTGAAGCAGCCCGATAAGCTCCACTATGCCTGCCACCTGGGCACCCGTTCGGGCCGCAATATC
The DNA here is from genome assembly GCA_038125045.1 of Bacteroidota bacterium. GTDB lineage: Bacteria > Bacteroidota > Rhodothermia > Balneolales > Balneolaceae > UBA1275. The sequence goes on from JAYPDB010000145.1 coordinate 480, forward strand.
CAGGGTGTCGCCAACGTGATCATCATGCCCGTGCGTCAGGAGTATAACATCAGCATCATCCACCTTTTTAAAGGCGTCCGGGGTACTTGGATTTTTCGAAAGAAAGGGGTCGATATAAATGATGTTTCCATCGGGACTCACGATTCGGAAAGCCGAATGCCCTAGCCACTGTAGTTGCGTTTTTGGTTTCATAAAAGCTGTAATGGTTTCGAATAGAACGGAAAGGTTTTCGAATAGAATACGAACTTAAGTAACAAAGCTCGTATATTAGTTTCAACGTGATGAGCTAAACTTTTTGTTAAATTTTTGCTATGGGATTTCTTAATAAACTATTCGGCAAAGGCGCTGAAGAAACCGATTGGGATCAGCTACTAAGCGAACAAGCAGTGGACGATGTCTTTGCAGCTTCTGCTGCCCGAGTACAATTAATTTTGAAGCATTCTCGAAGTTGCTCGGTTAGTTTTTTTGCCAAACAGAATTTGGATAGCGTTTCTCCCGAAGAGTGGCCAGAAATGGATCGTTCTATGGTTGAAGTGGTGCAGCATCGACCCATCTCACAATATATTGCCGCTAAAACCTCCGTACGCCACGAGTCTCCACAGGTATTTGTCATAGCCAATTCAGAAGTCATTTGGCATGGTTCACACAGCGACGTGAACAAAATGAACATTCAAACAGCCTACGAGAAAGCGGTTCAGCAATTGGCGTAAGGGGTTAATGCATTGATCGCGGATGCTGGTTGCGTTCGCAGTTATGGATCGTTTTGCAATTTTGATGCCAGATCAATAGCCAGCGGCGTATCCATCGCCCCTCGGATCCACGCCACCGGTATAACGCCCTTGGGTATCGACCACGATGGAATGAACTCTCGCTAAGGATGTTTCACGAACGGTATGCCCCATTTTTTCGAGTAGCGCTTTGGTATCGGCGCTCATACTCAGATGATCGACATAAAGCTGATCGGGGTACCACTGATGATGGATCCTTGGCGCCGCATTGGCTTGTTGGGCATTCATATCGAAAAGAAGCACATTGAGAACATTTTGAAGGGTCGCGGTTATGATTCTAGGGCCACCGGCAGCACCGGCAATCATTTTTACCTTCCCATCTTTAGTCACAATGGTTGGAGTCATGCTCGAAAGCATACGTTTACCTGGTGCTATGGCATTGGCTTCTCCTCCCAAAAGTCCGAACATATTGGGGGTTCCTGGTTGAGCTGAAAAATCATCCATTTCGTTGTTGAGCAGGAAACCAGCACCTTCCACGGCCAGCTTTGATCCAAACGAACCGTTCAGGGTGGTGGTGATTCCCACGGCAGTTCCTTCCGAGTCGATCACAGAAAAATGTGTGGTTTCATAGCTTTCCTTCAGGCTTAAAAGTTCGCCATGACTCACGTCTTCGGACGCGGTCGCGTTCGTGGGATTAAAATCGCTCATTCTCTGCTTGGCGTACGCCTGAGTGCTCAGTTCCTCCGAGGGTACGTCATAAAAGTCGGGATCTCCCAAATAATGTGCTCGGTCGGCAAAGGCGCGGCGCATCGATTCGGCTAGAAGGTGATAATAGGCGGCAGAATGATGTTCTAAGGCATCGATGTCTTGGGTTTGCATCATCTCGAGAATTTGTCCTACGGCAATACTTCCAGAGCTAGGGGGAGGCATGATATGAAGTTCGTAGCCTTTAAAGGTGACTTGATGGGGGGTTCGCCACACGCTTTGATAGTCGGCCAAGTCTTGTTTTGAGATCATGCCATCATAACGCGACATGGTTTCTACGATTCGATCGGCCACCCAGCCTCCATAAAATCCTTCCCTACCTTGCTCCGCGATGGCATCTAAAGTTTGGGCTAAATCGGTTTGAATGAATTCATCGCCTTCTACAAAACTTCTGCACGCTTGGCTTATGTGGGCTTGTTCAGAGTTGGATTCCTCTGAGCTTGTTTTTTTCGGGTTGAAGTCGTCACATCCTGGCCAGAAATAGTTTCTGGAACCCTCAAAAGCTGCAAACGAGGATGCGCTTCCGTTTAATGAGGCTGCCTGGGACCAGGATAGGGAATAGCCTTCGCGCGCGAGCGCGATGGCGGGGGATACAAGGTCGCGCCAAGGCAGACTTCCGAAGCGCTCATGAGCCTTAACCATCCCATCGACGGTGCCCGGAATACCGGCCGCCAAGGCTCCAATCTTGCTCAGGTCACTGATGTAATTCCCATCTTCGTCGAGGTACATATCGCGGTGGGCGCGGCCGGGAGCGCGCTCTCGGAAGTCTAGGGCTGCGGTGGTGCCGTCGGCTAGGTGGACGACCATGAATCCCCCGCCGCCGAGGTTGCCGGCACGGGGTAGGGTAACCGCGAGGGCAAATTGGACCGCGATTGCGGCGTCGACAGCGTTTCCACCTTGTTGAAGGATTTGCCGGCCTACCTCGGAGGCTATTCTGTCGGCCGACACCACTAAACCGTGCTCATAACTCTTGTTCCACCCGATCTGTGCTTGTGCGTTAGGTCCCGAGAATAAGGGTAGAACGAGGGAAAGGAGAAGGTTCAACCCGAGAAAAAAAGAAAATGGGTTTCGACAAAAGGATGTTGATGTATGCTTGGTTACTTCTTGTGTCATGGCCGGTATTTTGTGAATCGATTCTTATAGTTTTGTGTGAATGTACACAAAGGCATTCTCATTTTCACTAGCTCAATGGGAAATAGAGCCTAGGCGCGGGGATGAAACTGCAGATGGATATCGCGGAGTAAACTGCGGTCGACGTGGGTGTAAATCTCGGTAGTTACAATGGAGCTATGCCCCAACATTTCTTGCACGGCGCGCAGATCCGCTCCACCTTCGAGTAGATGGGTGGCAAAGGAGTGACGGAATATGTGTGGGTACACATTTTTGGTAATGCCGGCGTCTTTGGCCGCTTTTTGAACGATGTTCCAGACACTCATGCGGCTTAACGCCCCGCCTCTCATATTTAAAAAGACTTTATTCTTGGCCTTGTCGGCGTTGCTTGGGCGGTAAAAGAGAGGACGCACATATTCGATGTAATGTTCAAGGGCGTCTTGGGCCATTTCACCCACGGGCACAAGGCGTTCTTTACGGCCTTTTCCAATGACACGAATGAATCCGATTTCGAAAAATAAGCGATCCATTTCTAGGTCGGTGAGTTCACTCACGCGCATGCCTGTTCCGTAGAGTGTTTCGAGAATGGCTTTGTCTCGTATGCCTGCCGGTGTTTCCAAATCGGGCGTCTCGAGCAGAGCTTCTACTTCGGTGGCATCCAGTATTTCGGGGAGTTTCTTGGCTTTTTTTGGGAGTTCTATGAGTTCGGCGGGGTTGGCAGGGCAAAAACCTTCCACCACCGCAAATTCGTGGAACCCGCGAATGCTTGAGATGTTGCGTGCTAAACTGGATGGCGAGAGTAAACTTTCGTCAATTAGATAATGCAGGAAAGATTCAATGTGGCTCATGGTAACCCCGGCCAATTCATTAATCTTGGCATGGAAGCTCAGAAACTGAAAATAGCGCCTTAAATCGTGCTCATAGGATTGCACCGAATGCTTGCTTAGACCTTTTTCTAGGCGGATAAATTGTAAATAATGAGATAGTTGTGCCTTGAATAGAGTTGTCTTGGATTCGGAATGAGAATCGGGAGTGGGCACGACCATGGCTTAGGGTGTTTTGGGCTCGGAATTTGCACCTTCGCTACGTGACGATGCACCTTCACTACCGGAATTTTCAACAGCCACCGCATCGGTATTCGATTTTTCGTTGGGATCGTCGGGATATTCAACCCGATGATGATAAATACCCATTAGTACCGTAAGGAAGGACTCCTTGATGAGTTGAAGGTCACGGAAGGTTAGCGGACAATGGCTCAACTGACCTTCGTTCACCCGTGCATCTACCATCCGGTTGACCAAATTTTCGAGTCGTGGATAGGTGGGATTTTTCATGGCGCGGGAAGCCGCTTCGATGCCATCGGCTAAGAGTAAAACACCGGTTTCTTTGGTGGAGGGAAGGGGTCCGTCGTAACGGAATTTTTCTTCCGCAGTGACCTCTTTCATCGAGTCGTTGTCCTTGGCTTTTTCAAAGAAATATCGTATCACAGAGGTGCCGTGATGCGTGCGTATGAAATCAATTATTTTATCGGGGATTCCCGCTTCTTGAGCCATTTTTACCCCTTCACTCACGTGGGCTTTGATCACCATGGCCG
>JAYPDB010000146.1:0-4644 GCA_038125045.1 Bacteroidota bacterium
GCTAAGCCCTGATCTCTGTATTGGCGATTGGTTCCAAAATAGATTACGAATAGAGACATCGAATATTTGGTCCGCGCAATTTTTCGATCCGTATATTTTTTACGATGCTTAGGGTTAATCATGTTCTTGTAGGTAAAAGCAACATCGGCATTCGAGACTACAGTATCTGCCTCTAGTACTTCTCCATTAGCAAGCCTAACACCGGTGGCTTTACCGTTGGTTACCAGGATTTCCTCAACCTCCGTGCTCAGTCGTATTTTACCACCTTGCTCAGTGATTAATTGTTCAAAAGCCTGCACAATCGAACCTGTTCCTCCCATAGCATAATGTACCCCCCACTCTCTCTCTAGATAATGGATCATGGCATAAATAGAAGTTGTATCGAAAGGGTTTCCTCCTACTAGCAGTGGATGAAATGAAAAACACTGACGCAAGAAATCATTTTTAATAAATTGCGCCACATATTTGTACACATTTTTATGGGATTGTAGCCGAATCAAATCAGGGGCTACTTTTAGCATATCGCTAACTTTTAGAAAAGGTTTATCTGCTAGCTCGGTGAACCCTTTATCAAAGATGGGTTTTGTGGTGGCTAAAAAATCTTCATAGCCCTGTTTGTCTTCAGGGTTCCATTTTTCAATTTCTTTGAGGGTAAACTCATGATCGTTGTTGTAGTCGAAACTTTTCCCTGTGTGATCAAAAATTCGATAAAAGGGGTCGCAAGGAACAAACTCTACATAATCTTCACGTTTTTTTCCTGCTGCTTCCCATATATCGTCGAATAGAAAAGGTGCAGTAATTACTGTTGGGCCACCATCAAATTTGAATCCGTTCTGCTCGTAAACATAAGCTCGACCGCCAAGTTTATCACGCTTTTCTAATATCGTAACATTATGTCCGGCCGATAATAATCGTGAAGCAGCACCCAATCCACCAAAGCCGCTTCCAATAACAAGTATATTTTTTTTCATGATTGTATAGAAAGGAAATTCATGCGCTTCTTGCGATAGTCACCTGAATCAAAAGAAATTAAAATTAGTAGATATCTATGTAACCCAAAGTCTTAGGAAATCAATCCCAGATCTACTTATTTATTAATTTGTTTAATAAAGCCCTCGTGGCCGAGGCCTTTTAGCCTATTCATGGCTTCGATAGCAATAGCAGGGTTTTCAAAATCTCCGAAATATACTCGGTAATAACGAAGACCATTGACCATAACTTCGGCAACGTAGCTGCTTCTTATTTCAGCCGATTTTTTCTCAGCTGCTCCTCGATTATCATAGGAACCAAGTTGCACGGTATAATGAGGCTTGGTTGGGAATACATTACCTGATCCATCATCGAGTACATATATTTTTACTGGAGCAGTCCCAGGACCAATCATATCGATGGCTTGTGCTCCTGCTCGGGATAGGTCAATGACTCTATCTTTTGCGTAAGGGCCTCGATCGTTAATTCTAAGTTGGATCCGTTTCCCATTGGTTTGATTTTCAACGATAACTTGGGTATCGAAGGGAAGGGATTTATGTGCCGCGGTCTGGTCGTCCATGTCATAAATTTCGCCATTTGCAGTATTTCGACCATGAAAATCAGGACCATACCAACTTGCAATACCCGTTTGAATAAAAGCTACTCCATCTGGGAGGTTTTCAGTAATAATCCTTGGATCCGAATAATCGTCTGATACTTCGCTAATACTGGAATTAGAAGTTTCTGTAGGTGCAGGAGGCCTAGTGAATGGAGATGATGTTTCCTCCTTAGGAGATAGTTCAGAACCTGCTTCTGTTTCTCCAGAACTATTAACATCTTCACCAAAAACTAGGGAGGCAAGATCTTGGCCTTCACGTTTATCATTTGAATCATCTATAATAATCGTAGGCGTAGATGAAGTGTTTAGAGATCTGTTTTGGCTTTGCGTATTCTGGCGCACCACCCCACAATTGGTCATAAAAACTGCCAATACACCAATCATGATCGAAGTCTGTAACTTTTTGGGAAATTGAAACATGCCAGTTTGTACCTTTTGGGTTGAAGAGCCGAAGATGGGATTTGAACCCACGACCTACGCTTTACGAGAGCGTTGCTCTACCACTGAGCTACTTCGGCCACTCGGTTATATCCTACCTCAATGAAGATGGTAATCAATGTTCTCAAAGTTACTACTGTTTTTAATAATTCTGCAACACAGACATATAAAGCTACTTATATTAGTTCTCATCGACTCTATGGGGTGGTTTGTGGATATTATGAGACACTAATGGAAATAAAAACTGCTTTAGAACCTTTAATATAGTGAGCTGCTTCCTATGATTAGTTATGTGATTATTGCTTTGAATGTACTGGTGTTTTTGCTCGTGCAGCAAAATCCACACCTTATGCAAAAAGGTATGCTAATACCTTATCGAATGGTGCGGCAAGGTAGTTGGTATGAACTTATAAGTTCTGGGTTTTTACATGGTGGATGGACTCATCTGTTGTTTAATATGATAACCCTTGTGTTTTTTGGGCCGGTTTTAGAACGCAGTATAGGGGAGTTTCATTTTTTTGTGCTTTACAGTAGTGGACTTCTAGTTTCGTCGCTTCCTTCGTTACTCAAGCATAAAAATAATCCTCAATATGCTACTATAGGTGCTTCAGGTGCCGTAGAAAGTGTACTCTTCTCATTTATTGTACTATTTCCTTTCACGCCATTGTATCTCATGTTCATACCCATTGGAATCCCTGCTGTACTATTCGGAATCCTCTTTGTGATGTACAGTATTTGGGCTGGCCGGCGCGAAGGACAAATCAATCATGAAGCCCATTTAGCAGGTGCCTTTTGGGGCGTTCTGTATATGCTATTATTTGTTCCTAATACCATTGATCACATACTCACCATTTGGTAGGTATGAGAACTTTTATCCGTTTTTAGCACGAAATTCTTTCATAAAAGACGCCAAGGCTTCTGCGCTTTCCATGGGGCATGCATTGTAAATACTCGCCCGAATTCCCCCCACACTACGGTGACCTTTTAACGCCATTAACTTATGAGACGCTGCTTCCTTTAAAAACATTTGTTCCAGTTCTTCGGTAGAAAGACGGAAGGTTACATTCATCAATGAACGGGAGCTAAGATCCGCCGTTCCACTGTAAAAATCATCTTCATCAATGGTAGAATAAATAAGTGAGGCTTTTTCTTGATTAAATTTCTCAAAATAGGAAATACCCCCTTTTTCTTGGATCCAATCCAACACTAATTTTACCATATAGACAGGAAATACCGGCGGAGTATTGAACATGGCGCCAGCATGACTTCTGTAATCTAACATGGTTGGAATGTTAGACTTGGAAATTCCTGACAGAATATCCTTGCGAATGATTACGATGGTTACGCCAGCAGGCCCAAGATTTTTTTGTGCCCCCGCGTAGATAATGCCATATGCCGAAGTATTAATGGGTTTAGATAAAAAATCTGAAGAAGCATCACATACTAATGGAACCCCATTTGTATTGGGTTCCGTGGTAAATTGGGTGCCAAAGATGGTATTGTTCGAAGTAAAATGAACATACTTAGCATTAGGAGTCAACTGTAGTTCCTCTTGGCTGGGAATTCTAGTGAAGCTTTCCTTTGACCCATCAAATGCCACATTCACCTGCCCAAAATCCTGTGCTTCTTTTATTGCTTTTTTAGACCATGCACCTGTATTTATGTAATCGGCTGTTTCGTTTTCAGAAAGTAGGTTGAAAGGGACGCTTAGAAATTGGGTGCTGGCTCCACCTTGTAAGAACATTACCTCAAAATCATCCCCAAGTCCCAAGACTTGTTTTAATTGTTCAATGGCTGTTTCATGAACTTCTACATACTCCGCTCCACGGTGGCTTTTCTCCATAATTGAGGAGCCGCTACCTTGATAATCGACTAACTGTTCTTGAGCTTTTTGGAGTACTTCGAGGGGAAGAATAGCGGGTCCGGCGCTAAAATTATGTACGCGATGCATGGTGAGTTAAATTGAGTGATGTTTTGTGAGTGTAAAAACCTTTGGTTTAGGTTTTTAGTACTTCTTAAAAGTAGTGAAGTTCTTTCACTATTTGAATTTAAGTTTTAATCAATTTTCTTGGTTTCTAAACTTGGTATCATACCCATCATCGCTGGCTACATATTTCCTATTATTGATATGAAATCCTTATTTTATAGGACTGATTTGTCTTTTATAACCAAGACTGAAATCAGATGTAAACTCGAGGATTAGAATAAACTTAGTACGTCATAAACATAAATCGATAGCATCAAAATATTTGTAAACTTATGGATGATTTGAAAAACCTCAATGAAGATCAACAAAAACAAATACTCTTTATGATGCTTGTTCAGCAGCATCAACAAATTGGTATGATGGGATTGGGAAAACTTAAAAATCCAGCCACCGATACGATTGAAAGAGATTTATCCTCGGCAAAATATGCCATTGATACCCTGAATGCTTTATCCGATTATACCAAAGGCAATCTACCTGCAGAATTAAAAAGTTATTTGGATCAAACCCTTACCACTTTACGTTTGAATTATGCCGATGAGGCAAAGAAAGATGCTTCTGCTAGCGAATCGTCACATGGCGAAAGTGAAGAAGGTGACAAAGAGTAAAAAAATTAACGCCGCTGGCGGAG
>JAYPDB010000147.1:0-4557 GCA_038125045.1 Bacteroidota bacterium
GGGGGCATAGAAACGGGCTTCGTACTAAATGCAGGAACCGAAATTACCTCTCCTACCGATGAGTTGGCGCCAACCCTAAAGCTCGGCACAAGAGTAGTTGGGTGGCTTCCTATCAAGCCTATTTCGGGTTCAACCCTTCTGTATGAGTCCGATTATCGAGCGACCACCCTCTTAGGATTAATCACCGACTACACCCTTATGGAAGGCGTAAGTGTTCAGAGTCCAGAAGAAAATCTCATTTATTTTGGCATGGATTTAACCAAGTTAAACGGGAATAATAACATGCGGGAATTCCTGGACTACATGTGTATTCAAAAGCTAGGATTTGAAAATTAGTGTGATGCCTATGTCAAACAATCGTTTATCCATAGCCATAGCAACCCTTCTTTTTTTAGGAGTGTTCACTATGTTGTTCCCCTCTCATCTATATGCTCAAGCCACGGGGAACATAGGTGGGGTCATCACCGAAGAGGCTACCGGTGAAACTCTTCCAGGGGTTAATGTTCGAATCGTAGGTACCAATTTTGGAGCGGCTACAGACATCGATGGACGCTTTCTTATTCGAAGTATTCGACCAGGTGAATACACCATTGAGATTACTTTTATTGGGTTTCAAGTGACCCAGGTTACCGGCATTGTGGTAGAGGCTGGAAAAACCACCGAAATTGAGCAAAGTCTTAGCGAACAGATATTCGAATCCGATGAAGAGGTCGTCGTCATAGGTGAGGCTCCGATTTTCGATGTAGAGAAGTCCACCACCTCGGCCACTATTTCTAAAAAAGATATTGAAGCGGCACCCATTCAGCGGGTTGAAGATGCCGTTTCCCTTCAATCCGGGGTCGTTAAGGATCCTACGGGACTTTATATAAAAGGTGGACGTGCTTACGAGACGGGTTATGTGGTCGATGGAGTTTCTGCCCAGGATCCACTAGCAGGTACTGGTTTTGGATTGGACTTGGGTTCCAATTCATTTAGCAATATCGAGGTGATTACCGGGGGCGTGGGTGCGGAATACGGTGATGTTACCTCGGGAGTTGTAGCAGTACAAACCCAAAATGGGGGTGATCGTTACGAAGGTAATTTCTCCCACAAGAGGGACAACCTAGGGAGTAACGTAATGACCAATCAAGCCAACTTCTTCTCTGATATTTATGAGTTGAGTATTGGGGGGCCGTCTGTTCTCACCGAGCAACTGTTGCCGGCACTTGGGTTGGATTTACCCGGATCTATGACCTTCTTTGCAACCGGTCAAATTTCCCTTACCGATGGATACACCAAGCTATCGGCGAGTCAAATCCGCTCTTCAATAGTAGACAGTGAATTTTGGTCACCTCGTCAAGGGAACCGGTGGAACGGCATGTTCAAGATGACCTACAATATCAAACCTGGCATGCGGCTACAAGGGGCGTATCAGCGTTCACTTACCATAAACCAGAATACTCGTATGCTTCAAATTACAGGTGCTGATACGCAAATTAGACCCGGTTTTCAGTTTGCCTTTTCAAATGGGTTCTTGGACAATGCCAGTACCTATACCCATGACAGTAATCTCTCGTATTTGAAATGGACGCAAACCCTATCTCAAACCGCCTTTTACGAAATGCAGGTGAGTCGACTCTTTACCCGACTTCGTGCCGATGCCAACGGGCGTTCATGGAGACCTTTAAATGTCGATAGTGAGTTTGATCCGGAAAGTATTGTAACCTCTCCGGCCGAAGAGTTTCAGGGGGGCGAGGATTTTACCTATGTGTTGGCGGGACCTGGCTACATTAACAATGGTGGGATCTCTACTTTATGGCACGATCACTTTGCAGAGGAACTCACCTTTAAGAGCAGTCTAACCAAATTTTTTGGGGATCGAACCAATCAAATCGTCGCAGGCTTTGAGTTTAAGTTTAATGATTATCAATGGATCGATATCACACGTCCTTGGATTGGGGCGCCTATCCAAATTGATGAGAATACCACTTCGGAAACCTTCCGCGTAGGTGAGACTTTTGATGCCTGGAGAGTGAAACCCAAACGGGGAGCCTTCTATATCACCGACAAAATTCGCTACAACGGCCTTATTGCCAATATCGGTGCTCGATTAGAATACTGGGCTCCCGGGCGATATGTGGATGATGCTGTGCAAGATGCTTTGGACCCCGACGCTCTGTCCACCATCCCAAGCTTTGTAGCGCAGGATTATATTGATAGCAGTACGGAGCTTCTCGGCTTACGATACAAGTTTCGATTCTTGCCCAAGATCAATGTTTCTTTCCCCGTCCGTGAAAATCAGGTATTGTTCTTTAACTATGGTCACTCTACTCGGATTCCTCATCCCAGCTATATCTATGCTGGTTTAGACCCTTTTTATCAAGATCAATCCGATCTGCCCGATCTAGGAAACCCAAACTTAGACCCAGAAGTGGATATCTCCTATGAAATTGGCTTTCGAAATCAGTTAAGCTCAAACGATGCCTTTAATGCCTCGGCTTTCTGGAGAGATAAATACGATTTCGTAACCACTCAATCGATTCGTGTCCAAGATGTGGATGGAAGAGATGTGACCAAAGCCTTCCGTATCAATGGTGATTATGCTCGTGCCCGAGGGGTCGAATTATCCTACTTAAAACGCTATAAAGATCTGTTGCGAGGGCAACTGTCATTCACCTATTCACGGGCCGAAGGTCTTAGCTCCACCAATGACGATAACCTAAATGCCATTAATGCCAACCAAAACATTGGTAGCAATGTGGAAACTCCATTGGCCTGGGATCGTCCATTCGATATAAAGGGAAATGTTACCTTTACCCATGATCGCCCGCAAGGACTCTTCGGCTGGTCGGCCCTCAATGATTTTCAAGTCTTTCTCTCGGCTGTTTGGAGATCAGGAACGCGGTATACGCCCATGGAATTTGTAGGCTTGCAGCGTAATCCCGTCACAGGTCGAGAAGATTGGAGACCGATTTATGAGCGGGTAATCGATCCCGCTAAGCGATATAGCGAAGTAGGTCCAGCTTGGTTTTATATGGATTTGAACATTCAAAAATGGTTTGAGGTTCAAGGTGCGAGAATATCCACCTTCGTAGAACTCACAAATATTCTAGACAATCGAAGTTCGGTGATTGTAAATCCAGTAACCGGGCAGGGATATAAAAAATATCCTACCGACCCAGCAGCCCTTATCGCATTGCGTGACGATAGAAGCTATGATGTGCCTGGAAATGTTCGAGACCCACGATATTTAGACCCAACCGATAACAATTTGCCCGCTTACGATAATCCTGCCAATTACATTGAGCAGCGACATATCATGGTAGGTCTATCGATACGATTCTAAGATGATAGCCAAGAAACAACATATCCTTCCGATACTAGCTTCTCTCATGGGTTTGTTCATCCTAAGCCAGCCATCTCTGAGCGCTCAGAATTCTTATGGTCAAGACCGAGCCGGTACCGAAGGATTTCAGTTCACCAAAATTGCGGTGGATCCTCGTTCGGCCGCTATGGGTAATTCCAATATGGCCGATGCAAAGGATGGTTCTAGCCTTTATTGGAATCCTGCACTTTCTGCCGAGATGCAACGCAGTGAGTTTATGGCCAGCCACACCGAATACGTAGCTGGGATCCAGCAAGATTACTTCAGTTACATCCAAAAAATCAATCAACTCGCACTGGGGCTATCCATACAGTATTTAGGCTCAGGCGACATTATGGAAACCACCGAATTCCAACCTTTTGGCACTGGGCGAATGTTCAGCACTCATCATATGTCGGCAGGCTTATCGGTGGCTCAAAAGGTGACAGACCTATTTAGCTATGGAATCACTTTTAAGTATTTATTAGAAAAAATTGAAGAAGTTCAGTACCAAAGTGGCGCCATTGATTTTGGTTTTGCTTACCGGGTGGGCGATACCGGGCTTCGATTTGCTGTTGGCATTAATAATTTCGGCCTCGATGCCTCACCCGATGGCACGACATCTCGGGAGTCTTTGGAGGGCGTACAAATTCTATCACCCGAAACCCTTACGTCCTTACCGACGCGATTTCATATAGGCGCGGCTTATGATGTTTGGGAAAATCAACAAAACAAGCTTGTACTTACGGCCCAGGTAACCAATCCTTCGGATAACGCAGAACAGCTAAACCTAGGAGCTGAGTACAGTTTTATGGACCAGTTTTTCCTACGTACGGGTTACGAGTTTGGGCAGTTGGAACGCAAAATGCCAAGCTTAGGTGGAGGCGTTCGCGTACCCTTTATAGGAAGAACCCTTAAAGCCGATTATGCCTATACCCGCTTCGAGCGCCTAGGTCAGATTCATCGAATAGGAGTAAGTGTAACACTATGATTTTTTCACGTTCCTACCTACCCAAATCCCACTCCACATGGAGTCTTGTATTCATCGTATTCTTTTTCGGGTTGAATCTATCCTGTGATGATATTTTTAACACCAAATCGAACCAAGATACCGACGAAATATTTGATGAGGGTAACATAGATCCACGACTAGAAAATGTCGATGGTTACGCGCCAGTACTCCCTTTTTGGGGAGGATTTGATGCCCCTAATGA
>JAYPDB010000148.1:0-4540 GCA_038125045.1 Bacteroidota bacterium
CAGAGGAGCACCCTGAAATTTGTGGGGGTTTAAAAATGGCTAATGGTACCAACCCAATTGGAAGCGCCCCCTCACCGGGTACCCGCGCCAAATCGGCGGCTATGGTTCGGAGTTTGTTCATTAAAGCACAAGATTATCAACAAAAGATTCTTGCTGCCGGCGACGATTTAAGCAAGCGCCCCTCTAGAGATTTACAAATGGAGGCCCTGGCAGAAGCGCTTGAAGGAAAGCGAACTGTTCATCATCATACACACCGACACGATGATGTGCTTACTGCTATTCGTTTAGCCGAAGAGTTTGGCTACGATATGGTGTTACAGCATGTTTCGGAGGCCTACAAAGTCGCCGATGAAATTGCTGCTTCAGGATATCCGGCTTCGATTATCTCGTTAGATTCCTTTGGCGGCAAGGTGGAAGCTAAAGATTTTAGTAACACCAATGGCGCGGTTTTGGAACAAGCAGGGGCTCTAGTGGGCATTCACACCGACGATTACGTGACCGATTCGCGCCTGTTTTTACGCTCGGCGGCCTTTGCTGTTCGTGAAGGCATGAGCAGAGAGAAGGCTTTAGAGGCCATTACCTTGTCCAACGCTAAAATGATGCGGCTCGATCACCGAATAGGATCTTTAAAAAAGGGCAAAGACGCTGACTTACTCATTTTAAGCGGCGATCCTTTTAGCGTGTATACCCTCGTGTTAGAAACGTGGGTTGATGGTGTTAAGGCCTGGGATCGATCCAATCCAGAAGATCGCACAGTTGCCACGGGGGGATACGGCGTCTTTCGCTTAAATACTCATACACACACCCATGAAGGGGGGAACTAATCATGAGAACAAACACACGAAAATTTCACTTGTCTATCACCCTCTTTTTTATTTTTTCCTTCTTTTTTCGGGTTGAACTATATGCCCAAGCCCCACCTTTGTCAACAGCTAGTTACGTAATTGACGCTGAACTTGTTCACATTGGAGACGGCAATACCATCTCCAAGGGGCGCGTAGTGGTCAGCGGCGGGCATATTACCGCCATTGGAAGTCAAGAGTCTACTCCGGTTCCCGCTGGAGCGTCACAATTAAACGGTAAGGTATTAACCCCTGGTTTTATTGATGCACACACGGTAGTGGGTCTAGCCGGTTATTTGAATGATCCGGGAAACGATCAGGACCAGCTTGACCGGGGTTCAGCTATTCAACCTGAGCTTAGGGCTTTAGATGCTTATAACCCCCTAGAACCCTTAGTAGGACACTTGCGTGATCATGGGATTACCACGATTCAAACCGGCCATGCCCCCGGAGCACTTGTTTCTGGTCAAAGCATGGTAATTAAAACAAACGCAAAGACCGCAGAAGAAGCCCTTATCCCGGCCTCTATGCTCACCTTTTCATTAGGAGGCGTCATTAGCAATGCGTTTTCTAAGCCGGGAACTCGCGCCAAGGCTATGGCTATGATGCGACAAGAGTTTATTAAAGCCCAAGATTATGCCCACAAAAGAGCTCAAGGTTCGCTCACTAGCCGAAACCTGTCCCTTGAAGCTTTAGCTGATTTACTCGAGGGCAAATCTACGGCCCTCGTAACGGTTCACGGGGCTCAGGATATTTTAACCGCCCTGAGGCTTCAAAAAGAGTTTGGTTTTGAGATGGTGCTCGATGGGGCTGCCGAAATCTATCTTGTTTTGGATGAAGTTAAGGAGGCTAATGTTCCCATCATCCTTCACCCAACCATGCTTAGGGCGACGGGTGAAGCGGTCAACGTGGCCATGGATACCCCAGCAAAACTCGCACAGGCCGGCCTATCTTTTGCATTTCAAAGCGGTTATGAAGGGTATGTGCCCAAAACCAGAGTGGTCTTATTTGAAGCGGGCGTTGCGGTTGGGAACGGGTTAAGCCCTCAAGACGCTATTAAAAATCTAAGTTTATATCCCGCTCAATTATTAGGTATAGAGGACCGGGTGGGGAGTTTAGAAGTTGGCAAGGATGCCGATATGGTGCTTTTCAACGGTGACCCTTTTGAATATACCACCCTGGTAGACCGAGTTATGATCAACGGTCAACTAGTTAAATAACGACAACACTTTATCTTACATGTTATGTTCATACACACAAATCCCGTAAGCTATGATGTGGTAATCGTTGGGTCTGGAGCCGGTGGAGGAATGGCGGCAAAGGTCCTTTCGGAATCGGGTTTGCGCGTTGCGGTTGTTGAAGCCGGGCCCTTCTTTGATCCCGCAAATGACGCTCAACGAACACAGTTGCGGAATTCATGGGACTCCCCGCGGCGCGGCGCGGGTTCTACCCGGCCCTTTGGTGATTTTGATGCCGCTTACGGGGGTTGGGATATAGAAGGCGAACCGTATACCAGAAAAAATGGCACCCGATTCGATTGGTTTCGCTCACGCATGTTGGGGGGAAGAACCAATCACTGGGGCCGCATTTCGCTTCGCTTTGGACCCTTAGATTTTAAACGCAAAGATGTGGATGGACTTGGCGACAATTGGCCTATAGGCTATGATGATGTTAAGCCCTACTACGATCGTGTGGATAAGCTTATTGGGGTTTTTGGGTCTAAAGAAGGTATTCATAACGAACCTGACGGTTTTTTTCTTCCTCCCCCAAAACCCAGGTTACATGAACTATACTACATCAAAGGTGCGCGTAAGGCGAATATTCCCGTGATACCCTCTCGTCTTTCCATTTTAACAAAACGAATCAACAATGACCGTGGGGTTTGCTTCTATTGCAGTCAATGTAATCGTTCTTGCTCGGTCTATGCCGACTTCTCTTCTGGAAGTTGTCTAATTTTTCCAGCACAGCGGTCAACCGGGCGTGTAGATTTGTACACCGACGCTATGGTTCGTGAAGTTACCACAGATGGCGCGGGTAAAGCCAAGGGTGTTATCTATATCAACAAAGAGGACCGGCAAGAATATGAAATTAATGCAAAAGTCGTGGTCTTGGCGGCTTCTGCCTGTAGCTCTGCCCGTATTTTATTGAATTCCAAAAGTGCTCTGCACCCCCAGGGTCTTGGAAATAGCAGTGGGCTGATTGGAAGATATTTACATGATTCCACCGGCGCCTCTCGCGCGGCCCTTGTTCCAGAACTTTTAAACCGCAAAACCTACAACGAAGATGGGGTGGGCGGAATGCACGTGTATACCCCCTGGTGGTTAAATGACGCAAAGCTAGATTTTCCCCGTGGCTACCATCTTGAAATATGGGGCGGGCTTGGTACTCCTTCATATGGCTTTGGGTTCAACCCTGACAGCTTAAATCATCACTTTGGAATAGATGTCGGTGGGTATGGACCAAAGCTTCGGGATGACGTTAAACGTTTTTATGGTGCGGTAATGGGGATTTCGGGCCGAGGAGAATCGGTTCCTCAATACGACAATTATTGTGAAATTGATCCCGATACCGTGGACGAATTTGGCATTCCTGTGCTGCGCTTCCACTATAACTGGACCGATCACGAGCGCAATCAAGCGAAACATATGCATCAGACATTTGAAGAGATCTTTGATGCCATGGGCGCTATCACCCTTGGAGACCGGCCAACCGCCGAAAACGAATACGGCTTGGCCGCGCCCGGTCAAATTATTCATGAGGTGGGTACCACCCGTATGGGAGACGACCCCAAAACCTCTGTAACCAATTCATTTCAGCAGCTACATGATGTTAAAAATGTATTTGTGGTAGACGCAGGTTCTTTTGTTTCACAGGCCGATAAAAACCCAACCTGGACCATAATGGCTTTGTCTTGGAGGACCTCCGATCATATTGTAGAACAATTACAAAAACAAAATCTATAAGCCTTATGATGAATCGTAGACAATCCATTAAAAGTATTCTCTTGAGCGCCTTCGGTGCGGGCTTCGTTTTTAGCTCATCAGCTGAGGCAAAAGATTGCCCCGGATATTCGGTAAGTCTTGCCGATCAAGGCTCCAAAGAATTATTGCATATTCCTTATGCCGATAAAATATGGGATTATGGAAGGACAAAAGAGGAAAAACAACGCGATGAAGCTTTGTTTGAGCAACGCTTTTTTAACGATCACGAAATAGCCACTATTGAAGCTCTTTGTGAACGAATCCTTCCTGCAAGTGATACGGCGGGCTCGGCTTTGGACGCCAATGTGCCCGACTTTATTTCTTTTATCGTATTAGATATGCCTTATTTGCAAACTCGGCTTCGGGGCGGTTTAATGTGGCTTGACTCCTTTTCTAAAAAAGAACACAGGAACATGTATGTTGACTTAAGCCCAGAACACCAATTTGCCATACTCGATCAGATTGCCTACCCCGACAAACTACGCCCTAGCACCGAACAGGGCGGGCGCTTTTTTAGAGAGATTCGAAACCTGATTCTTACGGGGTATTATACCTCCGAAATCGGAGTTAAAGACCTCGGTTTCAAGGGTAATACCGCAAATGTTTGGGACGGCGTTCCCGCTGAAATTTTAGAAGATCACGATGTGGATTATGAGCCTGACTGGTTAGCAAAGTGCGTTAACCAAGATCGCCGGGTTGAAATAGCCGAATGGGACG
>JAYPDB010000149.1:0-4524 GCA_038125045.1 Bacteroidota bacterium
TCGAATGGGATACGAGCCGACAATAAATTTAAGGCCCCTCCGGTCGTGTACGGTCCGTATTTAATCTGTGATGATCCTTTTCGAACTTCTATCGCTTCCATTCGTGCCATGGTTGGGAAATAATAAGCAGCTGGAGCGCTGTAAGGAGCCGGCGCCGCGAGCACACCATCTTCCATGAGGGTGATCTTGGCACTTCTGGCTACTCCCGTCCCCCGCATACCAATATTGGGACGTAAACCAAAGCCGTCTTCTTCTTGAACGTACACACCACCCACCTGGCTAAGAACCTTATGTACATTGGAGTAATCAAAACTCGCAAGGGTTGCAGCATTTAAATAGGAAGCAGCCCCAGGTGTTTCGCTTTTCCATGTTGGACTCGCAGAAACCGTTATTCGATCGAGTTCAATGTATTGGATGTTCGTTACTCGCTGAGAATCGGGCACACTTGTTTGAGCGATAATCTCCGAAGCAAAAACCGAGAACAGTGCGACGAAAATGAACAACAAGGTCATTCTCAATTTGGTCGAAGTTTTACTTTTTTGATGTTGAAGTTGAAGCTGAACTTCTTGATGGAAACAGTGAGTAGGCATGTAGCTAACAACCTCTTGTAAGAGTTTTAAGGTGTTCGGTTACTTAGATTAAATCTAAATTAAGAAGAAATTCATTAGCAAACCTATCTTATTTAGAGTAATTCTAAATAAATTTTCTGTGGGGAATGCCGGGTTCTAAAGCTGATTTTTATGCAATCGATTGTTTCTGGGTTTTTGAGGTAAAAAAACTTGTTATATAACCATATTTGACTGGATTAATTGTGGGGTAAATGAGATATTTGATGCAATCGATAACATTACACATTCATCCGCTTATGTCTACACATTATTCGGTACGATACGCCGTTCATCCCAACGATTTTGTATCGTATGATACCCAGAAACTTAGAAATGAATTTTTAATCGAAACGCTCTTCGAATCGGGAACGATTCAACTGGTATACACCCATTATGATCGATACATCGTGGGGGGTGCCATGCCTGGAGACCAAGCTCTACCATTAGAAACCATCGACCCTTTAAAAGCGACCTTTTTTCTGGAGCGCAGAGAATTGGGGATCATCAATGTAGGTGAGACTGGAGTGGTTAAGGTAGGAGAAACGGAATACGAACTAGGATACAAGGAAGCACTTTATGTGGGCAGAGGAGAACAAGACATTAGTTTTCATCAAAAGGATGGGGGTCAGCCTCTCTTCTATCTCAACTCGGCTCCAGCTCATCATGCTTACCCAACGAAAAAAGTAACCCAGGCAGAAGCTGAAATTGTGGAATTGGGAAGTCTAGAAACATCTAATCGTCGGACCATTCGTAAATTGATCGTTAATTCTGTTGTTGCAACCTGTCAGCTGCAAATGGGTATGACCACCTTAGATACCGGTAGCGTATGGAATACCATGCCCGCTCATGTTCATGATCGCAGAATGGAAGCCTATTTTTATTTTGAACTACCAGAAGACCAAACCCTTTGTCATTTCTTAGGTCAAACTCACGAAACCCGCCATATCTGGATGCAAAATAACCATGCAGTGCTATCCCCCCCATGGTCCATTCACTCCGGGTCTGGAACCAGTAACTATTCCTTTATCTGGGGTATGGCCGGTGAAAATCTAGACTACAGCGATATGGACGGCTGTGCACCTAATCAACTACGTTAAGAGGTAACCCTATGAATAACTTATTCGATTTAACAGGTAAAAGAGCATTGGTTACGGGCGGTACTCATGGTTTAGGCATGGCAATGGCCAAAGGCCTAGCAGCCGCTGGTGCGGAATTGATTATCAATGGTACGACTCCAGATAAAATGGAACGCGCGCTAAAAGAATACGAGAGTGAAGGCTACAAAGTACATGGATTCCTTTTCGATGTTACCGATGATGAGTCGGCACACCATTTTGTGAATCAAATCGAGGATGAAATTGGCCCTATCGATATATTGGTCAATAATGCCGGTATCATCAAACGTATTCCTTTAAAAGATATGCCCACCGAGGAATACAGGAAAGTGATTGATGTGGATTTAGTCGGTCCCTTCATCATGGCCAAGCACGTGGTCAATCACATGATCACGCGTAAAGCGGGGAAAATCATTAACATTTGTTCGATGATGTCTGAATTAGGTCGAGATACCGTGGGCGCCTATGCGGCAGCAAAAGGCGGATTAAAAATGCTCACTCGTAATATGGCCACGGAATGGGCTAAATTTAATATCCAAACCAATGGAATTGGTCCTGGTTATTTTGCCACCTCACAAACCGCCCCTATTCGGGTAGATGGACACCCATTCAATGACTTTATCATTCAACGCACGCCAGCAGGGCGATGGGGAGACCCCGAAGATTTAGCAGGCACGGCTGTTTTTCTAGCCTCAAAAGCGAGTGATTTTGTGAATGGTCAAATTGTATATGTAGATGGCGGTATTCTGGCTACTATAGGTAAGCCATCGAACGAGTAAGAATCACTTGCTCATGACCATTCATCATGCCCGAAAAAACAACCATCCACGATATTGCATCCATGCTTAGGGTCACCGCCTCAACGGTTTCGAGGGCCCTAAATGACCACCCAAAAATAAGTGACGCCACCAAGAGAAGAGTTCTAACCGCAGCTAAAAAACTCAACTACCAACCCAACAATATTGCTGCTGCGCTTCGTCAGGGTAAATCCAAAGTGGTTGGTGTCTTGGTGCCAACCATCGATCGGCATTATTTTTCATCGGTCATTCACAGTATTGAAGCCGTTTTGAATGACGCCGGTTATCATGTGATTGTTGCACAATCTCATGACTCACCGGAATTAGAACGTGCAAAATTAAAGACTTTGATGCAGGCTCAAGTAGCCGGAATCATCGTTTCATTTGCTAAAAAGAACACCGATTTTGAGCATTTCAAGGATATCATGGACAGAGATATCCCCCTTATTTTGTTCGATCGCTATCACGAGAGCCTAGAAGTCGATACGGTAGTCATCGATGATTATATGGGCGCGTACAAGGCCACCGAACATCTCATTGAAAATGGGTGTACCTCCATAGTGCATTTCACAAGCACCTCTCAGATTAGTATCTATAAGGAAAGAAAACGAGGATATGTCGATGCTCTTCAAAGCCACGGTTTAGCAGTGCATGATGAACTAATTTGGGAATCACATTTAACCCTTGAAGATGGGTTTGAACTAGGATGTCGACTATTGAGTGAATCGAAAGCGGTTGATGGGGTATTTTCAGCCAGTGATTTTGCTGCTATTGGTGCTATGCAATCCATCAAAAATCAAAAGGGAAAAATGGAGAGACCCATTAAGTTTTTTGGTTTTAGCAACGAAACCTTCACCCAATTTATAGACCCTCCCCTAAGCAGTGTTGACCAGCTAAGTCATAGCACAGGTGAATTGGTAGCCCATCGGTTTTTGGAACGTATTCAACATCCTCATCAGAAATCACTCACGGCGCAAAAAACGGTACTAACACCGAAGCTCTGCATCCGAAGTTCCTCACAAAAGTAATCGACGTTACAAATCGGTGACTACGAGTACTTCCAAGATTCTAGGGCCATGTACACCTTCAACCCGATTTAACTCAATATCTGAGGTAGCCGATGGACCTGATATAAAGGTAATGGGGCTCCCTTGAGTGGCCACCTGTTCATGTAGTTTATGAAAGGCTTCCGGTAGTAATTCAACGATATCACGATGCCTGACCAAACAAATGTGCATATCTGGTATCAGACTCAAAGCTCTTCTTCCCTGCCCCTCGCCGGCATCCAATGCGATGGTTCCCGTTTCCGCAATCCCAAGGGCACTGGTGGTGAGCACCGCATCCATGCCATCCAACTGGGCATGCGTCAAAGGATTTTCAACCGGATCCACATATAGCTGAACTTTTTTCGGTTTGAAGGTGTCCGGAAACGACTCAGAAAAAACCACTTTTTCAATATTTTTTTGACTGCAAAGTTTGGTTAAAGCCTCAGAAACTTCATTTTCACGTACTTTTTGAACTCGGGCTTTATAATCGGTCACCCGTTCAACAAATAATTCTAAACGTTCGGATGCGCTCAGATGGCTTTGTCTTCGGTACGTTCTAGGAACCAAAATATCCTCTGGGCCTTCGGTGTTTGGAACATCTTGCAAGGCATTCGAAATTCGGGATAATATCGCTTCTTTGGAATTACTCATCTCTACTCTCCCACCATTCCCTAAAAGTTTGCTTAGGTATGGCTTTTACCTCTCGGGTATCTGTCCAGCCACTCAATACCTTAGGTAGATTGACGAGTTTTCCATCTTGCTCAAACCACTGTTGACCTAAGCGCCCCACTTTTTGAGCTCGTTCATACCTAGAAACGTTTTCAAAGGTTTTAGCTACTACTTTAAGGGCTACATGCTCTGGATCTAATCGATCTTTGAGTCGGCCTTTTTTCTTTTTTTCATCAACTACTTTGCCCCGCAAGTGAACCAAGACTTTGGGTATGTCGATGCGCACCGG
>JAYPDB010000150.1:0-4472 GCA_038125045.1 Bacteroidota bacterium
TTTCAGGGTATCCTTGTTGCGATTATCCCACAGCGAAAGCAACATCGCACGACAATTGGCATGATCCATTCCCTGCAAATCATCCGCGGTCCATTCGATGTTGGAGGGAATGTGTTCTTCGTCAAGTTCTACATTGATGGTAATCTGTTTGGTTGCCATAGTCTTCAGAGGTATCTATTCATTAGTGTTAATAGCTAAAACTCCGCCGAGCAATGCTCTCGAAGCATATCCAGTACATGCTGCACATCCGCGGGAAGTTCCGATTCGAAACGAATCATTTTTCGGGTTGAAGGGTGCTCGAATCCCAGAGTCTTGGCGTGCAGAGCCTGTCGGCCCAAATCGGTAATGAGTTTGTGGAACATCACCTTCCGGCTTCCGGTATTCGGCCCAAACCGAACCGAGGTACCCCCATAGGTGGGGTCTCCAAACACGTGATGCCCTATATGTGCCAAATGCACGCGTATCTGATGGGTTCTACCGGTTTCCAAGCGCACCTCGAGCAAACTCAAATAATCAAAATACTCGAGCACTTTATAATGAGTGACGGCATGCTTTCCTCGACCTTGAGGCAAGACCGTCATAAGCTTGCGATCATGCTTCGAACGCCCAATATCTCCCTCGATGGTACCCTCCTCGGGCGGGGTTCCCCAAACCACTGTCCAATAGGTGCGCTCCACATCTTTCTCGGCAAATTTTGCAGATAAATCCGCTAAGGTTGCATCGTTCTTCGCCACCACCAGCAGTCCTGAAGTATCCTTATCGAGCCGATGCACAATCCCAGGGCGCAAGTCACCGGCGTCGTCATCCCGATCGCCCAGCTCCTCCACATGATGCATAAGCCCATTGACCAAGGTACCCGTCCAGTTTCCGTAGGCCGGATGCACCACCATCCCGGCAGCCTTATTGACCACCAGCAAATCATCATCTTCATACACAATGTCCAAGGGCAATTCTTCTGCCACCGCTTCAGGGGGAGGCGCAATGGGTAATTCGATATAAATTTCGTCGCCCGGAAGCATCTTATACGAAGCTTTCTCGTGCTTACCATTCACCCAGACATAACCCGATTTAATGGCATCTTGCACTTTGTTTCTGGTAGCATTCTCCACAAACTGGGTGATGTACACGTCGAGACGTATGGCCTCATGCTGCCCAGGAGGAACTTTAAATTCATAGATCGTTGTGGATGGGGAATCGCTCACAGCTTATGATAGGTTACAAGGTATCCGATTTTTTCGGGTTGAAGGTGCGGTTTTACCGAACCGCTGAAATATACCCATAAATGCCCGATTTTTTTTGATTTCCTCTTTAAAAGATGAAAGGGATGTCGGATATTTAGACTCTTATACCTACGGTCATGATTAACCATCTATACATCAAAGATTTTGCGCTCATCGACGAACTTGAAGTCGATTTTGGGAGAGGACTGAATATCCTAACCGGGCAGACAGGCGCCGGTAAATCGATTATTATAGGTGCTTTGAATATGATATTAGGCGAACGCGCCGATACCGAAGTCATTCGACAGGGTGCCCTTAAAGCTATTGCTGAGGCCAGTATATCACACGATCAAAATCCACGATTACTCCAGGTACTCAAAGAAAACGATATCGAAGCGCACAGTCCCATGATTCTTCGCCGAGAGATTCGTGAGACTGGGAGTAGGGCCTTTATCAATGATTCGCCCGTAACCATTGGAGTGCTAAAACTAGTGGGTGATTTACTTGTCGATTTGCATGGCCAATACGATCACCAACTCCTGCTCAAAGAGGAACATCATCTTGGAGTACTGGATCAGTTTGGAAACACCGAAGCTCTCTTAGGAGCGTATCGGGAAACCTTTGAGCAGATGCAAAAACTTCGCGCTAGCAAATTAGATTTAATGCGCCGAGAAGCTGAGTTACAAGAAAAGACCGAACTCTACCGCTTTCAGCTTCAGGAACTCGAAAAAGCACGACTACAGCTCGATGAAGAAGCCGCCATAGAAGCTGAAATGCAACTGCTAGACAATGCAGAGGTGCTGGATCAAAAAGCACAGTGGATCTCGGAGCTTGGAGAACAGGATGAGGTGGATCTATCAGGGCTCTTGAATAAGCTTAAGATTACTCTGGAAGATTTGGCGCGTATTGAACCAGAGTTTGAACAATACCTCGAGGAAATCAACGCCGCTCGCGTGAGCATCATCGAAACCATGCACTTTGCCGAGCGATATCGAGACCGGATCGAATTCAACCCGAGTCGTCTTGAAGAACTTCGGCGGCGTCAATCCGAGCTCAACCGTCTACAAAAGAAATACGCTAAGAGCATACCCGAACTTATCGAGTACGAACGAAGTATTTCCGAGGAGTTGTCGGTAGCTGAACATTTTGATTTGGAACTCGAGCGATTGGATCAGGCCATCCTTAGGCAAGAACAACAATTGCGAGAAGCGGCCATTGCACTTCATGAATCTCGTGAGCAAACCGGGGAACAACTTGCTCGATCCATAGAATTTGAATTAAGCCAATTGGGAATACCCCATGCACAGTTGGAAGTTCAGGTGAATTGGCTGCGAAATCCCAATGGTTGGTTTCGACTCCCCCTTCGACCCGAAGAAAACCCAGATGGCTATGAGTTGGTAGAGTGCACCGAGGATGGGGCCGATGAAGTGGTCTTTTACCTGAGCACCAACAAGGGAGAGCGTCCTAAAGCCCTGGCCAAAATAGCCTCTGGTGGTGAAATAAGCCGAGTGATGCTGGCCCTGAAAAGTGTACTGGCTCGCGAGCAGCATTTGCCGGTGATGATTTTTGATGAAATTGATACCGGTATTTCAGGGGAGATTTCAGAAAAGGTGGGCCAAAGTATGCGCAAACTATCGACCAAATCTCAGATCATTGCCATTACCCATCAACCACAGATCGCCAGTCAGGCGCATCACCACTTTAAAGTGCATAAAACCGAGCGCGAAGACCGAACCATCAGTACCATACTGCGTCTAAATGAACAGGAGCACGTGCATGAGGTTGCCGGACTCATGAGTGGAGCGCAAATTACCGATGCCACGCTGCAGTCGGCTCGCGAATTAATCCAACACAATCAGGGGCCCTAGAGACCTATGCGTTGAGCAATCAAAGTAGCGGGATGAAGGGCATGCATCCCCACTCCGTCATGAATTTGATGACGACATGAAAACCCGGGCGCACATACTAGGGTTTCGGCCTCTAGGTTACCTAGCTTGGGAAATAGACGTTGCCACCCAATCTGCATGGAAAGCTCATAGGTATCCTCATCATAGCCAAAGCTACCCGCCATACCACAACAACCGGTATCCATTGCCTCCACCTGATATCCGGCAAGTTCCAGAGCTTTGATGGTCGCTTGATTTCCAATGAGTGCCTTGGTGTGACAGTGCCCATGAAGCGCCACTTTGGGGGCCTGAGAAACCGGATGCAAACGAGCCGTTGGAAAACGATCTTTGTGCAGGGCTACGAATTCCTCAAAGGTGTAGGTTTTGGATGCCAAGACCTGAGCCGATTCGAGAAGGGGCTCAGAGACCAAGTCTAGATATTCATCGCGTATGGTTAGGATTTCGGAGGGTTCAAGCCCTATCACCGGATAGTTTTTCTGGGCAAAGGGCGCCAGTCCCTGTACGACAGTTTCGGCCGTTGCCAGCGCCTTATCCAAGAGCCCTTTGGACAAAAAGGTTCGACCCAATTCCTGCACCTTGGGCAACATCACCTCGAAACCCATCGCTTCCAGCACTCGAACGGCATGTTTACCCACTCGGGGATCATGATAGTCGGTAAACAGATCGGCCAATAAAATAACTTTATGCTCGGAGGCAGGGGAAGGATTTTTACGGAACCAATCTCTGAAACGCTCGGTGCTGAACTCGGGTAAATCTCTGAGTGGAGAAACCCCAAAGGTTTGTTTCAAGACCTGCTTTCCAAAAGAGGACTTCGCCACCTTATTTACCAAGGCAGGAAAGCGCGCTGCTAGTGGATATCGTTTTGCAGGATCTCCAAAAAATTCTTCTTTACGAGATACCCCATGTTTTTGATGATACCCATGCATGAATTCGGCTTTCATTTTGGCCATGTCTACATTGGCTGGACACTCGCTTTTACAGGCCTTACAACTCAAGCACAAGGACAGGGCTTCTTTGAGATCTTTGGAGGCAAAGCCCTCGGGACTTGCTCCCGAAAACACATGACGGAAGACATTAGCCCGTCCACGTGTTGAATCCTTTTCATGAGTAGTGGCCATGTAGGATGGGCACATAGTCCCCCCACTCTCGGCCAGCTTCCGGCAGACCCCAGCACCATTACACAGTTCTAGCGCCTCGTTGAATCCTCCCACCTTTCGCCATTTAAACACCGTTGGAACCGCCATGGGTTGGTAGTCGGGGGAATAGCGAAGCCCCTGTTCCATGGGTTTTGCCCGCACAATTTTACCCGGGTTGAACCGATTCTCCGGATCCCAAATATCTTTCA